>JBDKJX010000030.1:0-46895 GCA_039796405.1 Pseudomonadota bacterium
GCCGGATTTGGCCATATTTCACGCATTTTCTCGTTGAATAGCCAGCTATTCGCCTCAAAAACCCGCTAAATCTGTCTCAAACCGATCTTTCCCTCGCTACGATCGCTTAAGTCCGACAGGCTGCTAGGAGCGGCCTAGGCCTCTATGGCAAGGAGCGCCAAATTGCTTTGAATGCGATGCTTGAGGTCGTGCTGCAGTTTATCGTGCTGAGTGGTGTTTTATCGGGTGTAGATGCGCTTCATCTCATGGTCATAAATAAAATAGCCGGCCAGCATATATTAGGTGCACTTCCCTCGCTGAGGCATCCCTAATGTATCCGATCATATTAAAACAAGTCAGCAAGCATTATCGTTTAGGCTCGGTTGATGTACCGGCCTTACAAGACGTTAATCTAGAAATTCATCCCAACCGTTTTACGGTGATTGCTGGGCAATCTGGTAGTGGTAAGAGCACTTTGCTTAATTTGATGGGCTGCATTGATCGCGCCGATAAGGGCGAGGTGTGGGTGGCTGGGCAGGATGTCCGTTTATTGTCTGACAATGCTTTGGCTGATTTTAGAGCGGTGCATCTCGGTTTTATTTTCCAAAATTTTAATTTATTACCCGTGCTTAGCGCATATGAAAACGTTGAGCTGCCCTTACGTATGCTCAATGTGCGCGGTGCAATCAGAAAAAAGCGCGTGATGGAGTTGCTGGATGCGGTGGGTTTGGCCGATAAGACAAAAAATCGCCCAGGGCAATTATCCGGTGGGCAAAGGCAGCGTGTGGCCATTGCCCGTGCTTTGGCCACCGCACCTAAGCTGGTTTTGGCTGATGAGCCAACAGCTAATTTAGACAGCCAAACCGGTGCAGGAATCTTGGCGCTGATGCGCGGTATGCAACGTGAGCTGCAGGTGAGCTTTGTGTTTTCTTCGCATGATCCGCAAGTATTGGCCGAGGCCGACGATGCGGTGTTTATTAAAGATGGCCAAATTATGAGCATAGAGCGCTGCGAACCCAATCAGGCCCCAGTTAAAGTAGAGGTGATGGCATGAATATGCTGACTTTAGCACTACGCAATTTACTGCGAAATTATCGGCGCTCTTTGGCAACCTTATTAGCCATGTTGGTGGGGGTGGTGTCGGTATTGTTGTTTGGCGGTTATAGCCAGAATATTCATTTGGGTTTACAAACTGGCTTCGTGCAAAGCAGTGGGCATTTACAGATTCAGCACAAAGATTACTTTCTGTACGGTAATGGTAATCCGGCGGCTTACGGGATTGCTGATTATCCTGCCTTGGTGCTTGCTTTAAAAAATGACCCCGTACTGGCACCGATGTTGACAATGGTCACGCCAACCTTAAGCTTGGGTGGTATCGCGGGTAATTTTGCGGCGGGTGTATCCCGTACCGTTTTTGGTCGTGGAGTGGTCGTAGAAGACCAAAATGTGCTGAGGCGCTGGAATGATTATGAGTTTCCTGTAAAACCTAAAATCTCTTCATTAACTGGCACATCGGCCGATTCTGCGGTGATTGGCACGGGGGTGGCACGGGTCTTGGCCTTGTGTGGGGTGCTGAAAGTTAAAAACTGCCCGCAAGCCACGCCAGTAGAAGCTTTATCTGGCCCCGCTGCCCCCGCTGATGTCTTGGCTTTGTCGAGCGCGGCGTCGGGCCCTGCGACGGGGCGGATCGAAATGCTAGCGGCCAACTCGCATGGCGCACCTAATGTGGCAGCGCTGAATGTAGTGAAGGCGGAAAGCACGGGGGTGAAAGAGCTCGATGATATGTTTGTCGCCCTGCATTTACCCCAAGCACAACGCTTGGTGTATGGCGCCGCAGCCCCGCAAGTGACTGCGATTGTGCTGCAACTTAAACACACCAGCCAAATGCCCGCAGCAAAGGCGCGCTTGGTGGAGCTAATGGCAGGGCCACTTAAAAATCAGCCGCTTGAAGTATACGACTTTGCCACGCTTAACCCGCAATACGAGCAAATTACTGGCATGTTTAGTGTGATTTTTGGTTTTATCTCCTTGCTCATTAGCTCGATCGTGTTGTTTACCGTCGGCAATACCATGAGTATGGCGGTGGTGGAGCGCACGGTGGAAATTGGCACGTTGCGCGCCATTGGCTTACGCCAGTCGGGGATTCGGCGTTTGTTTGTTTGTGAGGGCACATTATTGGGCGCGATTGGGGCAATGATTGGCTTAATCAGCGCTTTAAGCATCGCGTGGATCGTGAACCACAGTGGCCTAACGTGGACCCCGCCGGGGAATGTCGATCCTATCCCGTTGACGGTACGCGTGTGGGGAGAAGGCAAAATGATGCTGAGCACCGGTCTTGGGCTAATGGGGGTGGCGCTGCTCTCCTCATGGTGGCCCGCCCGCCGCGCTGCCAAGCTCAATATTGTTGAAGCTTTGCGCCATGCTTAAGCCACCGATGTAGCACAGCAAAATCTAAATCTTGCAGCGCATAAAACACGGGGTTTCTAACATCAGATCAGCCAAAAACTGTGGAGTTTTGATATGAAGAAGATACTTGTTCTCATTTTAGGTCTGGTTTTACACTCGGCCAGCTTTGCTGCGCTGGATGCACAAGCATTATTGGCCGCTAGCGATGCCATCCGTAATCCGAATAAATCGTTTGCCCTGACAACCCATTTGATTGAATACCGTAAGGGTAAAGAAACCGATAGGAACACCTTGGCGATTTACTCTCGGCCCGATGGTGGGCACTATCGTAATTTGATCCGCTTTGTGGCCCCCATCAGGGATGCGGGAAAATTGCTGCTTAAAGATGGCAATGATCTGTGGTTTTATGATGCTTCTAGTAAGGCCAGTGTGCGGATTTCTCCGCAGCAGCGGCTTTTGGGGCAGGCATCGAATGGCGATGTGGTTACGGTAAATCTGGCGCAAGACTATCGTGCAGAGCTGGCGGGCGAGGAAGATATCCAAGATGGAGAGCGTAAAAATCGCCATTGCTACAAGCTGGCTCTAAAGGCCAGCTCAGAAGATGTAACTTATCATCGCATTGAAATGTGGCTGGATATATCCAGTAAGCAGCCCGTCAAATCGTTGTTTTACACCGAAAGTGGACGCTTACTAAAAACTGCTTACTTTAGGCACTACCAAATGCAGCTTGGGGTAGAGCGCCCAAGTGAAACGGTGATTATCGATGGCCTAGACCCCAGTTGGGTCACCGTCATGCGAAATAGCGATTTTGCTTGGCGTGATGTGCCAGCAAGCTGGCTGCAAAGAGACTATTTACCTCGCTTTAAGCCGGAGTAAACCGTGCATAAATTATGCGGCCTATTACTGGGTTTAATCGGCCATGCCGCTCAGGCTAATGATATCGATGCTTTAGTGCTGGCCGATTTAACCCAAGAAGAGCAAGTAAAATCCAGCGATATGGCTTGGTTTGTCGAAGGCGCTTTAGGTCAGGCACGCTTGCAAAATGGCAGTAGCGAGCAGGCTACCCAGCGTCTTTCACTCGATTTGCGCTTGGATAAAAGTGTGGCCGCTGACTGGCGCGTGGTGCTGGCGGATCGTTTAGATTTAGCTTGGCAAGGGTGGATGGGGCCTGTCAGTAAAATCAATACTCTGAAAGAAGCTTATCTAAGCTGGCAGCCGCAGCCCGATTTGGCCGTGGATTTAGGGCGGATTAATACCCGTTATGGTGTGGCGCAGGGCTATAACCCGAGTGATTTTTTCCGTAATGGCGCTTTAAGATCGGTCGTATCGGTTGCCCCTACTAGCTTACGTGAAAACCGCCAAGGTGCCGTGATGTTACGTGGGCAAAAACTATGGTCGGGTGGGGCGATGACGGCAATCTTGGCTCCTAAATTAGCTGAGCAGGCAAGTCATCAATCATTTAGCCCAGATTGGGGCGCAAGCAACCCCCAAACGCGTTATTTATTGGCGCTAAGTCAACAGGGGCCCGCTTCTTTAGCTGGGCAAGTACTGCTGTTTGGCGACGCCGATGCCGAGCCACAGTTGGGCTTTAATCTATCTGGATTATTGAATGATGCAACGGTGCTGTATTCAGAACTTACTGTAGGTAAAGAGCCAGCACTGACTTACCGCATGAGTAGTGGTTTGACTTGGACATCCGCTTATAAACTTTCGCTAAGCTTGGAATATCAATACGATGGTGGTGCTAAAAGCGCAGCAGAATGGCAAGCTTTGCAGCAGGGGCCTATTTCAGACTACTGGCGTTACCGTGGTGAGGTGCAATCACGACAAGCACTCAATACCCAACAGGCGACGATGCTCTACGCCAGTTGGCCTGATTTACTGCCCTCTTTAGAGCTGGCAGCGCTGTGGCGGCATGATTTAATCGATTCCAGCGATATGGCGTGGTTTGAGGCACGTTATCACTTCAAAGCCCTTGATTTGGCCGCACAATGGCAAATCAATCGTGGTGATCCACTGAGCGTGTACGGGGCCTTGCCTCAGCGGCAATCAGGTTTGTTATTAGCCAAGTACTATTTTTGAGTCGTTAATTTTAAAGGGCGATATTTTTTATAAAAGTACTAAAGTCTTTTACGGCTCTATGGGGGTCGAAAGGTCATGTTTTGGTGGGTTAAATGCATCGCTGGGGTTTGTGAGGATATAAATGCGGAATACTAAAATAATAATAGATAAATGGCGGCGTGATTTGCCGATTCTACTCTTGGTAAATACGCTGATTGCGGGCTTGTGTACCTTAGTGAGCGATATGAGTTATTTACTGGATAATTTACTGATTTCCCATTCAATTGGATTCAGTATTTCAGTGATTAATGCGCTCGTCTTTTGCCAAGCCCCTCATTTAATTGAATTGCCACATAAATTCCTATTCTTGCGTTTGATTTTTTCGATTCCTCTTGGCGTGTTCTGTGGGTTTAAATTGGCGAGCTGGATGGGCGCACCGGATGTATTGGCCTATTTTTGGGTGAATCCAAGCCAACAATGGCGTTGGCTAGCCACCGCCGCTTTATTAACCACGGCAGCTACGGGGTTTTTTATTGTTCTGTATCGAGCACAAACGTATCGGGCACAATTAGCCATAGAACAGCAGCAATTGGCTGAAGCCAAACAATCAGAGTTGGCTGCACAATTGGCCTTATTAACAGGCACAAATTGAGCCACATTTTTTATTTAATACGCTGGCTAATGTACGTAGCTTGATTACCCGCGATGCCGCCTTGGCGCAAACCATGCTGGATCATTTAAATCATTATTTACGCGCAAGCTTAAGCCGTACGCGCAAGCGGCAGGTTACCTTGGCTGAAGAGCTTGATTTGGTTATGGCTTTATTGGCTATTTCACAAATTAGATTAGGTAGTCGTTTACGCTATCAAATTGATGTGCCCGCTGATTTACATGCTGTCTTACTGCCGCCACTACTCTTGCAGCCCTTGGTAGAAAATGCTTTGGAGCACGGCATTGAGCCCGCCGTTGAAGGGGGTGAGGTGCGTATTGTGGTTGATATTGCTGAGCAATTACTTCGCCTACGTGTTTATGATACTGGGCTGGGTTTGAATGCTGCGGCAAATCAAGCCAGTGGCGATGGGGTGGGCCTACCTAATGTGCGTAAGCGTTTAGAAACCCTTTACGGCGTGCAGGGCCGGTTGGCGCTTTACCCAAATCTGCCCTCTGGTGTAATCTCTGAAATTGTATTGCCCTTGAGCCGACTGAACCATTAATGGATATTAAACTATGCCTACAGCTTTAATTGCAGACGATGAGCCGCTGCTGGCAGCCAGCCTTGCAGAGCGTCTACAGGCGCTGTGGCCTGAACTGCAAATTGTGGCCGTGGTGAAAAATGGTTTAGAGGCAGTGGCAGAAATTAATCGTAAGCAGCCTGATTTTGTGTTTTTGGATATCCGTATGCCCGGCCTAAATGGCTTACAGGTTGCCAGTACTTTGCATCATGCAAGGGTGGTGTTTGTCACTGCATTTGATGAATATGCCATTTCCGCTTTTGAAAATGCCGCACTTGATTATCTGCTGAAGCCTGTAGGTGATGAAAGATTGGCGCAATGTGTGGCACGGTTACAGCGTGAAAATAAGCCTAGCGTTGATTTTGGTGCTTTGATTTCTCGCTTGTAGAAAGAGCCACCTGGCTTGGCATGGCTTACCGTTGGCTTGGGGGATGTGACGCGCTTGGTGGCTGTGGATGAAGTATTGTTTTTTCAATCGGCAGATAAATACACCGAGGTGGTTACTCCACACGAGCGGCATTTAATTCGCACGTCTTTAAAAGAGCTACTACCGCAGCTTAATCCTAAAAGCTTTGCTCAAGTACATCGCGCCTACATCGTTAATTTACATGTGGTTATGCGAATTGAGCGCGATTTATTGGGCAGGCAAAAAATAGAGCTTAAAAATAGCTCGCATAGCTTGCCTTTAAGTCGTAGTTTTGCGGCGCAGTTTCGTCAAATGTAGGTCTTCATTATGCGATGTGAAAAACCGTAGCCTGAGCATCGCTGGCAATCGCTAATTTGTGATTTTTTGATTAGAATTGGTTTAACAGCATATTCTTATTTACCCAACTGCAGCGTCTAGCATACAATCGCAGGTCGAAATTTGATGACCAATTGTGTTGTTTTAGGGGTTTAGTAATGAATATTTCACAACGATTAATTGCATTGATTGTAGTCGCACTACTTTCTTTGCTATCGGTGATGATGTTGGGGGTGTCAAAATTAAATGATCAAGCTGTCCGTCTAAAGTATATTTCCGAGCATTCTATGCAGAGTGCTTTATTAGCAAATAAAATTGCTAACGATTTAAATCAAAATCGTATTGTTTTGTTTGTGCATATTTTATCATCTAAAGATCAAGAAAAAGAGGCTATTGCTAAGTTTGTAAGTTCTAGTCGTGATTTGCTCGTCAAAAACATCAATGCTTATGGGCAGTTTGTGCAAGGGAAGGCAGACGCAGTACTCTATAAGCAATTGCAAGCGGCATATAGTGATTACGATAGGTTATTTATGAGAGCAATGAAGCTTTCAGATGAAAGAGATTTTGCCCGTGCATTTGAATTGGCCAATGAAACAGGTTTCACAAAATTTACCGCAGTGATACAACCTGTAAATGGCTTGGTTAAATTTAACGAAGATCATGCCAAAGAGTTGATTGTTGATGCTGAAACGGCCAATTCAAAGTCTATACTTTTATTCTTATTAATTTCTGGCTTTGGCGTGGCTTTGGTTTCATTTATTGGTTTTCTTATTTATCGCGCAATTCGAAATCCATTACTCGATACTTTGTCTTCTTTATCTCATATTGAAGAAAATCTTGATTTTACTCACCGTATCCCCGTGCAAAGCAATGATGAAATTGGTCAATTAGTGAAAGCGGTTAATCATATTCTTGATGCGGTACAGAAGAGTTTTATTAATATTGAGCAATCCCTTAAGCAGATGTCAGGTGCTGCGGTAGAAATGTCGCTGAATACGCGTCAGCTGTCACAAATTTCTGCCGTATCCAGCGAATCCGCCGCCCATATGGCTGCTACGGTTGAAGAGGTCACTGTAAGCATTAATCATGTGGCTGAGCGTGCTCGAGATACTAAAACCCATACGCAAAATTCTGGGCAATTAGCCAGTGATGGTGAGCATGTGATTAATGCAACGGTTACAGAAATTGATAGCATTGCTGGCACGGTGCGCGAAGCTTCAACTGAAATGAGCGATTTGCAATTAAAGAGCAATCAAATTCGTATTGTGGTGAACGAGATTAAAGAAATTGCCGATCAAACCAATCTACTGGCTTTAAATGCAGCGATTGAAGCGGCTAGGGCAGGTGAATTAGGCCGTGGTTTTGCTGTAGTGGCTGATGAGGTCAGAAAACTGGCCGAGCGCACGGGTAAATCTACTCAAGAAATCGCCAATACCGTTAGCTCAATTCAAGAAGGTTCGGATCGTGCTGTGGCGCGGATGCGGCAAGTCGTGCTGCAAGTCGAAGAAGGCGTGAACCATGCGCGGGGTGCAGGTAAGGCAATTGCCAATATTAAGGCGGCCTCTGACGTGGTTGTCAGCTATGTGGTGGATATTTCTGAAGCGCTGCTTGAGCAAGGTAGCGCCAGTACGGTGATGGCGCAGCAAGTGGAGAAAATTGCTCATATGTCGGAGCAAACCAGCGATGCCGCAGTGCAGTCGGCAGTCTCTGCTGCTCAACTGCAAAAATTAATTGAATCTGTACAAACAGCAATCTCAAGCTATCGTCTTGCTTAATGATTGCCGTTGTGTTCAAGACAAGCCTCCGCCAGCGGGGGCTTGTCTAATTTTTAATAAGGGTTAAAAGATGTTGCAGCGACTAAGGCAATCAAGCTCTTTTTGGATGATTGTTGCCTGTTTTTGTTTTGCCATCATGGGCGTTTTTGTGAAATTAGGGAGCGCACAGTTTTCTGCCGCAGAGCTGGTGTTTTATCGTTGTGTAGCAGGTTTTGTTGCCATATCAATGGTGGTGCTGCCGCAGGGGAAAACCTTTAAAGTGAGCGGGCCGATGTTTAAATTGCACCTATCACGAAGTGTTTCTGGCTTTGTTTCATTATTACTTTATTTTTATGCAATTGCTCATTTGCCTCTTTCTACGGCAGTCACTCTTAGTTACACCTCACCCTTGTTTTTAACCTTATTAATGGTTTTGTTTTTAAAACATAAACCTCAACGTAAACAAGTTGTTACCATTTTATTGGGCTTTGTGGGCGTACTGATTTTGCTTAAGCCTACTTTTGAAAGTAGCTTATGGATGGCGGGTTTGATTGGTTTATTTGCGGGATTTCTTGCTAGTATTGCCTATATTAATGTGAATAAACTAGGGCAGGCGGGTGAGCCTGAATGGCGTACTGTGTTTTATTTTTCTTTATTCTCCTCCCTTGGGGCCGCTATATTGATGTTGTTGCAAAGTCAGCCTTTAGCGTCATTAAATCAAAGTAATATTTGGATTGTATTAGGGCTAGGCGTTTCTGCAACAATCGCACAATTATCGATGACCCGAGCGTATAGTCGTGGCAAAACATTGGCCGTTGCCAGCTTGGCTTATTTGACCGTGTTATTTGCAACTTTGTTTGCTGTATTCCTTTGGGATGAAAAATTGGGTGCGTCAAGTTATATTGCCATGTCATTAATTGCCGGTTGTGGCATATTATCAAGTGCACGAGGAATAAAAAATCAATAAGTTGTAAGTAATATTGTTATATTTAAATAAATGCTTAAAATAGCGCGCTTAAGGAGAATTCAATGCGGTTTTTGCTATCGAATGACGATGGTTATTTTGCTCCTGGCATTTTAGCTTTGGCAGATGCTTTACGCGAAGTGGGTGAGGTCATTGTATGTGCGCCAGAGCGAGATCGCAGTGGCGCGAGCAATTCTTTGACCTTGGATCGTCCTTTAAGCGTACGCAAAGCGCCTAGCGGCTTTTTGTATGTGAATGGCACGCCAACGGATTGTGTGCACTTGGCGGCAACGGGGTTAATGGATTCGCTACCCGATATGGTGGTGGCAGGCATTAATCATGGGGCCAATATGGGGGATGACACCATCTACTCCGGCACCGTAGCTGCCGCTACCGAGGGGCATTTATTTGGCGTCCCTGCCATGGCGATTTCATTGGCCTCTAGAAACCCGCAGCATTTTGCAACGGCTGCAAAAGTAGCCCGAGACTTAGTACAAAGATTTATTCAATCGCCTTTTGTCGCACCCGTGTTATTAAATGTCAATGTGCCGGATATTCCCTATGAAGAATTAAAAGGCGTACAAATGACTCGCTTGGGGCGTCGACATAAATCGTCAGGCGTGATTCAATCCAAAAATCCTCGTGGGGAAACCATCTGGTGGGTAGGGCCGGTGGGGGAGGTATCTCATGCTGGGGAAGGTACGGATTTTTATGCGGTAGCTCATGGCTATGTATCTGTAACCCCTTTGTCGGTTGATTTAACCGCTAAAACACAACTTGATCTTGTCTCAACATGGCTATCCGATTAAATATTGCCGCTTTGGGCGGTGTTGGTATGACCTCTGCGCGCACTCGGGCACGGTTGGTCGAGCGTTTAAAAGCGCAGGGGATAACCCATTCTGCTGTTTTAGCGGCCATGGCAGAAGTGCCGCGCCACGGCTTTATCGACGAGGCTTTGGCGCATAAAGCTTACGATGATTTGTCTTTGCCCATTGGTTTTGGGCAAACCATTTCACAGCCTTATATTGTGGCGCGGATGACGGAGCTGGCCATGGGGGCGGCGGAGCATGAAAAAGTATTAGAAATTGGTACGGGTTGTGGTTATCAAACCACGGTATTGGCTTTGCTATTTAAAACGGTGTACTCCATTGAGCGTATCGGTGGCTTACATAAGGCTGCCCGTGAGCGATTAAGTGTGTTGGGCGTGCATAATGCACGCTTACGCCACGCAGACGGTAGCAAGGGATTGCTCGATGCGGCTCCCTTTGATGTGATTATTATTACGGCCGCGGCCCCAATTTTGCCAGAAGATATGCTTCCTCAGCTTAAACTAGGGGGGCGTCTTATTTTCCCCGTTGGTGAGGCAGAGCAAGAATTGCGTCAGATAGAACGAACCTGCGAGGGCTTTGTTGAAACCCGCCTAGAAAAAGTCAATTTTGTGCCGCTTTTGCCGGGTACTGTGTAAATCGTGTTAAGTAAGGAGATTTTTCTGTGAACTGGCAAGGTCTGTGTGCCCCTTTGGTTTTAGCGCTTGGCGCTTGCGCTAGCCATCCTACGCCGCCTGCACCGATTGTTGACCGCAGCGCCGCGACCGCACCCGCTTCGCGTGTTGTAGCCGCTGTGCCTAGCCCTGTGCTCAATGTTGATACACGGCCGGCTACGTATGTGGTTAAGAAAGGTGACACGCTTTATCGTGTAGCACTTGATCATGGCTTGGCTTATCGCGATCTAGCTGTGTGGAATAATTTAACGGATGCAAATGGCATTAAAATTGACCAAACTTTGCGGCTTACAGCCCCAGAGGGTGGCGTAGAAATTCGTCCGTTAAAGAGCGATGAAGCCCCTAAGACTGAGGTTAAATCTGAAACAAAAAATTACCCTAAGGCTGTAAAAGCAACCTATGGAGGGCAATCTGCCAGTGCGGTAGCCGCTCTATCTGAAGGCCCCGTTGTTGCTTTAAAATTACAGACAGAACCCGCTAGACTACCGTCTGTCGCAGCACTCTCTGCCGCTGAAGTAAGGATTGCATCTGCGGTTAAAATCGTAGAGAAACCTAGTATGAATGCCTCTTCTACGCAAGTTATTAAGGAAGAAAAGTCTTCAGATTGGGCTTGGCCGACCATTGGACGAACGGTGAAAGGCTTCTCTGACGAAAACCGTGGCATTGATATATCAGGGAAAATGGGCCAGTCTGTAGTAGCATCAGCTAAGGGTAAGGTTGTTTACGCCGGATCGGGCTTACGAGGTTATGGAAAGATGATTATTCTTAAGCACAATCAAGAGTTTCTTACCGCTTACGCAAACAATAGTAAACTTTTGGTCAAGGAAGGAGATGAGGTAAAAAGGGGCGATAAAATTGCTGAGATGGGTAATAGCGATAGTGAACAGGTCAAACTGCACTTTGAAATGCGCAGATTTGGGAAGCCGGTAGACCCTGCAAAATACATCCAAGCGGAAAAAACATGAACGATCAGCTTGATATTCTGGAAGAGGAACTGCTTGAGGAAGGTGATGACCTCGAGAAGGCTGAACAGGAAGAAGGTGCGGAATCAGACTTAGAGCCTGCTGCCGAGGAAGCCGAGGCTCATGTCCACGAAAGCACGGGCGATGTCACGCAAATTTATCTAAATGAAATTGGTCAAAGCAAATTACTTACCCCTGATGAAGAGCGAGCTTTATCACGTAAGGTGGTACAGGGGGATTTCCAAGCTCGGCAAAAAATGATTGAGCATAATTTGCGTTTGGTCGTGAATATAGCGAAGCACTATATTAATCGCGGTATGACGCTTCTTGATTTAATTGAAGAAGGGAATATCGGTTTAATGCACGCATTAGAGAAATTCGATCCCGAGCGTGGCTTTCGCTTCTCTACTTACGCTACATGGTGGATTAGGCAAAGCGTAGAGCGGGCAATTATGAATCAATCACGCACGATTCGTTTGCCAGTGCATGTGATTAAAGAATTAAATGTCTATTTGCGCGCCCAAAGGCATTTAGAAGCGCAATTAGGGCATGAGCCTGTTATCGAAGATATTGCGCATTTGGTGGGTAAATCAGTAGAAGATGTGCGCAGGGTAATGAGCTTGAATGAAAGAGTGGCCTCCCTCGATGCCCCTCTAGATATTGACCCAATGTTGACCATTGGTGAGTCTATTCCAGATGATCAACACGATGGGCCAGAAGCCATTTTGCAAAATGCTGAAGTAGAGCGTTATGTACGGGAATGGCTAAAGCAATTAAATGAAAAGCAACGCATTGTGATTGAGCGCCGCTATGGCCTTAATGGATATGAAGTCTGTACTCTGGAAGATTTAGCTGCCAATTTGAATTTAACCCGAGAGCGGGTGAGGCAAATTCAAATTGAGGCTCTGGAGCAATTACGCCGTATTTTACGCCGATATGGTGTAACGAGTGATGTCTTGCTCTGATTGAGTCTTTGCTCAGCTATAAAAAGCCAGTGAAATCCACTGGTTTTTTTGTGTGTTTTCTATGGTTTATTTAAGTAGTCTATTTCGTTCAAGTAAGATATAAATATTAAAAAAAATATAACGCAAGTCGAGTCAATTATATATTCTGCAATTGTTGAAATGATTGAGCTAAATGTCGGGTTTCGGGTAATCATGTCCCTGTTCGTAGCTGGCCCTTGTTTCTTGCCAAAGAGATCATGCATGATCTGATTCAGTCACTTTCACCCAAGGCATCCACATGAGCAAGATTCACCCGCAAGCCCGTACAACGCCGCGTGTTCGGGCTGAAATGCAGGCCTCATCCCTCTCCGCTAACGCCTTGGCAAATCTATACAACACAACCAAAGCCACCGCGCGAAAGTGGAAGTCACGTAGCGAAACGCATGACCTGTCGCACTGCCCACATCACTTGCAAACCACCCTCAGCCCAGCGCAAGAGGCGGTTGTGGTTGAGCTGCGTCGTTTGCTATTGCTGTCGTTGGATGACATGGTCGCCATTATCCACCAATTCATTCATCCAGCGGCTTCACGGGCGGGAATTTACCGCTGCTTTAAACGTCATGGCGTCAATGCTTTCAAGGACTTAATCCCCAAGGATGAGAGCGAGCAAAAGGTCGTCAAGCCGTTTAAGGATGATGAGCCAGGTTATCTACATCTCGACATCAAGTACCTGCCAAAAATGCCGGATGAAGAGACACGTAGCTACTTATTTGTCGCTATGGCTGGGCGACTCGATGGATTTCATGGCCATCTACCCTGATCAGACTGAGGTGAGTAGTGCTGACTTTTTACGCGCGGTGCATCGTGTTTGCCCGGTAAAAATCAAGACTATTTTGACCGACAATGGCACTCAGTTTACCGACCGTTTTACCAGTAAAGCCAAGGAGCCAAGGGGGCAGCATGTGTTTGATTGTGAGTGCGCCGTACTGAAGATTGAGCACCGCCTTATTCCCCCTCGCCAGCCACAAGCCAACGCAATGGTGGAGCGTTTCAACGGGCGAATGAGTGAGATCATTCAGCAAACGCGGTTTGCCTCATTGGCGGAGGTAAAGGCGACTATGGAGAATTATTTAAAGATCTACAATGACCACATTCCATAGAAAGCACTTGATCACGAAACTCCTATTCAAGCAATGAAAAAATGGCAAGACAACAAACCAGAATTATTTAAAAAACGAGTTTATGATCTGGCGAGATTTGACACTTAGCATATCTATTTTCTCGAGTTTTATGGTGATTTATTGGCTAATAATGAAAGTAAATATGTTTTTAATCTAATTATTCTGATTAAGTAGCCATTTTAGGCTGACGGAAGCTTTGCAAAATGGCGGTAATGCGCCAGTGATGGCCTTGGTCGATAATGGCTGGATTAAAGGCCAGAGCTGCTTCGTCATGCTCTTGTTGCTCACTCATCCGCTAATTCTATGGGCAGTAAATTCGGTGATGGCTTGATTAACACCACCATACTTTCTTGCAGAAAGAAGGGCACAAAAAAGCCCAGGGAAACTGGCTCTCTGGGCTCTTAAATATTTAATTGTGCTTAAATACCGCGGAGTAATTCGTTGATACTGGTTTTAGCGCGTGTCTTGGCGTCTACCTTTTTAACAATCACTGCGCAGTACAGGCTGTATTTGCCGTCAGCAGAAGGCAGGTTTCCTGACACTACTACGGAGCCAGCTGGAATGCGGCCGTACGTGATTTCACCGGTTTCGCGGTCATAAATCTTAGTGCTTTGGCCGATGTAAACGCCCATCGAGATCACCGAGCCTTCTTCAACAATCACGCCTTCAACCACTTCTGAACGCGCACCGATAAAGCAGTTGTCTTCGATAATGGTTGGGTTGGCTTGTAGTGGCTCTAATACGCCACCAATGCCTACGCCGCCGGATAAATGCACGTTTTTACCGATTTGTGCGCAGCTGCCTACGGTAGCCCAAGTGTCGACCATCGTGCCTTCGTCTACAAATGCGCCGATATTGACGTAAGACGGCATTAACACAACGTTTTTGCCGATAAAGGAGCCTCGACGCGCCATCGCATTTGGCACAACACGAAAGCCGCCTTCGCGGAAGTCTTCGGTGGTGTAATCGGCAAATTTTGAAGGCACTTTGTCAAAATACTGGGTGCAGCCGCCATCCATAGGCACATTGTCGTTAATACGGAAAGACAGCAGTACGGCTTTTTTTAGCCATTGATGCGTATGCCATTGGCCATCGATTTTTTCCGCAACGCGGTACTGGCCTTTGTCTAAGCCTAAAATCACGCTATTGATGGTATCGCGCAGCTCGGAAGTGACCGTGGCTGGGGTGATTTCAGTACGGTTTTCAAAGGCAGTTTCGATGATCTGTTGCAGTTGGCTCATGGTGTTTCCTTTTCAGTTAAACAGCTTGGGACGTGCCCAGCGTGGCAGAGTGCTTACGACAAAAACGGACAATCCGCTCTGCGGCGGCAATACAATCATTTAAAGGGGCCACAAGGGCGATTCGAATATAGCCAAGACCTGGGTTCACGCCATGGGCGCTACGCGCAAGGTAGGAGCCAGGCAATACCGTGACGTGTTCTTCTGCAAATAGTTTGCGGGCAAACTCGGCATCGTCACCGCTGATTTTTGCCCACAGATAAAATGCGGCATCAGGTTGGTGAACCTCTATCACGCCATGTAAGAGTGGCGTTACTGTGGCAAATTTTTGCCTATAAAGTTCACGGTTTTCTACCACATGCACTTCATCATTCCAAGCTGCGGCGCTAGCAGCCTGTACCATCGGGCTCATGGCGCAGCCGTGATAGGTGCGATAGAGCAAAAACTGCGCAAGCAATTTAGCATCCCCGGCTACAAAGCCAGAGCGCAGCCCAGGCACATTAGAGCGCTTAGATAATGAAGAGAAAATCACCAAGTTATGATAATCACGCCCTAGCTGGCTGGCCGCTTCTAGCGCGCCTAATGGTTTTTCTGTGCCAAAGTAAATTTCTGAGTAGCATTCATCAGAGGCAACCACAAAGTCGTATTGATCGGATAGGGCAAATAATTTTTTCCAGTCTTCCAAAGAGGCTACAGCACCCGTGGGATTGCCTGGCGAGCATGCAAATACCAGCTGAGTGCGCTGCCAAATCTCTGCAGGAACGGCATCCCAATCGGGCTGAAAACGATTTTCTGCATTGCAATTTACAAAATAAGGCTCGGCCCCAGCCAAAAAGGCGGCACCTTCGTAAATTTGGTAAAACGGATTAGGGGATAGCACAATGGGCTGGCTCTCACCGCTGTTATCAATAATGGTTTGCGCAAAGGCAAAGAGCGCTTCGCGGCTGCCATTCACTGGAATAATTTCTGTGGCAGGATTTGGTGCCGTAATTGAGTAACGTCGTGCTAGCCAGGTGCTGATGCTTTGCCGCAGACTATCCCCGCCCAGTGTGGTGGGGTAGGTGGATAAGCCATCAAAGTGGGCGATCAGCGCATCAGTAACAAGCTTTGGTGTGGCGTGTTTAGGCTCGCCTATGGATAAATTAATATGTGCCAGTGCCGGATTGGCCGTCACACCTGCAAAAAGTTGCTTTAGTTTCTGGAATGGATAGGGCTGAAGCAAGGATAGTTGCGGTGACATGAATATCCGAGGTGGCTGGGGAAAACTCCGATTATAGCAGCAGCCTTTCATACGCCCGTGCTTAGTAGATGTTTTTTTACGGTGCTAGGGTAAGCTGCTCAGTTAAGATTAATGGAGGTCACGAAATATACGAGCGTCACTAAGCTGCGCGCTACCAACTTTATTAATGAAGAAGTGAAAAAAACTGAGGTGAGCTGCTTGCAACTACCACCCATGAGTAGGGACGCAGCAAGCAGCGCCCCTACTCATGGGTGGTTGTCTTAATTTGTGTACTGCGTATTTATAATCTTGCCGCGCCATGTCATTTACTTCAGCAGATTTCCATACTCTTGAACCAACTTACGTACTTTACCTGCTACAACGGCAGAGCAATAAGGCTGCTCTGGATTTTGCTCGAAGTAATCTTGGTGGTAGGTTTCGGCGGGCCAATAGGTGACGGCGGGGGTGACTTCTGTGACAATCGGGTCGTTATAGTCGCTGGCTAAATCAGTAATTTTTTTGCGAGCATCAGCGGCTTGCTGCTCGCTATGAAAGAAGATGCTGGAGCGGTACTGCGTGCCAACGTCGCCACCTTGGCGGTTGAGAGTGGTGGGGTTATGCAGGGTAAAAAACAGCTCTAAGAGCGTGGCGTAGCTGATAATGGCGGGTTCAAAGGTAAGCTGAATCACCTCGGCGTGGCCGGTGTCACCAGTACATACGGCTTTGTAAGTGGGGGCTTCAATGCTGCCTCCCATATAACCGCAATCCACTTGGGATACGCCGCGTAAACGTGCAAAGGTGGCATCTAGGCACCAGAAACAACCACCCGCTAATGTCGCAATTTCACTCATTTTTATTTTCCGACTGTTTTAATTAATGCTTTGTGTGATGGGCAAAAACCTGTAGTGCAGAGCTGGAGGGAGTACCAAGCGCACTGAGAAACTAAGTTACGAATTCATCTTTACATTCAAAAATGAGGTAGTAGAACGTTTCTTTGCTTAGTTTGCGCTCTGATTTTTTCTCTGTGTTTACAGATTTTTTATCGAATATTTATTTACTTGCGGGCTTATTGCCTTGCTCCACGTAAATTAGTCGGCAAGGGGCCGCTAAAATTACAGCGATAGGGATTAATATCTAAGCCACCACGGCGGGTGTAACGGGCGTAAACAGCCAGTTTCATTGGGGCGCAATCTCTTTGAATATCCACAAAAATACGTTCTACGCATTGTTCATGAAATTCATTGTGATTTCTAAAAGAAATTAAATAGCGTAATAGTGATTCACGGTTAATAGGCTTGCCGGTATAGCTAATCTGAATACTTGCCCAATCGGGTTGGCCAGTGACTAAGCAATTCGATTTTAGCAAATTAGATGTCAGCGATTCGCTGATGGTGGTTTCACCGTTATCGCACTTTAATAAACCTGCTTGAGGCGAGTATTGATCTATTTCTATATCTAGATTGTCGATGCAATAACCGTCTAATTCAGCCAAGCGCTGCTGATGAAATTGCTCTGGGCCAATAAGCTGAACGCCCACAGAGGCCCCAGCTGCCGCAGATAGATCGGCTTGCAGTAGGTTTTGTAGCGCTTCACGTGTTTCTAGCTTGGTTTGGTTAAAGCTATTTAAATACAGTTTGAATGATTTAGATTCAATGATGTTTGGGCTGCTAGCGGGTACAGTAAATACGGCAATGGCGACCTGTGGTTTGCCATGGCTATTGAGCCAAGATAGCTCGTAGCCATTCCAGATGTCGCTTCCCATAAAGGGCAGTGTTTCACTTAGACCAATCTCAAGGCGTTTGCCTACGCGGGGAATAGGGAAAAGCAGACTTGGATCGTATTCGGTGATGTAACTGACCGTTTTGCCTAAAGGGGATAATTCAGCTTCGCTCACAAATGCTCCTTAATCAGGTTTGGATGCAAGGGGGAACTTGCCTGCGGCAAGTTGCAGCTCTTGATCTACTTGCTTGCTATTTTATCTTTAAGCATCCGTTTGATGCTTGGCAATTATCGGTATTTTCTGATGAGTCCAACCATTACGCCATAAATCTCTAGGCCTTCTTTAGGGCGAATGGGCTCGTAAGCGGGGTTTTGTGGCATCAATACGTAGCCTTGTTTATCTCGGCTTAAGGTTTTAAGCGTGTATTCGCCGTCCACAATGGCAATCACTACATCGCCCACATTGGCACTGTGACGCTTCTCAACTACGGCAATATCACCATCGTGGATGCCAGCGTCAATCATGGAATCGCCTTTAACGCGCACCATCACCGATGCAGAGGGGCGATCAATGAGGTAGTCATCAATGCTAATGGCTTCGCTCATTACATCATTGGCGGCGGCTGGAAGGCCTGCGGGCACGGGGAAATCAGCCAGCTCACGCTCAAAAAAACGCTTGGTTGGGGCGAGGCGTTTATCTGGGGTGATATCGACATAACCCGCAAGCAGCAAGCGTTTAACCAGTGCCGAAACGGCGGATTTTGAAGCGAGGCCCAGTAAATCTCCAATCACCGAATAGGAGGGTAGATTACGGTAGTCAGCGTAATAGTCTTGTAGCTTGCCTAGGTATTCGGTATCGCGATTGGGATGTGCCATTGGGTTAACCTTTTTAGAACAAACGTTCTACGCTAGCGTAGTGAACGCTCGTTCTGTTGTCAAGCAGTGGAGTCTTGGTTGTTGTTTTCTGCTGGTTATACGGGATGAAGAGGGTGCAGCGCGCATGGGTTACAATAGCGGCCTTTCTGCTTTGGCTATATGAACTGTGAAGATTTTACTTGCCCCGATGGAGGGGCTGCTTGATTTTGTGCTGCGCGATGTGCTGACGCGGGTGGGGGGCATTGATATGTGCGTGACGGAGTTTATCCGCATCAGTGGTTCCTTATTGCCAAATAAAACTTTTCTGCGGATTGCGCCAGAGCTGCTGAACGGTAGCAAAACGGTGGCTGGCGTGCCGGTTAGCGTGCAATTGCTTGGCTCAGACCCCGTATGCATGGGGGAAAACGCGGCGCGCTTGGCCGAGCTTGGTCCTTATGAGATTGATTTGAACTTTGGCTGCCCGGCTAAAAGCGTGAATCGCCACCGTGGCGGAGCCGTGCTGTTACAAGAGCCCGAGCTGATCGAGCAGATTGTCGGTGCGGTGCGTCGTGCGGTGCCCGCGCATATCCCCGTGACGGCCAAAATGCGCCTTGGCTATACCGATAGTAGCCAAACGATTGAATGCGCACAGGCGATGGCCAGTGGTGGTGCAGCACGGGTGGTGGTGCACGCGCGAACCAAGCTCGATGGCTATAAGCCGCCAGCCTATTGGGAGCTGATCCCTAGCGTGCGCGAGGCACTGGCGGCATCAAACGTACCTGTGGTGGCAAATGGTGAGATTTGGACTGTGGAAGAATTTCACCGCTGCGTGCACGTATCGGGCTGTGATCAAATTATGCTGGGGCGCGGCATCGTTTCTAATCCTGCTTTGGCGCTGATGGCTAAAACGGGCCAAGCACAGCTACCGTGGGAAGCATTGCAACCCTTGTTCCTGTGTTTTTGGCAGCTCATTCAGGCGCAGCATATTATGCCTAAGCACCGTGCAGGGCGTATGAAGCAGTGGTTGACTTATTTACGTCGAACTTATCCCGAAGCGGAAGCATTATTTACGCAAGTCCGAACCTTAACGGAGCCTGCCGATGTGGCCGCAGTCTTGCTAGGGCAGCCGGTGATACTAAAAGAAGAGGAACTATGCAGGGATATTACGAAAGGCTAGCAGCGGCTCTTTTGCCCATGCTGGCAGATAGGGCGTTGATCCGTGATGCGATTATTTCTGCTGTGTTTATTACAGTGTTAATGATTTGCCGGTCTTTAATGCGCCGCGCTATTTTACGCCGGCATGATTTAGGCCCAGAGGTTCGTCGTCGCTGGGTGGTTTACCTTAGAAATACGGCTCTGGGTGTTTTTTTTCTCGGTATGATTTTTATCTGGGGGCATGAAATCCAGACCTTTGCAGTGTCCTTGGTGGCGATTGCAGCAGCTATTGTGTTGGCGACTAAGGAAATGATTCTTTGCATGTTGGGATCAATTTATCGCAGCAGCAGTAATGTATTTACGGTGGGGGATAGGGTTGAGATTGGCGGCATCCGCGGGCAGGTGATCGATATGAATTTGGTATCGACAACGTTAATGGAGTCTAGCCATGCTTTGCAGCATCAAGGCACGGTGGGGCGTAGCATTACAGTGCCCAATTCTTTACTATTAAATCAGCCGGTATTTAATGAAAGTATGTTGGGTGATTATGTGCTGCAGACGATTCATATTGCCATTACTCGGGTTGATGATTGGTTGAAAGCGGAGCTGGTTTTGCTAGAAGCGGGGCAGATCATCGCCGCTGAATATGCGCTGGATTTATCTAGGCATGCCCGTGAGCTGGAACGCCGCTATGCGCTGGAGTCCCCCATGATAGAGCCACGAGTAAGAATCTTTTTAGATCGCTATGAAGAGATTGGTCTGCAGCTGCAAATAGCAGTGCCGCTGGGGCAAAGGGCTAAGATTGAGCAAAGGGTGCTGAGGATGTTTTTGCAGGGTATGGGGGTGAAAGCGCCCTTGGCAACCTGTGATGTGAAGTAATTGTACTAGGGTGAGGGCCTGAATACATTGACCTGTAAGGGAGGGGCTTCATTGGACAGCCATTTTTTATGTATTTTTTGAAAGAGTCCTTCCTTTTTGAGCCAGATCAGTGCTTCTTCCCATTCTTGAATTATGCGAGCGGGCGTTTGAGGGGAAAACGCTAGATAGAGTTCTAAGCTATCTAGGGTCATTACTTTTTCGACCTCATTGGCAGAGTGGCCGATTTCTTTTAAAACAGATGCAACCACTACGCTGCCATCAACCCATAGATCAAATCGTTTGGCCATGAGTTTTGTTGCTGTCATTTGTGGTGTAGGGGCTAAGTCAATGTTGCTAAAGCCTTTCTTTGCGGCGGTATCAGCAAAGATGCTGCCTCGGTAGCCGCCAATGGCTTGTTTGTAAATGTCATCCCCTAATGCCAATAGACGCTCAGCATTGCCTTTACGGGTGTAAACACTGGTGCTGCTGATGGCAATGGGGCCAAGCATAATCATTAATTTCTCACGCTCGCTTGAGCGCCCCACGCTAAAGAGCATAACATCCGGACCATCAAGCAGTGCCTTATAGCCGCGTACCCACGGTACTAGCTGAATAGGATCTTTGTTTGCTAACTTGCTTTGTAAGGCTTGTACTACTTCAACGCCCATTCCCGTTAATTTATTGTCTGCCACATAACTAATGGGGGGCCAGTTCTCGGTATAAATCGTGAGTGCATGGCTTGGAGCACTTGCACCGAAAAAAACAAGCAGGGTTATGGCTTGCTTGAGTATGTAAGTTGTCAGGGAGGAGGAATGTGCTGGACATGTCATGGACTTGTACCGAAAGTTAAAGCCTTTGATTACGGTATAGCACGTTTTAAGCGGGAGTCATTTGGGCTTAGTTTAATGGTCTTAATCCATCCCCTTTGCTTAATTTGTACCCCGCAGTGTATTGGCTTGGTCGATTTTAAGTTTGAGGATGGCGCTTACCAAGTTAGCCCGCATGTAGACCGGTTTTTGATAGCCTGAGCATGCGTCCACACTTGGCGGCCAGCTCTGGGTCATGCGTTACAATCACAAAGCCTGTACCCGATTCCTTGGCTAATTCAAGCACCAGCTCGAAAACCCCCGCTGCCGTTTCTCTATCCAGATTGCCCGTTGGTTCGTCGGCCAGCACGCAGGCGGGGCGGGTAACGAGGGCGCGTGCGATGGCCGTGCGTTGGCGTTCTCCGCCTGACATCTCGCTTGGTTTGTGGTGGCTCCGCTCGCTTAGGCCCACGCGCGCTAAGATGGCTGCCGCCTCTTTTAATGCAGCGGCCTTATCCATTCGGCGGATGAGGAGTGGCATGGCGACGTTTTCTACGGCGCTAAACTCTGGTAGTAGATGATGAAACTGATAAACAAAGCCCAGGTGCTGATTACGCATCAGCCCACGTTCAGTTTCGTTGCATGCCAGCGGGTCTTTGCCCATTAATTGGATTTGCCCGCTACTTGGTGCGTCCAGCGCGCCTAGGCAATGCAGTAGGGTGGATTTGCCAGAGCCAGAGGCCCCAACAATGGCCACCGTTTCGCCCCGATGCAAGGCAAAATCAATATGCGCTAAAACTTGGGTTTCAAGCGTGCCCGTTTTATAACTTTTGCTTAAACCTTGCGCCGCCAGTACAGGGGCTTGATCAAAATTACTCATAACGTAAAGCCTCGGCAGGATTGACGCGAGAGGCGCGCCAGCTCGGGTAAAGGGTGGCCAGTAGGGCGAGCAAGAGTGAGATGCCACCGATGCTACTTACATCGCTCCACAATACGCGCGATGGCAGCTCAGAAATCAGATAAATATCGGGGGATAAAATAGTGGTACCTAAAATGCGCTCAATAAAGGGCACAATCACATCTAGATTTTTAGAGACGAGAACCCCTGCTAATACCCCTGATCCCGTGCCAATCACCCCAGATAAGGCCCCTTGAATCACAAAGATTTTCATAATCGAAAACGGCGAAGCGCCTAGGGTACGCAAGATGGCGATGTCGGCTTGCTTATCCGTGACGACCATTACTAAAGTTGAAACCAGATTAAACGCAGCCACCGCAACGATCAGCGTCAGAATAATAAACATCATGCGTTTTTCTATTTCAACGGCACGGAAATAGGTTGGGTTTTCTTGTGACCAATCTGATGCAATCAGTTCAGGCATTTCTTGGTTGATTTCACGCGCAACGCGGCGGGCTAGATTTAAATCATCCAGCTTTAGCCTTACGCCAGAAACGGCGCTGCCGGTGCGAAACAACGTCTGAGCGTCTTTGATATCCACCATCGCAAGGCCAATATCATAAGGTGCGTAATCTGCCTTAAATATCCCAGCAACAGTAAATTGCTTCATCCTAGGGATAAGCCCAGCAGGAGTGACTTGCCCTTGCGGTGTAATCATCGTGACCCGATCACCAAGGCGCACCGATAGCTCGTTGGCGAGTGAAATACCTAAGATAATTCCAAACTCACCTGAGCGTAAGGAGTGCAACTCGCCAGCCACCAGCTTGCCAGCCACTTCATTGACCTTACTCTCTTGTTGTGGATCTATTCCGCGCACCAACGCGCCTTTGACTTGGCTACCATTAATCAGTAAGCCTTGCCCCAGCACATAGGGTGCGGTGGCCAGTACATGTGGGTTTTTCTTGGCAACATTGGCCGCTGTTTGCCAATCTTGCAGCTGATTGCCTACCCCGCTGATTTGTACGTGCGCCGCCATTCCTAAGATGCGATTACGTACCTCGGCCTGAAAACCATTCATCACTGACAGCACAATAATCAACGCCGCTACACCCAGCGCAATACCCACGACGGAGATCAGAGAAATAAACGAAATAAAACCATTACGACGGCTGGCACGCGTATAGCGTAGGCCGATCAGAAGTTCATACATGGGAGGCAATATTCAGCAGGGGCAAAAGGGCGCTCAGTTTAGCATGCTTCATTTACGCTGGCGGCTTTGCTTATTAAAGATGTAATTATATTTGCTTTGATGGGGCCCTTCTCAGTCTTGGAGAATTGAAGCGTTGGTATCAAGCGGGCCATTTTAGGCTCAATAGAGGTCGTGAAGGCTTTTAAAAAGGCGGGGTTGAACCCGCCTTATCAAGCTCAGGCCTATTTTGACCAAGTGGATGCTTATTAGTGCAGGCCCGAGCGGGTTTGCAATTAACAGGTAAATATTCCCCGTGCCCTAAATTGCTCTCTTACCCGCTCGACTCGCTCTGGGGTGGGAGTGGGGGTGTCGCTTAGCTCGTATTTCATGCCCAGCTCTGCCCATTTGCTTTCGCCCATTTTGTGGAAGGGCAGCACTTCAACCCGCTCGATGTTGGTCATGGGTTTAAGATAGTTGGCGAGTTCTTCTACATCGTTAAAATCATCGCTGATGCCAGGGATCAGCACGTAGCGAACCCAGACAGGCTTACCCATCTTTTGTAAGCGCTCGGCAAAATCGAGCGTGGGTTGTAAGGGTTTACCTGTAAGTGCTTCGTATTTAGTCGGGTCGATTTGTTTGATGTCGAGCAGCACGAGATCCACATTATCAAACCATGCATCATCAAGGTGGGCGGCTAAAAAGCCTTGGGTATCGAGGGCGGTATGTAATTTAAGCTCATGCTTGGCACGGCGGAATATTTCGCCAACAAAGTGCGCTTGCATCAACGGCTCGCCACCGGAAATCGTTAGCCCGCCTGCGATGCGCAAAAAGCTGGCGTATTTTTTAAGCTCGGTCATAACCGCTTCTACGGTGTAGCTTTTGCCGTTATGCAGCTTCCAGGTGTCGGGGTTATGGCAATACAGACAGCGGAATTGACAGCCGCTTACAAAGAGCGCAAAGCGCATGCCGGGGCCGTCGACGGCTGCACCGGTTTCGATTGAATGTACAAATCCCTGCTGATGATGCTCGGTATCAAAAGAGATCGGGATGATTTCCCCTAGTGGCTTAGTCGATTTCATGTTTTTTCCAGTGTGGCTTATTTTATTGTTTTACGTTAAAACGGATCATTAAGCCTGCGCTTAATGATCCGTTTTGGGTAGTTCTACTTCGTACTAATGCACAACAAGCTTACGTTTTTTCGTGGAAAGTACGGCTAATCACGTCCATTTGCTGCTCACGAGTGAGCTTGACGAAATTCACTGCATAGCCAGAAACACGCACGGTGAGCTGTGGGTAGTTATCTGGGTTTTCCATCGCGTCAACCAAGGTGTCTCGGTTTAACACATTCATATTGAGGTGAAATAGTTGTGCCATGGGCTGCTCCTTGGGTGAGTCTGTTTTGTAAGTTTTAGCTTGATTGGCCAGCTGTGGGCTGACCAATCTACTAAAAGCTAAACGATGCTTCTTAACACTTGCCGTGGAATGTACGGCTAATCACGTCCATTTGCTGTTCGCGAGTCAGCTTCACAAAGTTCACGGCATAGCCAGAAACACGCACGGTGAGTTGTGGGTAGTTTTCTGGGTGATCCATCGCGTCCAGCAGGGTGTCACGGTTCAATACATTCATGTTTAGATGGAAGAGTTGATCCATCTTTTCATCAACGGCATCTTTATCTAAGCAAGTAGAGCATTCTTCGCCGTGTGGCCCAAATAAGCCATCGATCGAAGCCGCTAAGGTTTTAACGCGATCAGCTGCGTTGTGGCCTAATGCATCTGGGGTCATGGATGCTGTCCAAGATACACCATCCAAAGCGGCTTCGTATGGGATCTTCGATACCGAGAAGCCCGCAGCGATAAAGCCATTGGTGTCACGGCCATTCATTGGGTTAGCACCTGGAGAGAACGGAGTGCCTGAGCGGCGGCCGTCTGGGGTGTTACCTGTTTTCTTGCCGTAAACCACATTAGAGGTAATAGTTAGGACCGATTGAGTTGGCATTGAGTCACGATAGAACACAGGCTGAGCCTTGATCTTATTCATGAATGTTTCTGTTAGCCAAACTGCAATATCATCCACGCGATCATCGTTGTTGCCGTAAGCAGGGTAATCGCCTTCAATTTTGTAATCGACTGCAATGCCTTTTTCGTTACGAATCACAGACACTTTTGCGTGTTTTATGGCAGAAAGTGAATCGGCAGCAACCGATAAGCCTGCAATGCCGCAAGCCATAGTGCGCAGAATGTCACGGTCATGCAGTGCCATTTCGATGCGTTCGTACGAGTATTTATCGTGCATGTAATGGATAGAGTTCAGCGCAGTCACGTATGTTTTTGCCAACCAATCCAGCATCACATCGTATTTAGCCATTACTTCATCGTAATTGAGCACATCGCCTTTGAGTGGTTCAAAGCCGTTAGCTACTACTTTGCCGGTTTTTTCGTCCACACCGCCGTTGATCGCATAGAGCATGGCTTTGGCAAGGTTGACCCGTGCGCCAAAGAATTGCATTTGCTTACCGACCGCCATGGCTGAAACACAACATGCGATGGCGTAATCGTCACCCCATTTAGGCTTCATCAAGTCATCGTTTTCGTACTGGATGGCTGAGGTATCAATCGAAACTTTCGCGCAGAATTCTTTAAAGCCTTGCGGGAAAGCAGTCGACCACAATACGGTCAAATTAGGCTCTGGAGCCGGTCCAAGGTTGTACAGGGTGTGCAGAACACGGAAGCTGGATTTGGTTACCAGAGTACGGCCATCAAGACCTGTACCACCGATAGACTCAGTGACCCATGTTGGGTCGCCAGAGAATAAATCATCGTATTCTGGTGTGCGCAAGAAGCGGATAATGCGCAATTTCATGACCATATGGTCAATCATTTCTTGTGCTTCTGATTCGGTAATGCGGCCTTCTTGTAAATCGCGTTCGATATACACGTCAAGGAAGGTTGAAGTACGGCCGATTGACATCGCCGCGCCATTTTGCTCTTTAGTTGCAGCAAGATAACCAAAGTACAGCCATTGGATGGCTTCTTGAGCGGTAGTGGCTGGCTTAGAAATATCAAAGCCGTAAGACTTAGCCATTTGTTTGAGTTCGCCCAGCGCTTTAATTTGCTCGGACAACTCTTCACGCAGACGAATTACTGATTCAGTAAATGGCACATCATTGAGTTCAGTTTTTTCGCGTTTTTTATCCACGATCAGGAAATCAACGCCGTACAGTGCTACGCGGCGATAGTCACCAATGATACGGCCACGGCCATATGAATCTGGCAGACCGGTAATCACACCAGAGCTACGGCAAGCCATGATTTCTGGAGTGTAAGCATCAAACACACCCATATTGTGATCTTTACGGTATTTGCTAAAGATATCTACAATTTGTGGGTTCATTTCAAAGTGATAGGCTTCAAGGCCGTTTTGCACCATGCGCAAACCGCCGTTCGGCATAATGGCGCGACGCAGTGGTTTGTCGGTTTGAACGCCGACGATGGTTTCTAAATCTTTATTAATATAGCCAGGGCCGTGCGCAGTAATCGATGCGCCAACATGGGTAGATACTTCCAATACGCCACGTTTACGCTCTTCTTTAAGTTGAGCAGATAGCTCGGTCCAAAGTTGAGTGGTGCGTTCGGTTGGGCCAGCAAGGAAGCTATCATCATCCAAGTAAGGCGTGTAGTTGAGTTGGATAAAACCACGAGTGTCGACTTTATCTTGCCACTCGCCGGTTTTAAACCCACGCCAAGCGTCAAGTTGCAGATGATTTTCTGGTGCGTTCATAGCTGATGCTCCTATAGGCCTCAAGACCCTGTTGCCGTGCACTTTTTTGTGCACTTAATAGATAGGCAGATGATTGTTCTGCTTAGTTCATGTAACTATCGTAGCCTGATACGTTCAACAAAAACTTAATATAAATCAAGTTCTTGTTTTTGTGGCTTGTATAAAGTGGACTACTTTCCTCCTAAAAAAGGAAGCACAAAATACAAAAAAAAACAGCGCCATATTACGGCGCTGTTGGTTTGAATATTTACAAGGTAACTGAGTGTTCCCTTGTTGCATGAAACACAATTTTAGGCCAGCGCTCCTGAGTGAGCTGTAGATTCACTCGGCTAGTGGCTAAATAAGCAAGGCTATTTGCTGCATCGCGGCCTAAGTTATTAATGAGTTGCCCTTCAAAGTCGTCAAGCATCTTCTCATCATCGCAACTGACCCAACGGGCGGTGTAGATAGTGGTTGATTCAAATACCGCTTCTACGCCATATTCATTGGCAAGACGCGAGGCTACAACCTCAAACTGCAGCACACCCACCGCACCTAAAATCAAGTCAGAGCCATTCAGCGGCTTAAATACCTGTACAGCACCTTCTTCCCCCAACTGCTGCAAGCCTTTATGCAACTGCTTTACTTTTAGTGGGTTTTTAATGCGTACGATGCGGAACATTTCTGGCGCAAAGTAAGGAATCCCAGTAAAAGCCAGTAGCTCGCCTTCAGAGAAGGAATCGCCAATCTGGATATTGCCGTGGTTAGGTAGGCCAATAATATCGCCAGCGTAGGCTTCTTCAACTTGCTCACGCCCTTGCGCCATAAAGGTCACGACCGAATTGGCGGCAATTTCACGGTTTAAGCGCAGATGCTTAAACTTCATGCCACGGGTAAATTCACCCGAGCAAACGCGCAGAAAAGCAATACGGTCGCGGTGTTTTGGATCCATATTGGCTTGAATCTTAAATACAAATGCTGAGAATTTTTCTTCTGTAGGGCTAATCTCCCGCACCGTTGCATCGGATGCGCCCGGGGCCGGAGCCCAATCTACCAGCGCGTTTAAGATTTCGCGAATACCAAAGTTATTAATGGCCGAGCCAAAGAATACTGGGGTTAAATCACCAGCAAGAAATTCCTCTAGTACGAATGGATGTGAAGCGCCGCGTACCAGCTCTAGCTCCATACGGGTGTTGCCAATTTCTAGCGGGAAGAGGGCATCAAGACGCGGGTTATCTAGCCCTTCGATCACTTCTACTTCATCTAGCGGGCCTTTACCAGGCGTAAACAGCAGCACGGTATCGGTGAGAATGCTGTAAACCCCACGGAAAGTCTTACCCATACCAATTGGCCAGGTGATGGGCGCGCAGCGGATCTTCAACACGCTTTCAACTTCGTCTAATAGCTCTAGCGAATCACGTACTTCGCGGTCGTACTTATTCATCAGCGTAATAATCGGGGTATTACGCAGGCGGCAGACGTTGAGTAGCTTAATGGTCTGCTCTTCCACGCCCTTGGCCGCATCAATCACCATTAAGGCGCTGTCTACGGCGGTGAGTACGCGGTAAGTATCTTCAGAGAAGTCTTGGTGACCAGGGGTGTCGAGTAGGTTCACCACATGATCGCGGTAATCAAACTGCATCACGCTGGACGCTACCGAAATACCACGCTGTTTTTCGATATCCATCCAATCGGATGTGGCGAACTTGCCGCCTTTTTTACCTTTAACCGTGCCGGCGTTTTGAATGGCTCCCGAGAAATAAAGCAGCTTTTCGGTGAGCGTCGTTTTACCCGCATCAGGGTGGGAGATAATGGCGAAGGTGCGGCGACGGCCTACTTCGCGTGCTAAATCAGTCATGTAAGGGCTACAAAAAAGCAAAAAAGGGATTTTACGTTAAATAGCCGCTATAAGCACGGCTGATGGGCTAGGGAGAAGGGCTCAACAAAACCACTTGAAGAAAAAACAGTCACAAAATCTATCTTTTCATTCTAAAAAAAAGCATTTATATCTCATTTTAATGCAGCCAATGCTGCCGATGAGTCTTGCAGTATTGGGGCTAAACATGGCAAAAGTCGCGAGCGAAAATGAGTGGTTGTTGTGGTTTTAAGCGCAGAGTCGTTCTTAACGATCTTGAATGCGGTAAACATTCGATGAAAGCTGCAAAGTGGCGTCAAAGCTCACTGGTGGGCGATGCGGGTGAACTTTTAAAACGGCATCCACCCTAAAACGCAGATGGCGCTCAAGTTCTCTAGGCGCGTCAAGGCTGATGCGCACCCGAATCAGCCTTGGCTCGTGCCGCTCAATGGCGCGGCGCAGGCGTTCCCGCAGCATTTCCCTATCATCTGGATTAAGCAGGCTAATGCCGGATAAGTCGGGAATACCAAACTGCAGCATGGATTCGCTGGCCATGGGGTAGAGCTCAAATAACTCGGGCATATCCATAATGCGGGTGTTAAGCAGCGACTCTAAATCACGCGCCAGCGCCCGCCTAAACTGCGGTAGCTCGTAGAGCATGGCAGAAGAGGCGCGGCTGATATCGGGCTCATCGTCTAGTAAACGATCCAGCACGGATGGCAGGGTGAGTGTCTGGCGGCGGGGCGTACTCATTAGCCAAGAACTTTGCTGATTTCCTGCGCCAGCAGTAAGCGGTAAGCAATGAACAGCCCTGTGCCAACCAGCGCCAGCAACGCAAAGTACAGCCAAAGTGGTAATTCATGCCTTACAAACGCTTGAAAGCGCTGCGGGAGTTTCCAGTTGGGCGCAAATTCTGCCTTGCCACCGCGTACCTGCTGAATTTCTTGCCCCACACGGGCGGTTAAGTAGCCTAATTTTTCTTGGCCTTCCAGTAGATACTTGCCCTGAAAACCTAATAGCAGGCAGGTGTGGAATACTTCCATCGCTTCAAAATTATTATTTGGATCGCGGCGCAGTACTTCTAAACGGTCAAAAAATCCTTCACCAGCAAGATGCTCACCAAAAATACGCAGCTGTAGCGGCATACGTTCCCATTCTTCGCGCAGGCTAAATTCTGATGAAAGAATAATTTCATCCATTAGCGCACAAAATGCGTATTTAGCTTCGGCTATGCCAGCGACTTCTTTGGCAAAATTGCGGGAGTTTTTTTCAAACTGTGCAAGAAAGTGATCAACACGGCGGTTAAATTCGGCGGCACTGCTAGGCGCGTTGCCGTCTTTGAGTAAAAACAGCAGGTAAACGCCGTCTTCAAGTAACTCGCGCAAGCTGGGCGCTGCCGGTTTGGCAACGGCCAGTGGATGGGCGTCAGTGGTTGTGGCTTGGTTCATTGTTTAATCTCAGCGAAATACAGCAATTAGCTCAAGTTTTAAATCAGATAGCGATTGCGGGATGTAAATACAAATACTACGCGACTGCAGCATGCGTTGATAAATCTCCCCGCGCGGCTCAAATGCAAAATAGTGATTGCCCACGCGGATCGGAATCGCAGAAGGCGTTTGTGTTGCATAAGAAATACTGACCCCACGCATGGCCGAGTTCAAAATCTTATCTACATCATCCGGTGCGCCAATTTTGAATTTCAGTGGTACGGTTTCAATAATCGCGGAAGCAGGCTGCTCGCTCTGAATCGATAGATAGAAGTCGACATTGTCGAGGAAACGATCGCTTTCTAGTCGGCCTATATGGAAGGACGGCTTAGGTGATGTGAGCGGGATCACTGCATAACGCGCAGAAATCACTGTGTCGAGCAATTCACGGATCTGTGTGTCCAGCACAATCAAAGAATCATGCAACGATTCATGGCTGTAGACGGGAATATCGGCCAGAGTGTAAACCGAGGAAAATGTCTGTAATTCACCACAAAATTCGGCCAGAGCGCGATATAACTCTTCTGGGTGAAGTGGCTCACACTTTACCAGGTGATTGATGCGGGCAAAGTTGCGGTTTACGGTATGCAGCAGCCAAAACGAGGCAATATCGGTCGTGCCGTATTCCATGACGTTTTTAGCGCGTTCCCGATGAGCGCCAGCCAATGCTTGGCTTTTAACCAACAAAATATCCAGCAAGCGGCGCAGGTTTTGGCTGAGCTCAGGAATAGCACTCACGGTGGTTGATGGCGGGTAAAAGCCCTTGCTTACGGACCACTGGCCAGTAGCATCCTTACTTAAACGTCCTACTGGTACTGATTCATAACCATCGCGGTTTTCTTCGTCCACCATCAGGCGAACATCCAGCTCTAGCGTGGTTAAATCCGCTTCTAATGCTTGGGTGAATAAATCGGCCACGCCGTGGCTGGCGTTTTTGAAGCGGGTGGAGCGCGATGCTTGATTGTCATTGTTTTGGGTGTTGCCACCATAGGGTTGTAGTTCAGACAAGCATGCGTAGAGCGTGGTGCTCACCCCTAGTCCAGGAATGTCATTTAAATCACGGGAGAGGGGGAGGGGCTCGCACTGTGGTGCCTGAAATAAGCAACCGTCTCTAAATAATAGCGAAAGAGAATCCAGCCTAACCTGCCCACCCCTGAGTGCGACTTCATCGATCTGAAACTTTTGTAGGCCCCAGCTATGGCGGCTGAGTAGCTGGCGGGTTTCTGCCTGCTGATAGTCCTGCAATAAGGACTGCTGCTGGAAGTGCTGCGGGCGAAGGAACATTCCTTCGCCCCATAAGACACGTTTGGCTTTCAACATTGATGATTACTCCGGCTTGGCTCTCGGTCTGCAGCGCCGGGCGTCTACAGTGCAAGCTATTAGTCATAACAGGGGGTGTTATTTATATTTTGGCGCGGCTTTTTTAAAAGCAAAGCCGCAGTCTGCTTTAAAAACAGCAGGCTGGCCTGGAATGGTTTGAGTCTTGGGCTGAATCACCTGCAAAAAGCAATCTTGAGCTTTAAAGCTCAGCTCTTTGGCATCGCGGATATCTTCAGCGCTGATTAAGACGCGCCAGAACTGCGGATCAGGCTTGCGGAAAAAACCAACGATGCCGACGTATTTTGCTTCTTCGGCAATTTTGTCGTCTAGGCCTAGCGTTTTGCCAGGCAATAACATAAATTCATTTTGCGACAACATGGAGGTGCCGAGCAATTCTGCGTCGGATTTGCCGCTAATCAGAGAATCAAACGTTAGCCGGTTAAATTCATCCGGTGTTTTAAGCTGGTAGAGGCGAAGCACCAATGACAAAGGTTTGCCACTGCTGTCTCTATTCAAGGAAGGGTCCGCTTCGCCATGGATCTTAAATGGCTTAGGGCCGCTACTGGCACACGCGCCAAGGAGGAGTGCGCATGATATCGCCATAAATTGCTGGGCGTGTTTCTTGATTGAATTGATCTGCATATGGCTTAATTTTTAAAAAAACGTTTGAAATTGGCTTAAATACTGAGGCAAACGAATCGCCTCTCACCACATTTAAAATAAGATGTATAACATGAGAAAAGCCTCGGTGCATGGGGAATATGGCCGCTTGATAAAATTCACCCATGCGTTATGCTTTTGTTTTGCTTAAATGTAGAATAATAGGCTAGTAAGTATTTGGAGTTATTGTTTTGTTGGCTATCTACTTGATTTTATTGATTTTATTGATTTTATTGATTTTATTGATTTTATTGATTTTATTGATTTTATTGATTTTATTGATTCTATTTTGTGTTTTGATGTGGATTGGATGGCGTTTTTTTGTCTATGTACCCCGTGTTAAAGTGGTTTCTGACGAAAATAAGGTAAATGACCTAGGTTGCGTTGCCGCAACAAAAAATAAGAGAAAAGTAGCCGTAAGTATTTTGCCTAATCCTCCTATAGATGGTTTTTCAATAAAACCATCTCCTTTTAAAAGTAAAAAATTAAAGCGGCTGCTGTTGCCTCTGGCAAGCTTGTGTTTGGTTTTGCTGGTGGTAGGGGTAACGCTGCATTTTAATTCTTTGCATGTTATTGCGCCTTTCCTGCCTAAAGAATATAGCCAAGTCGCTCATATCCAAGGAACCTTTACTGAAGCAAAGCTTGAACCTCCGCCTGCTTTACCTCCTGAGGTATTTATTAGTGCAGCTGCAATTGCAGCTCGCCCTGGTATCGCAACAGCAGACCGTGATTGGAGCAAGTTAGATCCTCAGTTTGTTCAGGTTGTATTGCAGGTCATGAAGAAAATGAAAGAGCGTGGTTATCCGATGGCCTTGCTAGAAGGGTATCGAAGTCCTGAAAGACAAGATGGTTTAGCTACGCAAGCAACTGTGGTTACCAAGGCAAAAGGCGGACAAAGCAAACATCAGTTCGGCTTAGCGGTTGATTTAGCCCCGATGAAAGATGGAAAAATTATAATTTCTGAGCGCGATAAGTGGGCATTTGAAGCCTATCAGGCGCTTGGGGAAGAAGCGGTTGCTGCAGGTTTAACTTGGGGCGGTGTTTGGTCATTTAAAGACTATGGGCATATTGAAAAAGCAGGCTCGCTGGCTGCTTTGATGCGAAGTAAGTAAATGCAAGATTTCAATTGGTATGGAGATTCATTTTCATGAAACATTGGCTGCGTAACGCCAAAGTCACATCAGCCATCGGGTTTTTGATCCTGATCGGCTTGATTTGGTTTTTAGGGCTGTGGTTTGGTCTGAAAACGGCTGAAGTCCGCTTTGGCTGGATCTTCGCTGTGATGTTGCTTTGGGTCTTTACCCTGATGGTTGGCAAAATTATCGCTAACCGAGCCGGTGGCTTGATTGAAAAAATGCTGCTAAAGCAGGCTGACGATGCAGTCATTGGTGCGAGTGTAGATAAGCGTGCTGAAGTAAATTTGCTGCGCCAGCGCATGCTGGGTGCCATTGATACGCTTAAAACCTCGCAAATGGGTAAGTCGCGAGGCAATGCTGCTTTGTATGAATTGCCTTGGTATATGATTATTGGCCATCCGGCGGCAGGTAAAAGCTCAGCTATTTTACAATCTGGCCTGACTTTCCCTTTTAGTGATAAAGCGGGTGTGCAGGGCGTGGGTGGAACACGTAACTGTGATTGGTTTTTTTCTACCGAAGGCGTGTTGCTCGATACCGCTGGCCGTTACGCTACACAGTCTGAAGATCGCATTGAGTGGCTGGAGTTTTTAAAGCTGCTTAAACGCCATCGCTCTAAAGCACCGGTTAACGGGATTTTAGTGACAATTAGTTTGCCAGAGCTTGCCCAGCATCATTCAGAAGGTTTTGCGCTCTATGCAAAGCAGATTCGTGAACGCATCCATGAAATTGAAGCGACCTTTGGTCTGCAAGTGCCGATTTATCTGATTTTTACCAAGCTTGATTTATTGGGTGGTTTCTCGCAGTTTTTTGAAGAAATGCCAGAAGAAGAGCGTCACCGTGTTTGGGGCGCAACGCTGAGCGCTGAGCAGGGCACAAGTTTTGATGCAAGCCAAGTTGTTAGCACGCAATTTGATGCTATGTATCGCGGCCTAGTGCAAATTGGTGAAGAAAAGCTGGCAGAGCATCGTGGTAATTTAAATAAGCCTGCCTTCTTTGCTTTCCCGATTGAATTTCATGCTTTAAAAGAAGCCGTTACTAAGTTTGTAAAACTGCTACAAGAAGAAGATCCTTATCACGCACGCCCTTTGCTGCGCGGCTTTTATTTCTCAAGTGCTTTGCAAGAAGGCATCCCAAGGATTGGGGCGGCAACGCATGTAATCTAAGCAATTTGATCTAAGCCGCCCAGGCTTTGATGCTCGTCAAGTACCCGCCTCTTACAGCTACTTCCTGCGTGATCTATTTAGGGAAGTGGTTTTCCCTGATCAACATTTGGTTTCACGTCAAACTCGCCCAGCGGGCAGTCGTTGGCGTTTGGTTGGTATGCTGGCTGGCCTGTCTGCGATGGCGCTTTGCGCAGGGCTTTGGACCTGGTCTTATATTGGCAACCAAAAATTAATGGCCAATGTAGCGAGTGAGCGAGTTGCCGCCAAGAAACTAGCGTCGTCAGGTGAGCTATACGACAAGCTAATGGCGCTGGGTGTACTGCAAAAGCGTATCGAAGAGCTGCAGTCTTACCGTAAAGAAGGCCATCCTTGGCAAGTGGGCTTGGGCTTGTATCAGGGTAGAGAGCTAGAAGTAGCGCTGCGCAAAGAATATTTTGCTGGTTTGCAAGAGTCCATGCTGGTGCCGGTTAAAAAGAGTCTTGAAACGTCGCTGACTCAACTTGCATCTAATCAGCCCGCAGACCCTGCACCTACTCCAGTGCCTGCTCCTGAAGAAAAAAAACCTGAGCCGACACCGACTCCTACGCCAGCACCAACCCCCTCGCCAGAGCCAGTTAAAAAGCGTGCCCCAGTGCCGCATAAAAAAGGCTTGCCGAATATCCAATTGGGTATGTGGCAGATTCCTCAGCGTGCAACAGCGCTTACCGTAAAAACCGAAGAAGCAGCACCTGCTGGCAATGCTCAGCCTAAGCTCGATCATGGGTATAACGCGCTGAAGACGTACCTGATGCTGCACGATCGTGCCCGTATGGACGAAGCGCATTTGACGGATCAAATTCCCCGTTACTGGCGCAGCTGGCTGGAAGCCAATCGTGGCAATCGCAGTAACGAAGAAGTGATCGCTGCGGCCGAACGTTTAGTGGCTTTTTATGTGAGTCAGATTAAAGAGCCTGACCTGCCTTTAATTACTAATGATGAAAAAACCGTTGGTGCTGCTCGTGAAGTCCTACGTGCATCCCTAAAGCGTTTGAGCGCCACAGAGCGGGTTTATAACGAAATCAAAGCCCGTGCAAATACACGTTTCGTACCGCTTACTGTGCCACGCATTTTAAGTAACAAAAATAGCGACGTGATTGCGGGTAGCCAGATGGTGGCCGGTGCCTTTACCCGCGAAGCTTGGGACAAGTTTGTTCATAATGCGATTGACGAAGCCAGTAAGGGCGAAGTTAAAAGCGATGACTGGGTACTGGCCTCTTCAGTGCAGGACAACCTAGGGACAGATGGCAACATTGAAAAAAATCGCAACGACCTTGAAGTACTGTATCGAGTTGAGTACGCAGCTGAATGGAGTAAATTCCTGCAAGGCGTGGTGATCCGTGATTTCAATAATATCGCTTTTGCGGGGAATGCAGTCGCGCAGCTGGCTGATATGCAGAACTCGCCAGTGAAGCTGATTTTGGCCCGTGCTGCATTTGAAACGGCATGGGATAACCCATCTGAGTTATCTCGTAAGCTAGAAAATGCCAAGCAATCGGTGTTGGAAAAAACTACTGCGTTGTTAAAAGGAAGTAATCAGCCTGCTAACGCAAATGCTGCGGAGCTAGGAGAGGTAGGTAAGCAATTTGCTGGTGTTACTCGTCTTGTGCAGACTGATTCGGCGGGGTTTGCTCCGATTAACGCTTACCTCGAGCAGCTGGGTAAGCTCAAAGGCAAGATGAATCAAATTGCCAGTAGCGATGAGCCAGGTGCTCAAGCCCGTCCGCTGGTGCAAGCCACATTAAACGGCAGTGGTTCAGAGCTAGCAGATACCTTGCAGCAGGTTGATAACTCGCTCTTGAGTGCGCTCACACCCGAAGCCCGTGAAATGATCCGCCCGATGCTGGTTCGTCCATTGATTCAGACTTACGCAGTGCTATTGGGGCCGGTGGAAAATGATTTAAATCAGGCGTGGCAAAAAGAAGTGTATGGGCAATGGAAAAGTTTATCGGCTAAATACCCATTTAGTGATTCCGCCAATGAAGCGCCTATGGCAGATATCGCTAAATTTGTTAAACCCAAGGAAGGGACTTTAGATAAGTTTACTGAAAAGTATCTAAATGGCTTGGTGACACAAAAGGGCGATAGTTTAACGCCACGCACTTGGGCTAATTTAGGTATCCGTTTTAATCCGGCCTTTCTAGCAGGTATGGGGCGTTTAAGTAGCTTGGCTACCAGCCAACTGGCGGATTCATCTAATGCTAAGTTCGAATTGCAGCCAATTCCTACACCAGGTCTTTCTGAAATAGTGCTTGAGGTGGATGGGCAGGAAATGCGTTATCGCAACGGCCCACAACCTTGGCAGTCATTTAACTGGCCAGGCAATGGCAATACCCAGGGCGCACGCATTCAAGTAGTTGCGTTTAATGGGGCGAGTGCTGTGATCAGTAACCAGCAGGGCCGTATGGGCTGGATGCGTTTATTGGCTCAGGCGCAGCTTGAACAACATGACGGCGACTCTGCAACGCTGAGCTGGAAAATCCGCAAGGGTGATGCTGGAGATGCAGAATATGTTCGTTTTAATTTCCGTGCCGTCAGCGGTGTTAACCCATTGCAATTGTCGGGTTTGCGTAAGCTTTCGTTGCCGGACCGTGTGACAATGTAAGGTAGGCCATGCTAAATAATTTTAAACGCGCTCAGGATTTGCCACTCCAATTCGCTATTTTTGGCAAATTGCCACGGCGTGCAGATTTTATTCGTATCAATGCTACGCATCCCGTCGCCTTAGATATCGATCAAAAATTTGCAGATAGTCTGAAAATACTGGCATTTCAGCCCGACTGGCAGGATGCTTATATGCAAGCCTCCGCCAGCGAGTTTATGTTTCACAGCCGTGATTTACGCGGTGCGTTTTTGGGAGTGGCTTTACCTAGTCATGATGAGGCGGTGCGTTATTACCCGCTGGTGGCAGGGGTGTGTATTGCAAGTGATGTGCTGACGGGCAATGAAGCCGAGTTTTTGCTAGCGAATGAGTTGTTTTTTTCTGGTTTAAAAGATCAGCTTAAAAGCGCGGCAGATAACTCGGTAGAAATGATTGCCTGCCGGCAGTTTATGGAAGAACAGATGTCGTTTAGTAGCCGGGCCGTTGCAGATCTTGGCCTTGCTGCGCAGTTGCTAGAAAGGCATATGGCCAACACGCCTGCTGCAGTGCTGGAGCAAGCCTTGCAGCGCTGCGCAAAGGGAGATCTTGAATCAACCCTGCTGGCTTTTGCGTTTTATCTGCAACTGGCGCGTCGTTACGGCGGCAGCATGGCTTCTCAAGTGTTTTTATTGCCTTTGCCTACTGGTACAGGTGAAGAAATTCTTGGGGCGGCTGTTTGGTTGTCTTTATGTCGAGCTGCCATACATGCGCAGGGGGTGAATCAGATCCACTTTGCTTTTGTGAATCAGTCTGGTGTGCGTTACCTCGCGTTGTCACTTAATCCGTTTACGGATAAACAATTGACTATGCTGTGGGGGCAGACGATTGACCCAAATCAGCTGGTTAATGTTTGTGACTTGCAATCTCCGTGGCGCAGTCATCAATCTTATGCGGAGGCATCGTATATTTTAGGCCGACAATTAAGTGATCCTACATTGTCTTTATTAAAATTGCGTGAAATTGTCGTCAAAATTACTTACGGAATAAGTTAATTCCGTGTTTAAGTTGTGTAATTCATTTATTTAGGAATGGCCATGGGCAAGGAAAGTACTCAGAAAAAACTATCGCGCGTTCGTCCTCCTCGCGTTCAGATTACTTATGACGTTGAAATTGGCGACGCAATTGAAAACAAAGAGCTGCCATTTGTATTGGGCGTAGTGGGCGATTACACCGGCAATACGCCGCAGGCCAAATTGAAAGAACGCAAGTTTATTCAAATTGACCGCGATAATTTTGACGATGTACTCAAAGGCATGGCACCTAGCCTTGCGATGAAAGTAAATAACAAATTACAAGATGACGATTCGCAAATGTCGGTGTCTTTGCAATTTGAGTCATTGGCTGATTTCGAGCCACAGAATGTGGTCAATCAGGTCGAGCCATTAAAAAAACTGCTAGATGCACGCAGAAGACTCTCTGATCTGCGTAATAAGGTAGTGGGTAATGACAAGCTGGAAGAACTGCTGGATGAAGTGGTTCGTGATACCGAAAAATTAAATCAAATTAGCCAGGCTAGACCAGCCTCTGCAGAGGAGTAATTGCTATGTCAGATCTACAGAAGCAGGAAGCTGGCGTTGCCGAGCATAGCGAGGCCAGTAGCCTACTTGACTCGATTATCGATAACAGCCGTATTGCAAGCAATGAGCAAGAAAAAGACCGCACTCGCGATCTAATCAGTGAGCTAGTTGATCAAGTGTTGGCAGGTACCGTCACTATCTCACGCGATTTAAGCGCCAGCATGGACGTGCGTATTGCTGAGATTGATGCACTGATTTCAGAGCAGCTGAACGAAATCATGCACCACGCTGATTTCCAGAAGCTGGAATCCTCATGGCGCGGCCTGAAGTATCTGACTGCAGAGTCAGAAACCAGCACCATGCTCAAAATCAAAGTGCTGAATGCGTCTAAGAAAGACCTGCTAAAAGACTTTAAAGCGTCGGCAGAGTTTGACCAAAGCGCTTTGTTTAAGAAAATTTACGAAGAAGAATACGGCACCTTTGGTGGCGCGCCTTATGCGGGCTTGGTGGGTGACTTTGAATTTGGCCGCCATCCAGAAGACTTCTACCTGCTGGAAGAGCTATCTCATGTGGCCGCTGCCTCGCACGCGCCACTGATTACTTCCGCCGGTGCAGGTTTATTTGGCCTAGAAAGCTTTACCGATATCGGTAAGCCACGCGATCTGGCTAAGATTTTTGATACCGTTGAATACACTAAGTGGAAGGCATTCCGTGAGTCCGATGATTCGCGTTATGTAGGTATGGTATTGCCACACGTATTGGGCCGCCTGCCTTATGGCCGCGATACCGTGCCAGTTGAAGACTTTGATTTTGAAGAAAACGTGGATGGCACCGATCACAGCAAATATTTGTGGACCAATGCCTCTTACGCCTACGCTGCCCGCCTGACTGCGGCCTTTGCTGAATACGGCTGGTTGGCTGCGATTCGCGGTGTAGAGGGCGGTGGTTTGGTAGAAGGTTTGCCAGCACATACCTTTAAAACAGATGACGGCGAAGTGGCACTGAAATGCCCAACCGAAGTCGCCGTAACTGATCGTACTGAAAAGCTTTTGTCTGACTTAGGCTTTATCTCGCTGGTGCATTGCAAAAACACCGATTACGCGGCGTTTTTCAGTGGACAGTCTTCACAAAAAGCGAAAAGTTACAACACTGATTCGGCTAATGCCAATGCGCGTTTATCGACTCAGCTGCCTTATATTTTCTCGGTTTCTCGTATTGCGCATTATATGAAATCGATTATGCGCGACAAAATTGGTAGCTTTGCTTCTCGTCAGAATGTGCAGGATTTCTTAAACACATGGCTTGCACAGTATGTGTTGCTTGATGATTCCGCCAGTCAAGAAGCCAAGGCGAAATACCCATTGCGTGAAGCGCGGGTAGATGTGGTTGAAGTACCTGGTAAACCAGGTGTTTACCGTGCCGCCGCGTTTTTGCGCCCACACTTTCAGCTCGATGAGCTAACTATTTCTTTGCGTCTAGTGGCTGAGCTACCTAAGCCAACCCGTTGATGCAGTGAAGCGTAGCAGTAAATTTTTTAATAAAAGGAGTTCTGAATTATGGCTTTTGATGCATTCTTGAAAATTGATGGTATTCCTGGCGAATCAACAGATGACAAGCATAAAGACTGGATTGAAATCCAATCTTTCTCACACAAAATTGAGCAGCCAGCTCAAGCGACTGCCAGCTCTGCCGGTGGTGCAACTGCTGAACGTGTAAACCACGCTCAGTACGTTATTACTCACTTCTTAGATAAAGCTAGCCCAAAGATTTACGAAGCTTGCTGCACGGGTAAGCACATCAAAGAAATCACTATCGAACTTTGCCGTTCAGGTGGCGATAAAGTGAAGTACATGGAAATCAAAATGGAACAAGTTTTGATTTCTAAAGCAGAGCCACATGGTTCCGCCCAAGACGAAGGTTTCCCAAGCGAATTGGTTAGCTTTAGCTACGGTAAAATCAAGTGGACTTATACTCAGCAAAAACGTACCGATGGCGCTGGTGGCGGTAATGTGAGCGCTGGTTGGGATCTGACAGCCAACAAAACGATTGCTTAAGTGATTTAACTATCACCATTCGGGTGATGAGCAATAAGTAGCAAACTGATCTGCTGCAAGGCAGATCAGTTGTTTTAAAAAAAGGGATTTAACAATGATACGTTCAGGATTTGTTTGTGCTGCATTACTGGTAATTGCTGCTGGTGTAACTGGATGCGCTGAAAATCCAAGTGCAGAAAGTGCCACGCCTGCGACAACTGCGTGGAAATCTGCTCCAGTAGCTGCCACTTCAACAGCAACTAAAGCTGCAGAAAGCGCCGCCGCACAAGTTGTTGCGGATCCGGGCTTCCTTAAGTTTGACAAAATGTCCGCCAAGCTGACACCTGAGCATGAGGCACAGCTTTTGAGCCTTTTGCCTAAATTAAAAGATGCTAAAGCGATTACATTACGTGGTTTTTGCTACAAGAAAGATATCGGTAATGCCAAGTCTGCCGCACTGGCGCGCGCTGTAAGTGTTGAGAAATTCCTTGTTAAACAAGGCATCTCTAAAAAGAAACTGAGCCGTCGCTACAATACCGAAGATGCGGAACACGCTGTGCGCGTTGAATTCAGCAATTAATTTGCATTTTGTCATTCACTCGCTTGACCTGGACTGCTCATGATTTTCCCTTTGCCTTTGTCACAAATACTGAGCAGCTTTGCCGCTGCGTTTAATCAGAATCAACGATTAATCTCTTTACAATTAGGCGATGGATCAGCATGGGGTGGGCAGCTTTTACCACAGCGGGTGCTTGGCTCGGAAGGAATTAGCCAAGCTTACCGCTATCAAATTGAGTGTTTATCTGCCGATACGGCCCTAGAGCTTAAGTCTCTATTGGGCCTGCCGCTGGTGTTATCGGTGGCCGATGCGTCTGGCAGTGAAATTGAGCGCTGCGGGGTGATTACCCAGGTGCAGCTGATTGGCTCAGATGGCGGTTTTGCCCGCTACGTGCTGATTGCAGAGCCACCCTTTGCACTACTGCGTTACCGCCGTACTTCACGTGTGTTTCAGGACATCAGTGTTCCCGATATCATCAAACAGGTTTTAAGCGAGCATCAGGCAAAAAGCTCGGTGTTTGCCGCCGTGCAGACGTTGGATTTCAAACTATCCGGCCCGCACGCACCACGCTCTTACTGCCTGCAGTATCGTGAATCTGATTTTGATTTTTTAGTGCGTTTAATGCACGAGGAAGGCCTCGCTTGGCGCTTTGAACATCTGTCAGGTGATTCACCGCAGGTGCAGTTGGTAGTGTTTGATGATGCTTACGCCTTGCCCGAAGCCAGCGAAATGCAAGTGCGCTTTCATCGCGCTGACGCTACGGAAGAGTCAGATGCACTCACCGAATGGACTAGCCAGCGCCAAGTGGGCAGCGGCAGTGTGTCGCTCGCCAGCTTTGATTACAAAGCAACCAGCACCAGCCAAAGTTTTGATGAAAGCCGAGTTGATCAGGGGGATGGCGGATCGCAAATACAGGCCAGCCTAGAAGACTACGATCCACAGGCGCATTATTACGCCAGTGATGCAGAAGGTCTTAGCCACTATGCACAGCTGCGTCAGCAAGCACACGACAGCCAGAAGAAAACTTTTAACGGCTCTGGCACCTTGCGTGCCTTACAGGCTGGGCAATGGTTCCGGCTAGAAGAGCATCCCGCCCATGAGTGGGACAGCGCTGAGCAGCGTGAATTTGCCGTTACTGACCTAAAATTTACAGCTAACAACAATCTGCCTGCTGATTTAACGCAGCAGCTGCTACAGATAGCGCCCAGCTTACTGGGGGCTGCGGGTAATGCAAGTGCTAAGAGCGATGCAGTACCCTATCAAGCAGAATTTACCGCCCAAAGACGCGGCCAGCCAATCACGCCTGATTTTGCCCATGCAAAACAAAGCAAACCCAAAAGCCGAGGCGTACAAACCGCCACCGTGGTGGGCCCTGCCGGATCAGAAGTCCACACCGACGAGCAAGGCCGAATTAAGGTGCAATTTCACTGGCAGCGTGCCGCAGAACACCCAGAATTTGGCGCCAACCTAGACGATAAATCCTCTTGCTGGATACGCGTGGCCTATCCATCGGCAGGCGCAAGCTGGGGTCACCAGTTTATCCCGCGCATCGGCCAGGAAGTTTTAGTCGATTTTATTGAAGGCGATATAGACCGCCCCATCATCACTGGCGTGGTCTATAACGGCAGCCACCCTGTGCCAGCATTCAGCGGCGCAGGTGCATTACCCGCCAATAAAACGCTCTCTGGCATCAAAACCAAAGAGCATGAAGGCGGCCAGTATGGCGAGCTGCTGTTTGACGATAGCAAGGGCGAAGTCCGTACCAAGCTATCGAGCGAGCACGGCAAAACCCAGTTGAACCTTGGCTACTTAATCCACCCGCGCACGGATGGAAAAGGCGAGCCACGCGGCGAAGGCTTTGAGCTGCGCACGGATAATCAGGGCGCAATCCGCGCCAATGGCCTGCTGATCAGTACCGAAGCCAAAAGCGGCGCCAGCGGCAAGCAACTCGACCACCGCCCAGCACAAAGCCAGCTGGAATCCGCCCTTGCTCTCGCACAAAGCCTGGGTGAAACCGCCACCAGCCAACTCGCCGACACCATAGAAACCGGCGAAGGTGATAAAACCGTCAAGCCCGACAACAGCTCAGGCGAAAAAGCCACCACCGGCCATCTGCACCACCATGCACACGCCAGCAAAAGCCTAGAAGCGGGCAGCAACACCGATAAAGACAGCAAAAGCAAGTCCAAAGAGCAAGCAGGTCAGCAAAAAATCATCCTGCTACACGGTGAGGACGGCGTAGCGATCACCACACCGCAAAGCCAGACGATCGCCGCAGGCACCAATCTAGATCTGGTCGCGCAAAGAGACAGCAACCAAACCTCCGGTCGCCGTTGGATACACAACGTGGGCCAGCATATCAGCCTGTTTGTGGCAGGGATAAAAGACAAAGTCGCGCTCAAACTGATCGCAGCCAAAGGCAAAATCCAGCTGCAGGCGCAAAGCGACGATATTGAAATCACCGCAGACAAAAACATCAAAATCACCGCCTGCAAAGAAAAAGTAGAAATCGCCGCAGGAGACGAAGTGCTCTTCACCTCTGGCGGCGGCTATATCCGCTTAAAAGGCGGCAATATAGAAATCCATTGCCCGGGGGAAGTGAGTAGTATTAAGGGGGCGAGTCATGAGTTGAGTGGGGGGACGAGCCTTTCACAATCAGTGATTGATTTTCCAAAAGATCAGGGAAAGTATGATCAAGCCTTTCAAATTGAATGGGCGGGTTTGGGTTTGCCTGCTAGTAGAGTGCATTACCGTTTAAAAACATCTGATGGGGAATTATTGGCAGAGGGAGTGAGCGATGAGAATGGCCTAACCTCTTTGAGTAAAAGCTTAGTTCCTGATGGCGTGGTAATTGAAATATTAAAGGATAAAAAATGAGTAATGCTAAAGATGTTCTTACTCGTTTGAATAGCATTCATACCACGGATTCTAATAAAAATAGGCCTGTGGTACAGCATAAAATTTGTGATCCCCTTGTTCCTGCTGCTGCAAATAGTATTATTGGGCAGTGTGAATATTATTATCGGCCATTACATCAGGAATTTGTGCAGAAATCAGGCGTAAGTACAATGAGGGCGATAATTACTTGGGCTGTACCATGGAATCCATGGGAAGAATTGAAGGTAGTAAAAAAATTACTAGTTAAACGTGACAAATTGATCGTGGCGCAAAGTGCGGATGGAGATTGGTCACGTCATGCAAGTTTTATGATGCGGCATATTTCCTGCAACCACAGGCCCCCTGATTATTATGTGAGTTACGGTTATTACTACTGTTCTATTTATGGGGAAAAATTATTGCCAAAATTAAGTCCGGAAGGGCAATTATGGTTAAAGTCTGGACGTTTATTTTTGCAACGAAATATGGAAAAAGGAATTAATGACAATATGCAGGGTGGTAAAGTTAGTATTCCATGTAAACGTTACCCTAACCAAACTGTAAGTATGGATGTGGCGCAATTTCAATTGGAACTCAACTCAGATAAATTCAAAGAATTTGCTTTTTCAACGCATGTGCCTGCATACCTAGATGCAGGCTTGGCAGATTTGTCACCCATTGATTTGGGATTAATTGGTGGACAGCCAAATATTGAGGAGTGGGGAGATCCCGCTACTTGGAAACAAGCAATACTGAGTGGAACGGAGGTTGGAAAGGATAAGGCTCAGGAAGGTTTTAATTTAGTAAAGAATCTTTTTGATAAGGCTTTAAATCGCCTTATGGAACCATTTAAATGAATGTTGCTTCAGGATTAAAAAAATATCAGGGTGTTTGTTTTTTACTCGCTAAATGTTTGGTGCTTGGGTTGGCTAGTTTTATAGTTTTAATTGTTTCATTTTATTTTTTATACAGGGCAGCTTCTATGTGGACATTTGAAAAAGAAATAATGAAAAATGACAAACCATATGGTGGTGGTGATTTGCGTGTTAAGAATAGAGATTTGCTGGTATTTAAACCAATTGAACCGCTGACAAAAATTAAAGAAGTTAAAGACTGGAAAGACCCCAATGTTGCAGAGTTTGCAGAGCCTTGGATGTATGATGTTAAAGAAGTTAGTAATCGTTCAAGTGTCCGTTTATTACGAGGCACAATTGAAAATGATGTGAAGAGAATTTTTGAGCAGCGTGGTCAAAATGGTGGGTGGTGGGTTTCTCCTGATTGGAAAACTATTTATGTAACAACAGAGTGGATGAATTATAAGTTGCCAAATGGTTCCGATGGTTACGGGCAGGCTTGGCATACGCTGTGGAGATCTCAAGATGGTGGTGATAATTGGCAACAATTGAAATGGCCGGAATTGATTAATGCAGGTCAGCCTTTGTTTTTGGCTGATGGAATGCGTGGTTATTTAATTGCTTGGGATATGCGTGTATGGCGCACTCAAGATAGTGGAGATCATTGGGAAGAATTGAAGCTACCTGCATGGGCTAATCAACAATTACATCCTAATCCTGACGGAAATGGGTTTTCTCCTTGGGTAAAAGATACACGTGCTCGGTTTGATGCCTTCGATTTAGCGTCCAATGGTACTTTGAGGTTATCTTTTTTCGTAAAGAAGGCACAATTAGCTAAACAACTAATTAATAATTCAAGCTTGGTCTATGCGTTGCCGTGGGGTATCTCTGAAAATGATTTATTTAATAAATGGATAAATCCAGAGACTATTTTACCAATGGAAGTTGTTCGGGATATAAAGTCTGATAAGCAAGAAGGTCAACACCTTATTACTTTACAGGGTATGCCGATTGATTGGCAAAAAACAGGAGACGTTCAACGTATTCGTTTGGCTAATTACGTCTATTTAAATAAAGGGAAAGAAGTGTTGCGACATGTTTTTCCTGAGTACGTTAAGCCGGGAGCATTGTTTGTTGGTAATAAAAACGAGCTTGTTTTGGCTGCAGATAAAAAGAAAAAAGGACAAATTATGAGTGACTCCATGACGGTGGTGAGTAAAGATATGGGGAAGAGCTGGGATGAATTCATTGATGGGTCTGCTTACGCTTGGTACTATGAGGCAGAAGTTAATCGAATATGGAAGTATGAAACCTATTCCTTATATCGCCGTGATTTA
>JBDKJX010000031.1:0-45996 GCA_039796405.1 Pseudomonadota bacterium
TCGATTGGTCATATCCCACCTGCGGAAGCAGAAGCAAATTATTATCGTAATCAAAGCGAGCAGGCCATGTTGGTCTGACTCAAACCAAACAGCCTCCGCGAAACCCGGTGCGATTCAAAACCATCAATTAGGAATTAAAACCGCAAAGCATTTTTTGCAGCTTCCTCTAAAGAAGAAGTCATGCTACTCAATACTTTAACAATATTGTCATACAACGAATTAGCTCGTCCAAATTTTTCAGCCAAAACTTGCACAGTACTTTGAATCTGCTCTTTTTGGGTGCTATGAGACGTTTGCCAAGCCTGAAAAATGGCATTATTTAATTTAGCGCCACTGCTATCCGTCCAACCACCACTGTTTATTGTATAAGCAGGATCACCCGCCTCACCATATCTCGGAGAAAGACTAATTTGTACCTTGTCGCCCGTGTCATTATAATTACTTGCCACAAGAATCTGTACCAAAGGCTCCAGATTAGGATACACGCACCATTTTCCATCTTTCATGGTTACATATGCTGGACGTGAGCTCCCTGAAATATCTACATCTGAAGCTAAACCCAGCTCCTTAGCCCAATACTTTGCCTCTTGCTCTGTATCACAACTGACTAAGGCCACATTTTTGTGCTTTGACATAACGGCTAATAAATCATTTCGCAATGAATTAACATCAACCTTCATATCATTTGTACCATCTGCTTTAAAATAGCCAGACAGCTTGGTAATCGTTGCACTAAAGTCTTTGAAAAAATCAGCATATTTGCTAGTTGCATTCGCAAATATTTTTTGATAATTTTCTTTTACATCGACCATATTGCCGCTAATCATCGCCAAAATTTCCCGATCACTCATAAACTTGAGCGTACTCTCGGTGTTTAAGTCCCCTCCCACTTGGCGCAGCAATGCTGGCAACTCAGGCGGCAAATTATTGCGAAGGCCAGCACTCTCAACAGGCAGCTTGCCATACACTTCGCGAACCTTTCTCTGCAACACTTGTTCTACAGAGGCCTGCTCCTCCAAGGCAACTTTTAGGCCTTCTGGCCGGACAACGACATCACTCAAAGCCTGCTGCACACGAGCAACACTGGCATCCCATTTTTCAAACCCACCCAATTGCACCAGCGGCGTATCAAAGACAGGCTTTTCTATAGGCGTTTGCTGGCTTGAAAGTGAGGAGGCATTCCGCCTTAACTCGACAGCGCTCGTTATGGACATGATAGTTTTCCATTTAAAAAGAGAGGTGCACGGCATAAAAGTAGAATTCACTCCTTCTTGCCGTGCAAACCATAAACCCCGTACCTACCTAAACTTTACTGGCCACAGCAGCAAAGGCATCACGCTTGCTTTGCACATAGTCACGTAACATGGCTTGCAATTGCTTCGCCAAATCTAAGCTACCATTACCTACATCATCCGTATTTTTGCTCGCCTGATTGATCACATTCACACTTGCATCACCCATGGCACGCAATGCTTCTTCGTTCTTCTGCACAGCTTGCCCAACCCCATCAACAAGAGCCCCTCCTGGCAAACTGGCAATCACTTGGGCTTGCCCAGCCAATTTATTCGAACGGCTTAACTCATTGGCATGTGCTTGCTCTAGGCGAGGAATTTCTACCTGCCTAGCCTCATTTTTCAAGCCAACACCTACTTTAACTGCACTGGGTGTATCTGGATGATTATGAAGCTGCAATTGGCTTTTCTCCACCGACAGCATCAGTTCATTCGCTTTACCTTGATTATTTATCAGAGAATTTTTAGTGGTCTGATGCGCTTTCACGCCTTTCTGTAACGCCACAGCGGCTAAACCAACACCTATAGCAGCACTGCTAATAGCAGTTCCAAGTGCAGAATGACCAGATAAACGATGCGAATCAGCAGTTGCCTTAGAGCCATCAAAGCTCAATGCGGTGAGCTTCCCCCCCAGATTACGTTCACTCGCACTTTGTTCCAGTTGCAAAGCCTTCAGTTGCACAATTAAGGCGAGCAATAAATCGCTATCCATAGGCACGCCACGCATTTTGTCGCTACTAAATAAGGTTTGTAGCGCAAAACTATCACCTTTCGGTGCATCAGCTAAAGCATCCAAAGCATCAATAACTTGCTGCGTCGCCGCCCCATCTAAACTCAATTCCGGCGCACGTAAATCAGGGGCACCTGCCATGATGCTGCTACGAGGAGCCGCATTAGGTAGCGCTGCAGCCTTTGCTTCAAACGCCGCATTAAGGTTTTTTCCCTCGACACTTTTGACATCGGCAGCGCCTTTTAGTACAGCTGCTGATGTCGAAAATAAAGGAGCACTTTTAGCTACTGAGATCGCTGTCGTCATAAAATCACCTTTGAACTAAATTACGGGTTAGGGCAAAACTGCCCCACTTCATTTAAAAATATGCAACGCTTAGGCTGCGCGTGTTCTTTGCGTAATAAATTGTGCGGTGGCATGTTCCTGCTCATTCGTCATAGACATCTGCTTCATCAAGTCATTAACAACCGACATTTGCTCGCTCATTTGCTTAATCGCGTCAGTAATAGCCCGCTTGAATACCTCTTGACTAGCGCGGCTAAAAGTGATGTCAGCAAGTGCATCACTCGCATTATTTTGGTGCACAGCAACACCGATTTGGCCGCCAGCTTGTATGCTCGCCTGACCAAAGCCAGCCACTACCTGCGCCATTTTAAAACGTGCAGCGTTCATAGCCACATCTCCAACGTTAATACCCGCGCGACTAGCCAACTTCCCGAAAGATTGCGCCACAGACTTACTGACCCCACTAAAGCCTGCTTTGGTCGCTGCTGCGGACTGCTTAACGAGCGCAGGAATCATCTTGGAAATGGTATTCGAGATCGCTGCACCAAATTTTTCAGCCATTTTTGCCGCCGCTGCCTTACCAACTATCGCCACAAGAATCACCGCGAGCACCAAAACCGCAGCAGCCAGTACGGTTCCAACAATATCGGCAGTCTTTTTATCCACACCGAGCTCCTGTAAAAGGCCGCTGATTAACTTTGTCAACGCTTCCAGCAAAGGCTTAATCACCGCATTCATCACCGGATTTAACACTCGCTCAGTCAGGCTTTTTCCTGTAGCGGCTTCGAGCACCGTGTCCATCACCATGAGTGCAACGCCAACCGCTGCCAGTGCTAAGCTTGCTCCACCAGTAAACACCGCCCCCACAACGGCTGCAACGGTCAATAGAGCCCCCAAAACCTTACCTACACAGCCCATAATTCGATTAAGCTCTTCGGCCTTTCGCTGTTCAGCGGCAAATTCCTCCGCTTTTTTTTCCAAATCCTTGACCACTTCAGCTTGGCGCGCCTTCATTAACGCCAATTTGTCTTGCATTTCTGTTTCGCTAGTTTGGCCGATGATGTCCTGTAAAACTCCCAACAGAAAAGTCAGCTCAGCAGCCCCAGTACGTACCTGACCCAAGTTCTGTACAGCCCGCACACCGCCCTTCTCTCCAAATTGCGAGTGCAAAGAGACAAGTTCCGCCTGAGCCTGCTGTGCTGCAGAGCCCGCATTTAGCACCAGTTGAAGCTGTTCTTTCGCTGTATTCCACGTGGCCTTAGCTTCATTCTCAACCTTTGCAAAACCACGCAAACTCTCGTCCAAAGCCTTAGAGGCAGCAAGAATCTTTGCTCCATCTGCGAGTGATTCTGGTTTACTTGTATCACCCGATAACGGTATATTTGGGCCATACTTTTTAATAAATGCCTGCTTAAGATTTTCCAGCGTATTTGAAAGCTCTTTTTTTGCTCGCTCCCCATTTCCAACCGCAACCTGCCAATCAGCCTCAAATTGCAACACTTGGTCCGCTGTTGGCAGGGTGCTCGCCAGATCTTTTGCCTTCTTATTGAGCGTATCAGCCTTTGTTTGTGCCTCACCCAGAGCCAAACCCATTTTCGCCAAAGCCGCTTCACGCGCATCCGCACTTTGTTTAAAAGCTTCTAATTTTGTCTTCAAGCCATTCACTGACATGTCTTGCATGACTTCCATCAATTGCGCCATGACTGCAATAAGCGACAAATCAGGCTCTGCTTGACGTTGTGCCACCGTCACACGCGGCGGCGTGAGCTGTGGGGCTTTACTAGTCCCAGCGGGCTTGGCGGCCCCCAAATCCATATCCGCACTTTGTGCCAGCTGCTCCATCTTCACTAAAGAATCATGAATAGCACCGACCGCCTCCATCGGCCCCTTGATCGAATCTTGACTGATCTTTAATGCCTCAGGATTCACGCTATAACGATTTGGCTGAATCAGTATTTCTCTCATAATTGAAAAAACTCCTTCATTTCATTTTCAGACTCAGACTCAGTTTCTGACGGCACATTTTGCATAGCGTTTAAATAAGCTTGTGCCCGTTCGGTTAATGGCCCCTTTGTTCCATGCAACAGCACCGTCTCAAAACACTGCTTTGCCTTACTACCCTTTTTCAAATGCAAATTACACTGACCCGCATAAAACATCGGACGGTAATCATTTTTCCCTAAAGCAAAAGCAAGTGAATATGCACCAGCTGCTTTAAGGTACTCTTTGCGCATCTGAAAAATAGCCGCTAAACCCATCGCATAATCTGGGTCATACATATCGTATAAACACAAAAACCTAAAAAATGTTTCTGCTTCATCCAAGCGCCCCTGCTGATAAAACTCAAATGCATAGGCATAAATACCCTCCATTACATTACTGGGGATACCCTGGATGTCTTTAAGTGCCGCACCATTGAGTATGGCTTCCCACAAGACCTCAGCAGCTTCATCATCCATTAAGTTTTCATTCATACGATTCATCTTACTTTCCTTTAATCCGCCATTTATCACAGGACTGACGATGTTAATTAAACCACGGAGCTATATTGCTCACTATTAAAAAACGACACTCACCCTCTTCCACAAAGTAACTCAATAAATGGCTAAGCCCCCTTTTACTCAAGGTAACGCTTAGTGCATACAAGGGGTTAATGTAAAAGACTATACTTCCTACTGACTACTACCTTTCTAGCGAACCATTATTAAGTCAGCAAACATAGCTTGTAAGCCATGCAAACCTATTTAACATAAGTCACCAATTTTTCTCTAATTACAGAAGGTCTATTTAAATTGCAGACAACAAAGCCCATATCCTTCATGTTTAATATGAGGTAACGGTTCTAATTTAAAAGAATCAAAGCCTTTGAAATGTAAACTTTTAGAAAAAGACGAAACCAAAAGGAAAGCAATGATCATTTAACGAGGCCTAGCCTGAATGAGCTTTACTTTTTTGAACTACAGAATTACATCGAGAGAGGGGCCTTACATTAAACCAACCATCTTGCTGAACATATCCATCTGGCCATCTCTTATTTAGTACAGATACTTTAACAAAGCGCCATTTATTATTTACCCAGCTTTGCTATGCGTATAGTAAAAATCTAAATCAACACAAATACCCTCTCATTTATAACCTTCATCATGACTCTGACGTAGGTGCATCCCCATTTCCTGCACGAGCTTTTTCAACTTCAAGCAGCCAAAACAGCACCTTGTACACCTCCTCAACCAGCTCATAGGGCACAAAGGTATAACGCGTTGCCACTTTAAAAATAGCACGAGTTAAACGAATATCACGCACAACAGGTATCCCAATTTTTTCTGCATAAGCAATCACCGCACGCGCTTTTTGCTCTGTTTCCAACACAGACACAAAGGGCAGAGGTAGCGACTCAGTATCCATATACACACCAATTGCAATATGGGTCGGGTTGGCAAGCACAAACTGTGACTGCGCCACATCACTTTTTATTTGCTCGGACAATAATTCCTCATGCACCTCACGACGTCGTGATTTCACCTCACTACTCACTTCAGCCTGCTTATACTCTTGTTTCACCTCATGCTTTTCCATCTTGAGGTTTTTGATATACAGCAAGTAATCTACCCAAGCATCCAAGCCAACTATAAAAATAAATGCCGCCACACAATAAAACACAAGAATCACACCTGCTTTAATCCACGCCGCCCCTGCCTGCGCAGTTGACACATAGAGCTGCGCCAGCAGCATATGCCTTTGAAAAACCCAAAAAGCATACGCAACTGCAATAGTTAACAATAAATATAAAACGGCCTTTACCAGCTCTTTGACCGTTTTCATACTAAATAACTTTTTAAAGCCCGCAACCGGATTCAAAGCACCAAAATCAATTTTGATTGCCTCAGTTGCAAGCACTAAGCGGCTTTGCCATAGCGATGGCAATATAGTGGCAACCACGCAGGCCAAGATAATGGGCAAGGAGAAACTTAGAAATGCAAAAACAAGCTCTCGCGCCGCATCCGCTGGAGGTGTTTTAAAGCCTTTATCAATAAAACCACGATACATCTCGATCACCGCATTAAAAGAGCGCGTTGCAGTGACACTCACTCCTACAACCAAAATACACAGTACGACCATGTCGCGGCTTTTATAAGATTGACCCTTTTTAGCCGAATCAAGTAGTTTTTTAGCCGTTGGCTTTTCAGTTTTTTCTCCTGCCATTAACGCCCACCCCTAACAAATAATTCATAACCAGCAAAGTCACCCATCATCTTCATCATTTCACCCGGAAATACAGGACCGAAATAAATCATAAAAATAAAAAAGGCAATCATGCTCTTAATCGTGAGAGATACTGAAAAGGCATTCATTTGCGGAGTAAAGCGCGACAACAAACCCAATAACAATTCAGACAAAATAAGCGTTAGCAATACAGGGGCTGCCAACATAAAACTATTTGCCACTAAGCGCCCTAAATAGGGTATCAAAGTTTCTAAACGAATTTCGATACTATTGAGCAAACCGACTTGTTGATAACTATCTATTAACAGCGATAACAAGAGCTGCATACCGCCAGCCTCTAAAAAAACCACCCCTGCAAATAAATTCAACAAATTGGAGCTTTCTGCCGACTCCAATCCATTCACCGGATCAATTGAACTACTGATAGTGGCACCACGCGCCACATCGATATAAGCGCCAATCGCATGAAATACCCAAAATGGAAAAGCTACCATGCAGCCCAGAGCCAAACCAACCACAGCCTCTTTTAGAGCCAATACTGCATAATCCCCCCCATTCACTTGAGATACATCAGCCCCCACTAGAGGCCACAACCCGAATATCAACAGTAGAATCACCGCATTACGCGTCACCATATGTCCGAGTACGTTATTATTCAAAAAAGGCAAAAATAAAAATATCACCGCAATCCGCGCGTAAATCAACGCGGCCGCCAACATGTATTCTTGCCAGCGCGCAAATAACTCATACATCAACATAGGCTATGACAATCTGACTATATAAAAAAACAACTTAACATTTCCTTTACCCCTACCTCGCTAACAACAAATTAGCGACGCGGATCTAGGGCCAAATGCATCAATTCCACCGCATAACTCAGTAGGTGCTCACCATACCAACCTGAAAACATAAATAAACACACAATCACGGCGATCAACTTCACCCCGAAAGGCAGTGTTTGCTCTTGCAATTGAGTCACGGTCTGAATCAAACCCACTAACAAGCCAACTAATGTCGCCACGGCCACCGGAACCGCAGATAAAACGAGAGTCAAATACAGCGCCTTATTACCGGCATATACCAAATCATCCATATAACTCGTCCTTTATTCCTCTTTCTGCTTTAGATGACGGGAAAGAAGAAATTTTAGCCTCAAACTGCAAGATCGATATATTGCATGACCAGCCCCTTTACCAGCAGAGTCCAACCATCCATGGCCACAAAAAGAATTAACTTCACGGGCACCGAAATCGTTACTGGGCTCATCATCATCATGCCTAAAGACAATAAAATACTGGAAATCACTAGATCCACAACAATGAAAGGTAAATATAAATAAAAGCCAATCTTAAATGCTTCCTTAATTTCAGTTAATGCATAAGCGGGCAATAGGGCAATCATGGCTGGTTCAGACTCTGGCTCTGCTATTTTTTGCGTAGCTTCACCCAAGCGCCCCGCTTGTGCCTTTTGAAAAAAATCAACCAGCTCCGGATCTGAATATTTTTTTAAATACGCACGATACCCACTCAGACCACCATCCATAAAATTGACAACAGCCTCTACACTATCCAGCTTCACATTTTCAGTTTTATAGTAATCGTAGGCTTGCTGCCCTACAGGCATCATTACAAATACCGAAAGCAATAGTGCAATACCATTTAAAGTCATATTAGAGGGCACTTGCTGCACCCCCAACGCATTGCGAATCAATACAAATACAATCGAGAACTTAACGAAACAAGTGCCTGATGCCACTAAAAATGGAAACAAAGTAGCAAATGACAGCAGGGCAATAAGTGAAATATCATTCATTGAATCATGCCGATCGTATTAGATGCTGAATTTCTACACCCAAACGACCATCGTCTAATTGCACCAATTCCCCACCTGCAAAGCACACATTATTGATATAGATCTCAACATTTTTTTGTGCCTCTATCGGTAAATCAATGACATTACCCAAATCCATAGACTGTAATTGATCCATGCTGAGCATTTTTTTAAACAACACAAAAGTTAATTCAACGGGTATTTTTTTTAAATCTAAGCGCTGATTTTCCGACGCAGGCGCAATGCCCGCACTCACCTCTTGCTCTGCGTAATCCTGCAACATTAATTTCTCCTCATAAAGCTCAAACGTAAATAGGGGATAAGTGCCACAACTCAATTGGCAATCGATTTCTTTAATCAATAAAACATCACCCAACACTAATGTCGGGATGGTCTGATAGGCTAAATGACTACGCCCTAAATTAGCGGCCAACTCAATTTTTACTGCATTAAAATCAAAATTCGCAACAAACGGGCTAGCCTCCTGCTCTAGAACCTCCACAAACAAGCCCCCACTCAAAGTGCTCACACAAGGTAGCGTATGTTCAACTAAGGGCGTGTTAAGCAGTTCCAGCACCTCGATATGCGTTAAATCAATCCCATGCTCAGCACAATTGAGTTGAGTTAACTCCTCAACCAATAAATCCCACAACAACTTTGCATCCACGCAGTGCCAAGCAATATCCGCTAAGCTTGGCATACTGCCGCCAGCCCACGCGGCCACATCCAACAGGGCAATCACGGATCCAAAACCAGCCAAATCACCGCGCAGGCGTACATAGCGCGCGTTGCCAAGTGGTAACAAAGCTGCTTCGGCATAACCTGCACCACGCAAGCGAATCAGAACACGGCTTCGCTCTATGCTGGTAACATCTACCCGACGCAAACTACTTAAAGGCATCACTCTTCATTTTCCTCATCAATTAGCAGAGCACGCGCCTGCCTACGTGGCACCTCATCATCACGACGTTCGTTCGCCTCAACCCTCCAGTGCTGCGGCATATCATGATCCTCTCCGTACGTTTGCAAGGCGTGCAGAACCTGTACATCTGACGGCACAAACCGCACATCACCCGCACTAAGCGTATTAACACTGACAAACGCACCACTACCCCAACTTTTAAAATGGTAGGTGAGCCCTTGCTGCTCCACAGGACTAGGAAGCACTTGCAGTACAGGAGCGGGCATAGAGCGTGGAGCAGGATGACTAACGAACTCAGAATGTGGGCCATTCAAATTCGGCTCCGACAGCATCGGTAATAAGGCACTCGTCACAAGCTCTTGTGCACGAACAGATCGCTCAAGCTGACCGGCTTGTGATGTGCTCGCAGGCAGCTCGGAAGCAGACTCGTTGCCTACAAAAACAGGCCGCACCGCAGAAACCTTTGCGCCTCGTGCAAGCACAAGCGGCCCAACTGTCTGCTCCCCCACAGGGGTGGGTGCCAGCATAGCCAGTTCTGACTGAGCCCCCCTCCCTGCAAGTTTAAGACGCGAACTATTAGGCTCTACCAGAACTGCAGTATTAACTTGACTAGGCACATCAGGCTTCGCTGTGTTTACTTGCCCCACATCTGCCGCCAAGCTCAAGGGCTGCATGCCCGCAAAGTGCTCCGCAGCAGCGATACCCTTAGATTCAAGCCCAAACCCTACCGAGCTTGGCAAGCTATATGCTTCAGACATCGTTACATTAAAGGCCGGACCGGCATCTCTGCTCTCATCTGTGCCAGCCAAGTGTCGTGCAGGTGCAGAGACCGTGGACAATGCCGCAACAAAGTCCCCGCCCCCTTCGCCAACAGACATCGACACCTCAGCAGGTTCACTGCGTTGGTTTATAATTGGCGAAAAAGGAAATAGGCTTGATACCCCTCTTTCCTCTTGCTCTTGCTCTTGCAATCGACTGACTTTTCGCATGGATTGAGGAGTGCGGTGCAACCGTTCCACGTCTAACAGCTTTGCCTGAGGCAAACCATGCAAACTCAGAGAATCCAGGGCTACAGTCAGATTTGGAGCCCAAGAAAGGGGTAAAGCAATACCTAGATCTGCCGACGAATCCGTCTCAACCTCAGCATTTACACAATTAGCCTGGGATGCTGGCGGTGTTGGATCTACACCTAACATGTCAAGTAACGGCGCCTGGCCTGTATCCTGCAATCCCTGAAGCAGGGTCTTCAAAGCATCCGCCTCGGTATATTTGGCATGTGCATTGAATACTAGGTGCGCCTGCGCACTCGCCAGAGCATCCCCCAAGCCAGTACTCCGCTCTTCTTGATTTAGGCGTTTGCCCCCAAGCGAGTGAATTTCCATTTACAGTGATTTCCTTAAGATGAACGAGACCCTATCTTATTCAATATCAAACGAAAAAATATCCAATCAAACACTTCACTTAAATGAATAAAAATAATGTTTGGTAAAGTCTCATTGGCACCAAGCGGTGCTCTTCTAGAGACCACACTCATAAGACCTAGATTATGTTCATCACCCCAATTTAAATAAATGGGACAAGTACGATGTCGTTACCCAAAAAAGGTATGACTCGTCAGTTTTGTCACATAACCGAAGAACAACAATGTGTAATAGCCTTAATTAAGGCCCCCATCCCACATAACCAGCTCATTTTTAAGTAGAATTTTCCCGAAGCCTTTAAGGAGCTTCTACATAAAAGCCGTAGGCAATTGATAACGCCAGATTATGGCGATTTTAAAGCTAGCCGAATCTGGCTCAACCGTCCCCGCTCTTTGCCACTAGCACGGCATGTGCGCCGCATCATTCTATAAGTGGCGTGCTCAGTTTGGCGGCATGGACGACGCGATGATGACGCGAATGAAGGAGCTGGAAGATGAGAATAAGCGTCTTAAAAAGATGTATATCGAAGCCAAAATGCAGGCTGACTTCATCAAGGAGGCCATGTCAGAAATCCTCTGAAACATCTCAGCGTCGGGAGATGGCTCAATGGGCCGTTGAAACCAAGGCCGGTTCAATTCGCGTGGCTTGCGCTAGCTTTGCAATGAGCACGACTTGCAATCGCTCTATTCGTAAGCTGGATGCAGAAAACGCAAAAATTGCGGAATTGCTGATTCACCCCACTGAAACGAATCGAAGCTGGGACTTTGGCCTCTGCTTTTTCCATCTTCGAAATGTAAACAAAAAGCACTAGAACCATAAACGCGTTTACAGAATTTATTGCAATTTAGAGGTAAATCTGCGGATTAAGCCTAAAAAACGTTTATATCGTGAAGCACTAGAGCCATTAGCAGTGCCAGAGGCAAAAAATGAAACATGGTCGATGGATTTTATGCAAGATCAATGAGCCGATGGCCGCAGTATTCGCTTATTTAATGTGATTAATGATTTTAACTGGGAAGGATTAGGTAATGGCTAGCTTACGATGATTTCGAAAGCCTTGCAGAAGTGCAAGAAACTGCAACGCAATGGCTTTGGACTTACAATAACGCGCGCCCGCATAGGGGATTGGGCGGCATCAACCCGAAACAAAAACTGGCATTACATGCCTGACCTCTACTTTTAAGTGAGCTTAAAAATGGGGGGATTACCATATATGCCTAGACTAAGTCAGTATGACTTATTGAATTGGCTATTTTAAGAGAAAGAGCTGAAAGCCATTTGTCATAAACATGCAAGCTGTTAAACTAAACCACTGTCTATTCTTCACCCCACACATGACCTCCATACTCAGCAAACGATTTCAAGGTTTAGGCCCCGCTTTTCCTTTCTTACTTCTCTGTGATGTGCTGGCGGTGTTATCCCTCACCACCGGCAGCGTGGCCATTAGTTGGTGGATTGTGACCAAGGGAGGCGCTGCAGATTTATCTATTTTTGGCATGAGTGCTGCTCTGACCATGCTGATTGCGCTACCACTCCTATCTGCCCATGGAGATCGTTTCCCCAAAGCGCGCATCATCGCTTGGGGGCTGCTAGCTGCCGTGCTCACCGCGCTGGGACTGGCCCTGATGGCAAGCTTTGGTTATTACCGCATCGGCCCGATTATTCTAATTTATGCCATCGATGTCATTGCTTTTTCAATGGTGCTGCCTGCAGTCAGCAGCATTGCCGCCGATTTAACCCTGCCAGATCGCCTATCTGATGCCCTAAGCTTACAAAAAAGCGCCCAGTCTTTAGGCCGTTTAGCTGGGCCAGTGATAGGTGGCGCGATCGTTGCGCTCAGCAATATAGCCATTGCCCTATGGATTTACGCCGCGTTGTTATTGATTGCAGCCCTTTCGGCCTTCGCCATCCCGCCAATTAAGCCTACCAACAACCAGCGAGGCCATTGGCGCGCAGAAGTGCGTGCAGGTCTCAGCGCAAAATGGAAAATCCCCATTGATCGCAACTGGACGATTTATGCTTTCTTTTGCACGGCATTTCTTTCCCCCTCGTTAGGTATGCTGCTGCCGCTGAAGGTTCATTCCCTGCACTTGGGCGCTAACTGGTTAGGTGCAACCGAGGCGGCTTTAGGCTTGGGGATGTTGCTTGGGGCATTTTGGGGTGCGGCAAAAATAATCCACTGGCAAGGGCGTTTTAGAGCGTCTTTACTCGCCATCAGCACGGTAGCACTCTGCCTGATTGCAGTCGCATTAAGCCAGCAAGGCTGGATACTAACCCTAGGGTTTGGTATGACCGGCTTTGTGATGTCCATTAGCCAACTGGTTGGACAAACCCACCGCCAACTTGCCATTCCTGATCATTTTCGCTCACGATTTTCTTCCGTCAATTTTATGGTGATGAATTTATCGGCCATACTGGGCCCAGCCATTGCGGGAGCCGCCTTAGGGTTTTTTGATGTAAGTACCGTCTATGCCGCTTTTGGATTTGCCTTACTCTTGGTTTCTATCTCCTTTCCGCTTGTGCCAGGCATCCAGCATTTTTTGGCCTTAGACCATCACGAAGTAAAAGGCTGGTATAGCAAACAACATCCAGAGCTATTTGGCTTAGAGCCACAAAAACAGCAGGAAATAACGCAGTCACGTTAACCGCTTTTCCCACTAAATACTTAAATACCACCGACATGCAGAGCGAACACCCTTTAAAACAGTGGGTGAGGTTAAAACCCTTGCGCATCTTACGGGGCGACCCATTTCGCGCCATTTACGCTTTTTGTAGATCACAAAATCGTTTTTTCCCTATTTATTCCTGAGTGATTTTTGTTGATATAGATATAGCCGCTTAAATTTAGGCTTTTTCTTGATTGGCGAGAGGGCCAGAGAAGCGGATAATGCCGACTCTGCCATATATGCCGTTCTGGATTCGTAAAAACATGTCTATTCGATTCATTTCCCGAATCAATCAACTATTGCACACCGCCCGTTTGATCTGGCTTTGCCCTGCTTTTATCTTAATTGTATTGCTTGGGTTTAATCGTCATATCGGCTTGGCCGCTTGGCTGTGCGCTTTTTTTGCACTAGAGCGCACTTGGCAGCAAAAAAAACGATCGAGCATTGAATACCTTGGTTTTGCAATTACGCTGACCACACTCGCTGCAGGACAAAGTTTACTTGGCTATTCAGCCATCCTATCAGCCTTACTTTTTTCGCTGGGCCTCGGTTTTGGCATTCCACTTTGGCGGCAAAAGCCATGGAGCGAAATCCTTGAGTGCACAGGTCTTGCAATAGAACAGGGTTGGCTCGCTATAGTATCGGGAATTAAAGCACAATTTGAGCCGCAGTCTGAGCAAGAAGAAGAGCCTGAAGACGCCGACCATGCCGAAGAATGGAATGCTTTCGACGATAAAGAAGAGTGCATAGAAAAAACAATTCCGGCGAGCCAGTGCGAAACCCATCCGCCTGCAGCCCCAAAAGAAGCCATTGTAAGGCAAGCCGCTGCGCCAGCGCCTGAACCCGTCGCCGTTGGCCCTAAGATAGAAGTCAGCCTTACCAGCCAGCCCCCCATTAAAAGTACTGAATTGTTTCAGCACTTGCGTGCACCCGCCCAAGCCATAGCGCCAATCACTCAAGCCACGGCGCTGGAGCCACACTTCACTCCTAAGACCAGCCCGTCCCTCGCTGCCATGCCCAAGGTGGCCACTTTGCCGCTGATTGATTTATCCCAAATCAGGCAGCACCTACAAAATGATCATCGGGTAAAAAACCATAACGACCGCCCAAAGCAAGTAGGACCAAGCACACTGCCTTTAATTGAGGCCACCGAAATTCGTCAGCGCTTATCCACCATACATGGCAAACCCGCTGAAGCAGCACCGCTACCTAACCGTAGCCCCGCAAAAAAAGCCGCAGCCCCGCTGAGCAGCAGCCCGCGCTTATTTCAGCTAGAGCCCAAAACGCCATCTACTAATCTAACAGGCCCCACTCTAAGAATTGAACCCACGTTAAATGACTCCCTCATTAGCCCAGCGCCAGCCATTGCGCAGATGCAAATTAGCGAGAGTACAGCCGCGCTTATCGCGGCAATTCCTGATTGGGAGCCAAGCGAAACCATTACGCTACAGCCTATCGTAGAAACCGTTGCCCCCCTCCCCGATCCAGAGTCACGCGCCTTGGCAGAGTTTCTCACCCACGCCATGACGAGCACGCCCGCCACCACGGCAGAGCACATCCCAGCCGCTGAGTTCACGCCGCCCGTGACCGAGCGGCCACAAGTTCAGCTCGCTACTCCAATGCCTGAATTGGCAGCATCTAAGCTAGCTATTACTCCGGCACATGAACTAACAACATCCAAGTTAGTGATGACAGCAGAGCCAGAATTAACATCGTACAACTTAGCGCGCGCCCTAGAGCCTGAGCTAATCGCGCCCGTGTTAACGATTACACCAGAGTCTGAATTAACAGCTCCCGAACTAGTTATTGCACCTGAACCAGAATTAACAACGCCCGAATTAGTGATTGCACCAGAATTTCAACTCACTTGGTCCAAACCGCCCACTCCTGCGCCACTCCCGCCCGCCGAGCCCGTGCACTACAGTGATGACTTTATGCCATCGCTCAGCCTGCTGCACCCGCCAGATCCTGAAATTGAAACCATCAGCCAAGATGATCTCTTAGATCGTGGCATTCTGATTGAGGAAAAACTAGCTGAATTTCGCGTAAAAGCATCGGTGCTAGATGCCTACGCAGGCCCAGTGATTACCCGCTACGAGATTGAGCCCGCTATCGGTGTGCGCGGCGCGCAAATTGTTAATTTAATGAAAGATTTGGCGCGGGCGCTGGGGCTGGTTTCTATCCGCGTGGTAGAAACCATCCCTGGCAAGACCTGCATGGGGCTGGAGCTGCCTAACCCAACAAGGCAAATGATTCGCTTATCCGAGATTTTATCTTCCGATGTTTACCAGCAAAATCAAAGCAAACTCACCATTGCGCTAGGTAAAGATATTACCGGCGCGCCTATTGTTACCGACCTTGCCAAAGCACCACATATGCTGGTGGCAGGGACCACCGGATCGGGTAAATCCGTCGGCGTGAATGCCATGATTCTGTCACTACTGTATAAGGCCACACCGGAAGAAGTACGCTTTATTATGGTTGATCCCAAAATGCTGGAACTATCCGTTTATGACGGCATTCCACATTTATTGGCCCCCGTCGTCACGGATATGAAACTCGCCGCCAACGCCCTAAACTGGTGTGTGGCTGAGATGGAAAAACGCTATCGCCTAATGAGCACCTTTGGCGTACGTAATCTGGCGGGCTTTAATCAAAAAGTACGCGAAGCCGAGCAACGCGGCGAACGCCTCACAAATCCATTCTCGCTTACGCCAGATGAGCCAGAAGCGCTGGAGCATCTGCCGTTTATTGTGGTGGTGGTCGATGAATTTGCTGATTTGATGATGGTGGCTGGCAAAAAGATTGAAGAGCTCATTGCACGCCTCGCGCAAAAAGCACGTGCAGCGGGGATTCATTTAATTTTAGCCACTCAACGCCCTTCAGTAGACGTGATTACTGGCCTGATTAAGGCCAATATCCCAACTCGGCTGGCCTTCCAAGTATCCAGCAAGATTGATAGCCGCACCATTTTGGACCAGATGGGGGCTGAAGCCCTCCTCGGCCAAGGCGACATGCTGTTCTTGCCGCCCGGCACCGGCTATCCGCAGCGGATTCATGGCGCTTTTGTTGACGACAATGAAGTGCACCGCGTAGTTGAGCATTTAAAACAATTTGGCGAGCCACGCTATATCGACGGCATCTTAAATGGTGGCTTTGATGCCGAGGCCAGCGCGTCCAATAACAATAACAATAATGAGGGCGGCGAAAGCGATCCCATTTACGATGAAGCCGTGGCGTTGGTACTAAAAAGCCGCCGCGCCTCTATCTCTGCCGTGCAGCGCCAGCTTAGAATTGGCTACAACCGCGCAGCCAGACTGATCGATCAAATGGAAAACGCCGGCATCGTCAGCCAGATGGAAAGCAATGGCAATCGAACGGTGCTGGCACCGCCAAGCGCCGAGCTATAAGCCATGTTTACTATCCGCTTCGATATTCTAGAAAACGAAATAGAATTTTCTGCCATCCGCGCCCAAGGTAGCGGCGGGCAGAATGTGAACAAGGTGTCGAGCGCGGTACATTTGCGCTTTGATATCTCTGCCTCCTCTCTGCCCTCCTTACTCAAAGAGCGGCTACTTGCGCAGGGGGATCAGCGCATCAGCAAGGATGGCGTAATCGTCATAAAGGCGCAGCAATACCGCAGCCAAGAACAAAACCGCGCCGACAGCATTGTACGCCTGAATGAGCTGGTCGCCAGTGCCGCCACCATCGCCACACCGCGCAAAGCCACCCGCCCAACACGCGGCTCACAAACTCGGCGCTTAGATAGCAAAAACAAACGGGGAAGCATTAAGGCATTGCGTGGCAGGGTGAGCGACTAGCTGACATGTTGCTTGCTCGCAAACTATTAATCCACACCAGCCTAGGGCGAGCACGCAACGCAAGGCTATGTTTATTCCCCGCTTAAAGCATGCACCACGGGCTGTGCTTTAGCCAAATGCTTTAAAACCTGCGCCGCAGCAACAAAGCCAAAGCAGCCCGTTACCGCCACCGATGCGCCAAAGCCACCCTCACACCCCAAACCCAAGGCCGCTTCGCCAACAGCTGGCTTTTGAGCGCATACGCTGCCATCGGCTTGCGGATAGACCAGCTGCTCGGTGGAGTAAACGCATTCCACGCCCATTTTTTTACCCTGCTGCGCAAAGCCATAGTCACGACGCAAGATCGAGCGCACTTTTGCTGCCAGCGGGTCATTAATGGTTTTAGATAAATCCACCACGGCAATTTGCGTAGGATCGATCTGCCCGCCCGCCCCACCCGTGGTTACCAAGCGAATTTTTCGCCGCTTGCACCAAGCAATCATCGCCGCCTTAGTTTTTACCGAATCAATGGCATCAATAATGGCGTCATAACCACGGCCTAAGGTTTCTTCAAAATTATCAATGCTGACAAAATCTTCGATCACATCCACGATGCATTCTGGGTTAATCTGAACAATTCTCTCCGCCAGCGCGGCTACTTTCATCTGGCCATAATGCCCTTCTAAGGCGGGTAGCTGACGGTTAGTGTTAGATACGCAAATATCATCCAGATCGATCAACGTGATATGGCCAATGCCAGAACGCGCCAAAGCCTCGGCCGCCCAAGACCCCACCCCACCCACGCCCACAACACAAACATGTGCTTGCCGAAATTGCGCCAGCGCCGCGATGCCATATAAACGGGCAATACCGCCAAAACGACGTTCAAAAGAAGTATCCAAAATTCAACCTTATCTAATTACAAACGCAAAAACGCCCCGAAGGGCGCTCTTTTCTAGACTCATCATATAAAGCAAAGTTCAGCTTTTAGCAGCCCTTCGTTTAGGAGCAGGTTTAATCGCCTCTACCTCAACGATAGCCTCTTCTGCGGCCGCCGCAGGTGGGTCTGTTGGCAAAGGGTTATCACTGGGCGCATCCCCTTCCTTGCCATAGCCGGGCATCCCCATTCCAGTGAATAAATGTCTGGCACGGTCTTGCAACTGTTGCTGCATATCCACAAACATTGACGTACTGCTTTCAAGATAATTATTCATCATGCTTTGCATCCCTGGGCCTTGGAACTTCATAAAGTCCCCCCACAGATTTGCATTTGAGAGCATCGGGTTTTCGCCAGTAATCACCGACTTAGCCTGTGTCTGTAAGCGGCCTTGCATTTCAGCAAAGAGCTGCATGTTTTTTTCTAAATAATTCCCCATGACACCTTGCATTGCATTCCCGTAAAAACGAATGATTTGCGTAAGCACATCATAAGAAAACATAGGCATTCCGCCAGCTTCTTCTTCCATAATGACTTGTAGCAACACACTGCGAGTGATGTCTTCACCACTTTTAGCATCCACAATTTGAATATCAATATTATCCAAAACCAGCTGCTTTACATCCACCAAAGTGATGTAACAGCTCGTGGCCGTGTCATATAGGCGGCGGTTTGGATACTTCTTGATAACGCGTTTTTCCACGCTCATAAGTGCTGCCTCGTGTGTATATTATTTGTTATTGAGAAGAGGATAGTCTGGACTATCTATTCATGCAACATGTTGCGATGCACAATTTCATTGACAATCGCAAAAGCCTATTCCAGAATAAGCACTGATTGTGCACTGCATCATATTATTAGTGTGCAACTCGCGCCCCAAACCCACAACACTGAACGACAGAAAGGATCATTGAGATGACTACTGCACAGCAACAATTCTCCGCGTTCGCGACCGAGCAAGTTGAAGTGGCACTGCGTTTTGCACGCATTTCCATTGATTCTGCCGAACGTATCATCAAGCTGCAAGTTGAAGTGGCAAAAAGCACACTAGAAAGCAACGCAAAAAATGCAAATGCGTTAGTTGCCGTTAAAGATGCTCAAGAAGCTTTAGCTTTACGCCAAAAATTGGCTGAATCATCAATCGAACAAACTACAAATTATTCACGCAGTCTGTACGAAATCGCTTCACAAGCACAAGCTGAAGCATCGCAACTGGTTGAAGAACGCACTACTGCTTTCAATAAGCACGTTGTATCTGGTTTAGATCAATTTGTTAAATCTGCTCCTGCTGGTACAGATGTAGCTGTTGCTGCGGTTAAATCAACGCTACAAGCCACTGCGGCTGCAGTGGATAGCCTGACAAAAGCTGCTAAGCAAGTCGCCGACTTTGCTGATGCTTCAGTTAAAGCTGCTGGCACTGCAACTGCAGATGCCGTTAAGACTGCCGCTAAGAAAACCAACGGCGCTAACGCTGCTGCTGTTTAAAGTAAGCCGCGCGTGATCAACACGCTTGCTTCCTAAAAAGCCACGAGCCTCTCGTGGCTTTTTTATATTTAACTACATTAACACTTCTTTTTCGCTTTTACCCAAAAGAAACGAGCTTAACTCATCGTTTATTTGTTTTGGCGCGTTAACGAATAGCACTTCCCAACTCGCGCCTTAAAAAAGCATGAAAATGGCGCATTCCATCCTCCATAGGGCTTTGATAAGGCCCTACTTCATTGCGACCCGCTTGATATAGCGCGGTTCGCCCGGCCTCCATACGCCGAATAATTTCTTGATCTTCCACGGCAGTTTCAGCATATGCAGCCTGCTCAGCCACCAATAATTCAGGCTCAAACCATGCAACATCTTCGGGGTAATAGAATTCCACCACATTTTTATAGCTGCGCGGGCCCGTTGGGATAATTGTAGAAATCACTAAGGTATGCGGATACCATTCCACCATGATATTAGGGTAGTAGGTCAGCCAAATCGCACCGTGCTTGGGCGTTTTTCCTTGCCCATAGCGCATTAATTCTTCATGCCACTGGGCATAAACCGCTGAGCCAGGTTTAGCCAAGGCATTATGCACGCCCACGGTTTGCACCGAATACCAGTCACCAAACTCCCAGTTTAAATCCGCACACTCTACAAAGCGCCCTAAACCTGGGTGAAACGGCTCAACATGGTAGTCTTCTAAATAAACCTCAATAAAGGTTTTCCAATTTCCTTCGTATTCATCCACGATTACGCTATGAAATACGTAATTGGAAAAATCAATCTCTTTGGCCACACCTAGGTTTTTTAAATCACCCTCAATATCGCGCCCCGATTCAAATAGCATGCCATTCCATGATTGCAATGGGGTATTTGGCAGGTGCAAGCAAGGGTTTTTCTTAAAATGCGGCGCACCTAATAACTGCCCATTGGCGTCGTATGTCCAGCGGTGCAGCGGGCAAATCGTCAGGCTTTGATTGCCTCGCCCCTCCAGCATCAAGGCTTGACGGTGACGGCAAACATTAGATAGTAGCTGTACACCATCATCGCTACGCTTTAAATAACGGGCATCATTGTCTGCCTCAAGAACATGGTAATCGCCAAGCAGAGGCGTCATCAGCTCATGGCCGATATAACGCGGCCCATGGGTAAATAAATGCTCTTGCTCAAGCTGGTAGAGTTGCGCGTCAAAGTAAGCGCTGACAGGCAGTTGTGAATCGACGGTGTCGTGCACAATGGCAATGTTTGCCAAGTTAGACATAAAATAAACCCCTGAAGGTCCAAGAGGTCTTGCCACGGCCGTTGAACCTTCAACGAGCAAGATGGGTGGGCAAGCCATCAATAAAAATGCCGAGCTAGCAGCTTGGTAGACTTAGGCGATCGAACGTGAAAAATCGGATAAACGAGATCATATTTTGCAGGATTTGCAGACCAATAACGAGTTACGGGTCAAAAAACCGGTGAAATATAGACTGTTTAGGCGATTTTGCAGCCGACTGATGCTAAGTCCGACATGCTACTCATAGCCCGACTCGCAAAGGAAGGTGATTCTCGCTGAAAGCGGCTCAAGCAAGCCCTTCGATACCAACAAGCCACCACCTAAATCATAAGCAGTGGCCCTAGGGGCATTACTTAGCGCTAACCGTGTCGGCGATATCGCTATAGCTCTTGATTTGATCAAAATTCAAGTAGCGATACACTTCGTCGGATTTTTGCGCAAGAATCCCGATATTTGCGAGGTATTCCTCGTTAGTTGGTATCTTACCCAGCATGGCGCAAACCGAAGCCAGCTCAGCCGAGCCCAGATAAACGCGAGTATCAATCCCTAAGCGATTTGGGAAGTTACGTGTGGATGTTGAAAAGGCGGTAGAGCCCTTACGCACCTGTGCTTGGTTACCCATGCACAATGAGCAGCCTGGCATCTCCATACGCGCACCAGTGCGGCCTAAAACGCCGTAATGGCCCTCTTCTGTTAGCTGCTGTGCATCCATCTTGGTTGGCGGTGCAATCCATAGACGAACAGGGATATCGCTCTTGCCTTCCAGTAATTTAGAAGCCGCGCGAAAATGCCCGATATTGGTCATGCATGAGCCAATAAACACTTCATCAATCACGTCACCAGCCACTTCTGACAAGAATTTCACGTCGTCAGGATCGTTCGGGCAAGCCACGATAGGCTCTTTAATATCGGCCAGATCGATTTCAATAATGGTTGCGTATTCAGCGTCTGCATCAGGCTGCATCAGCTTAGGATCTGCCAGCCACTCTTCCATCGCTATAATACGGCGCGCCAGCGTGCGAGCATCTGCGTAGCCTTCAGCAATCATCCATTTCATTAGGGTGACATTAGAAGTCAAATACTCTGCGATTGGTTCTTTATCCAACTGCACCGAACAACCTGCCGCAGAACGCTCAGCAGACGCATCGGACAATTCAAATGCCTGCTCTACTTTCAGCTTAGGCAGACCTTCGATTTCTAAGATGCGGCCAGAAAAAATGTTTTGCTTGCCTTTCTTTTCAACGGTCAGCAAGCCTTGCTTGATGGCGTACAGTGGAATGGCGTTAACCAAATCACGCAGGGTGATGCCTGGCTGCATCTCACCTTTAAAGCGCACCAACACCGATTCAGGCATATCCAGCGGCATAACACCTGTTGCTGCAGCAAACGCCACCAAGCCAGAACCCGCAGGGAAAGAAATACCAATCGGGAAACGGGTGTGGCTGTCACCACCGGTACCAACAGTATCAGGCAGCAATAAACGATTCAGCCATGAGTGAATCACACCGTCCCCTGGGCGAAGCGATACACCGCCACGGGTAGAGATGAATTCTGGTAATTCGTGATGCATTTTCACGTCAACTGGCTTAGGGTAGGCTGCGGTATGGCAGAAAGACTGCATCACTAAATCAGCAGAGAAACCAAGGCAAGCTAAGTCTTTCAGCTCATCGCGGGTCATCGGGCCAGTGGTGTCTTGTGAGCCAACCGAAGTCATGCGTGGCTCGCAGTAGGTGCCTGGACGAACGCCAGTTACGCCACAGGCTTTACCCACCATCTTCTGTGCAAGGCTATAACCCTTACCAGAATCAACAGGTGCAATCGGGCGTTTAAACACATCAGAAGGCACTAAGCCCAGTACTTCACGCGCTTTATCCGTTAATCCACGGCCAATAATCAGTGGGATACGGCCACCAGCACGAACTTCATCTAGCAATACATCGGTTTTTAGACTGAAGGTAGAAACAATAGCGCCGTTTTTCTCAACCTTGCCTTCTAGTGGATAAACGTCAATCACATCACCAGTTTCAAGCGCAGAGACATCCACTTCAATCGGCAAAGCACCTGCGTCTTCCATAGTATTAAAGAAGATCGGTGCAATTTTAGTACCTAGGCAGAAGCCACCAAAGCGCTTATTCGGCACGTAAGGTATATCGTCACCGGTAAACCATAGCACCGAATTGGTCGCTGATTTACGTGAAGACCCTGTACCCACTACATCGCCAACGTAAGCGATTTTATGGCCTTTAGCTTTAAGAGCATCCAGTTGCTTGATGGGGCCAACGCTGCCTGGCTGATCCGCTTCGATACCTGGGCGTGGGTTTTTTAGCATTGCTAATGCATGCAATGGAATATCTGGGCGTGACCAAGCGTCTGGCGCAGGAGACAAATCATCGGTATTGGTTTCGCCAGATACTTTAAATACCGTCAGCGTGACTTTTGCTGGCACCGCTGGGCGGCTAGTAAACCATTCTGCATCAGCCCAAGATTGTAAAACTTGCTTAGCAAAAACATTGCCTGCATCCACTTTAGTTTTAACATCATGGAATGCATCAAACATCAATAATGTTTTAGATAAAGCAGCCGCCGCAATCGTAGCAACTTCCGTATCGTCTAATAAATCAACCAAGGGGGCGATATTAAAGCCACCTAACATCGTTCCAAGCAACTCAGTCGCTTTAGCGCGGCTGATTAAACTACATACTTCAGTACCATGAGCCACAGCGGCAAGATAAGACGCTTTTACTTTAGCTGCGTTATCCACACCTGCTGGAACGCGGTAGGTAATTAATTCGACAAGAAAGGCCTCTTCACCTTGAGGCGGATTTTTCAGCAGCTCGATTAGATCGGTGGTCTGCGAAACATTCAGTGGAAGCGCTGGGATACCCTGTGCTGCGCGCTCTGCAACATGCTGACGATAGACTTCTAGCACGGTTGGACCTTTCAAGTGATGGAGGGAGAATGCCTGGTTAATATCAGACTAGTGACATTTTACCTGTCTGGCTTTTAGATGTGAATCAAAGTGTAACGACTTTTGTTGCACTACAATAAATAAGCAAGGCACAGCACCATGCCGCTCGTCCTATAGCAAAATAGGCCAAGTTGATTTAGCTTGCACTTTTGTTTGTCTATCGGTATGATCCGCAACCTTCTTTGTGCTTTAGCACAAACCCCCATCGTACCCTGACCTTCCCCCGCCTGTGCTGTATGAGATGCGGATTGACCGGTTAGCGTCGATGTAACGCTGACGGCCGGTTTCCGTATTTAATTCCGGAATGCGCCCGTCTTCCCGCTCGCCGGGATATATTCAAAGGAATATTCATGCCACATCGCGAAACTCATTCTGATACCCCTGTAAACGCTTTTGCCGAAATGGGCCTTGCCACTGAATTGGTGCAAGAATTAGCTAAACTCGGCATCACTACCCCTACCCCAGTGCAAGCCGCTGCAATCCCACAATTAATGGCTGGCCATGATGTGATGGCTTCTGCACAAACGGGTACAGGTAAAACTGCAGCATTCTTGCTGCCAGCACTGCACAAATTATTTAAGCCCGCCAAGCACAATGCGCGTGGCCCACGTGTACTTGTTCTTACACCAACACGTGAACTTGCAGAGCAAGTGGCTAAAGTAGCGACAGATTACTGCAAACTGATCCCACGCTGCAAAGTTGCTTGCGTAGTGGGCGGCGTCCCTTACCCAGTTCAAAACCGTATGCTAGCCCAGCCTTACGACGTATTGGTTGCTACTCCAGGTCGTTTATCTGACCTGATGCGTGGTGGTCGTATCGATTTCGCTCGCTTAGATATGCTGGTTCTGGACGAAGCGGATCGCATGTTAGACATGGGCTTTATTGATGAAGTAGAAGCCATTGTTTCTGCCATGCCTAAAGATCGTCAAACTGCATTGTTCTCTGCCACACTATCAGAAACAGTACAGCGCTTTGCCGGCCCAATGCTGCGTGACCCACGCTTAGTTGAAATGGAAGTAACAGCCAATGCTCAGCCACAAATTGAGCAAGCTGTTCATTACGCTGACGGCTACGAGCACAAGCAAAAACTAGTTGCCGCTTTACTAAAAGAAGCCAGCGAAACACAATCGATTGTATTTACTGCCACTAAAGCAGATGCAGATGGCTTGGCTGAATGGCTTAAGCTAGAAGGCTTCCGCGCAGCGGCAATGCATGGCGACTTGGCTCAACGCGATCGTCGCCGCACTTTAGATCGTCTTCGCCGTGCTGAAATCGATATCTTGGTTGCAACTGACGTTGCTGCACGTGGTATTGACGTTGCAGGGATTGGCTTGGTACTCAACTTTGACTTGCCACGCTTTGCTGAAGATTACATCCACCGCGTAGGTCGCACTGGCCGTGCGGGTCGTACGGGTAAAGCCATTTCACTGGTTACCAAAAACGATTTCATGTTGCTGACACGTATTCGTCGTCGCTACAACATTGATTTCGGCACTGTATCCATGCCAGGTCTTGAAGCACGCTTCAAGCCAGGTCAAGGCGGCAATGCAGGTGGTGGCTACGGCGATCGCAAGCCTTCCGGCGGCTACAAAGGTAAGCGTCCTCAAGGTGGTGGCGGTTACGCAGGCGCTGGTGCAGGCAATGGCGGCGGCCGTGGTGGTTACGCTGGCAATAATAATGGTGGTGGTGGTTACGGCGACAAACGCCATAGCGACTCTCGTGGTGGTGGTGATGCACCACGCGGTGGCGAATCACGTGAAGCGCGTGGTAGCTTTGGTGGTGGCGCAAGCAACCCAAATAGCAACCCAGGCAGCTTCCGCAGTGGCAGCCGTGACAGCGGCGCACCACGTGCAGAGCGTCCAGCAGGCAATGGCGAAACACGTCAACGCCGCGCTAGCTGGTAAGCCATTATTAAGCAGTCAAATCTTAAGCCCGCTTTGAGCATTCAGTCATCGCTCAAAGGCTGATCAGATGAGTAGCAGCCCATCCTTTGGATGGGCTGTTTTTACTTTCGAGCTACGCCGTGAAAGATGCCATTTTAATTCGCCCATTTTTTCTTGCTGATATCCAATCGGTCATGGAGATTCAAAGTGCTTGTTATCCTGCCAACCTACTCGAAGAACCCGAGCACCTTATCGCCAAGCATCAGCAATCCCCACTCAGCTGCTGGGTAGCCACTGAGCACCAAAAAGTCATCGCTTATCTACTGACCCATCCTTGGTCTGGCGACACCCCACCCGCATTAAATACCCCACTCCCCCCCAAAAAGCCAAAAAGTGATATTTATTTCATTCATGACTTGGCAGTACTCCCGAGTGCACGTGGGCTAGGTCTAGCTAAACGCTTATTCGACACCGCTATTGATTGGGCAAAACAAGAAAAATTACAAAAAATCCGCTTAATTGCTATCGCGGGCGCGGCTGACTTTTGGATCAAACAAGGTCTTAGCCCAGTAAATGACAAAACCTTATCTCACAAATTAGCCGACTACGGCCCAGATACGCACTACCTTGAAGCCGCAATTTAACTGCAAACAAACATTAAACTAAATTAAGAAAATAAGCGCACTGACTCAAATAAAACGAACCTTTGTTAAAGATGAGATAATGAATAAAAATCCTAGCACCATTCGCCACAGCCGTGGGGCTGCTGAAGTAGATGAATTAATCCACATCGCCACCAGCCTTGCCGTGTCATGCACGTTGGCAGAAGATCGCTTTTGGCAAGACAAATTAGCTAGCCTAGTAAGCGAGATTTTATTAGATGAAGATGAAGAAACGCTCAATGCGGCGCTTGACACCCTCTCCAAGGCAGATCCTCAGGCATGGAATGAGCTAGCAGACATCGTAGAAGCGTGCACCGAAACCCACAGCATCATCATTGATAAAAATGAACATCAAGCCATTATGTTTGCCGTGCCCTTACTGGCATGGTCACGCTTCAATATTCCCACTGGGCCGCTAGGGGATGCACGCATTCATAGTCTGCGTGAGCACTTAAGCAAGCATGTGTTTATTGATGGCGTAAAACTATCGCTGGCTGATTTTTTATTTAGCCCTGACCAGCTCCCGCAAGGCTATTGCAACACCGCAAAACTCAGCAAATTACTGGCGAATTTAACAAGCAGCAATGGCACCCTCATGTGCGAGCAAGCCAACAATGCCGAACCTAGCGCATTTTTAACCGATACGCGCTACCTATTAGGTGCAGTTGCCGCCCCCAAAGGACATGCAATATTTCGCTGGCAAGAAGAAGATGGCTCACGCAAAGATATTTTGACGCAATGGCAAAAACAAGGACTCACCTCGCTGCAATCTTTATTTGCTGGCTGCGCGATGGAGTCTCTACTACCTATCTCTTATTTTGCCGCATGGCGAGAATCAGATCGCGCGTCAAGAGCTTATTCCTTGCGCGCATCCGTCTCTTTCTTACAACTTTTGCTTAACGTAGAAGCCAAACAACTGACTTGCGTGATTACTGCTTGCCACGGGCGCAGCCTGGAAGAATACCGTGTGGGCTTTATTCGTCGTAATGAAGAACCCATGCTGCACGGCGTGGTATGGCCATTGCTCGACGGCGAAGATGAGCACACCGATTGCATTACAGAAATCGAAGCCATTTTGCGTGAATCAGGCATCAACGATATTGTTGTTCATGAGCACTCCTTCCCAATGGATCAATGCGACGACTGCGGCAGCCCGCTATTCCCTAATTTAGATGGCGATTTACTCCACACCGAAACACCAGAACCCAACGACACCCCTTCCCCACACCTACATTAAGAGCAACGCCGCGGGCATAAACCCATATGCGCTAACCAAAGTCAAAAAGATCTTTTTAGTGCCTTCGGCACGTTGATTTTGGAGCGGTCAGCCACCACAGGGGCCTTCCTTTCTTGAACGGCCAAGAAACGAAGCCAAAGAAGGCCGCCCCACGAAACACGAAATCCCCTGCGCTGTGGACAATCGAGTCGGCGGCGGGCGGGATTGGCTCGCTGCCTCGCTCCCTGGCCGAAACCCCGCCCCGTTTGTTCCTCGCTCCGGCGTGTTTCAAGGGGACTTTAAGCCCCATACAAAGAGCGTGGATCCTATGTTTTTTCGCTGTTTGCTAATGAAAAAAAATTTGGTTAGCGCCTATGGGGCATAAACCGCTCACCAGCCTAAGCTTGCTGCTATTGATGGCATTGACACCCAATGCCATCAATCAAACGTCAACAGACACTAGCCTTATGCACTATAATTGGCAGGCTCCTTTAACCGAACTCGCACGCCATGCAAAAGCTTAGCAACCCTACCGATATTGCACGTGAAACGCTCAAGCAACTCACCATGCGCCGTGTACCTCCGACCCCCGATCACTACGAATCAATTTACCACGAGATCGCAGGCACCTCAGATAAAGACAAGCTACACCCCGCCATTAAAGAGCTCATTGCTAGCATCGACGCCTTCCCTCGACAAACCCCAGAGTTAAAACGCAATATCGAGCAATTACATCGCCATGCCGGGCAATCCAGCTGGGCTAGCATGCCTGCATTGATTATTCGCAGCATTGAAAGCCAAGGCGGGCAAACAGAATTAAGCCAGAGCTGGTCAGATTTAATTCGTGATCTAATTCGGCAATGGGAATTACGCAACCCCGTTTACACCCCCAGCCGAAAACAAGACTCCCTCGAAAAAGTACTCATTAATTTTGGCAGTGACGGCAATACGCTTAATGAAAAGCTAAGCGCTCTAGTCAAAGCCTGGGGAGGGTCTGGCGCTGAAAGTAGTGACAACCCAGAAGTACTTGGCCTACCAGATGCAAATATCAGCAACTCTAGCAGCAATTCCTATGCCAGCACTAGCAACGAAAACAACGACTGGCGAGAATGGCGGGACGCACTGAATGTTGCTCTCACCGTTGGCGTTGAATCCCGCCTTACCCATAATGCAGACTTACAACAAGAAGCCACCGATCTTGCCACAGAAGTAGCCACAGTAAACAACAGCGCCAGTACCAAAAAATTAATGCCCAGACTGCGCAAATTTTGGCTCCGCCTTGAGCTACAAAACGACCAAGAAATGCGCCTATGCGATGGGCTAATGGGCTTATTGCGCTTACTTACGGACAATATCTCTGAAGTGGTAATTGAAGACGAATGGGTACGTGGGCAAGTTGCCGTAGTACAAGCGATTATGGCGCAGCCACTGGATATGCGGGTTATTTACGACGCAGAGGCTGGCCTAAAAGAAGTACTCTTTAAGCAGAGCCAAATAAAGCACAATTTAGTTGAAACACAAACTGTACTTAAAAACATGATTGCCACCTTTATCGATCGCCTCAGCGTCATGTCCGATAGCACCGATCAATACCACAGCAAAATCAGCGTCTATACCGAACAAATTCAGCAAGCCAATAACTTAAGCAGCATTAAAGACGTTTTAGAATCCTTACTTGGTGATACTCGCAGCATGCAACTCGATGTGCGCCGCTCCCGCGATGATTTACTCGAGGCCCGCAGCCAAGCAGATATCGCCCAGCAACGCATATTAGCACTTGAACAAGAGCTCACCCATGTCAGCGAAAAAGTACGCACCGATCAACTCACTGGTGCATTAAATCGTCGTGGCTTAGAGGAGTTATTCGAAGTAGAAGCTGCCAGAGCATTACGCAACGAAAGTCCGCTGACGATTGGTTTGCTTGATATCGATAATTTTAAAAAGCTAAACGACAGCCAAGGTCACGCAGCTGGGGATGCCGCCTTAGTTCACCTAGTGATGGTCGTGAAGGACCTGCTACGGCCAACAGATTCTGTAGCGCGCTACGGAGGAGAGGAATTTATTCTTATTTTGCCAGAGACCGATATTGAGGAAGCGGTGAGCGTGATTCAACGACTGCAGCGTGAGCTAACCAAACGCTTTTTCTTAAATAATAACGAAAAACTACTGATCACCTTTAGCGCAGGTGTTGCACTGGTGCTACCTGGCGAGGTGCGCGACCGAGCAATCGAACGCGCTGACCAAGCCATGTATCAAGCAAAAAAACTAGGTAAAAACAGAGTTGAAATTGCAGAAACACCTACAGGTATAGCACTAAGATAAGCGCGACAACAATCAAGCAAAAAGCTCGTCAGGGTGCACCACAGCGGTACCCAGCTTAGCGACCACCACGCCTGCAGCTCGATTAGACCAATCCATCGCCTCAGGCATTTCTAATCCTGCCGCCAACATCAAACCCAGCGTTGCAATCACCGTATCCCCAGCGCCCGACACATCAAATACTTCGTGGGCATGGGTTGGCTTATGCACAACGCCTTCAGGTCTAAACAAGGTCATCCCTTCTTCACTACGCGTCACCAACAAGGCATCCAAATGTAAAGAGGCACGCAATGACTCGGCCTTTTCAGCCAACTCAGCATCATTGGCCCACTTACCCGTCACCTGCCTGAGTTCACTTCGATTAGGTGTAAGTAAAGTGGCACCACGATAGCGATCGTACTCATCGCCCTTAGGATCAACCAGCACAATTTTACCGGCAGCCCGCGCCACATCAATCATCAGCTGCACTTGCCGTAATCCGCCCTTTCCATAATCTGACAAAATAACAACGTCAATTTCAGCAAGTAAAGCTTTAAATTCATCGGTCTTCGCCGCCAAAATTTCATGGCTAGGCTCATTTTCAAAATCTATGCGTAGCAATTGCTGCTGACGCGCCAATACACGCAATTTTACCGTTGTATCTAAAGTGGCATCACGATGCAAATAGGTATGCACACCGTCTTCGAGCAGCAGCTTTTCAAGGGTGCGGCCCGCCTCATCGTCACCAACCACGGCCAATAAATGAGCATGTCCGCCCAATGCCGCTATATTTCTAGCTACATTGGCAGCCCCGCCTGCGCGCTCCTCTGTGCGGCGAATACGCGCCACCGGTACAGGCGCCTCCGGCGAGATACGATCCACATCGCCAAACCAATAGCGATCCAACATAACATCACCCGCAACCAGCACCCGCGCATTTGCAACTGCGCGCTCCAGCATCCGCTTGCCTTCTGCAGACAACATTATTGCCCCTTTATCAACAAGCTACGGTTAATCGCAAGCAATACCTCAACAGGGTCAGCGCTTTGCGTAATGGGGCGACCAATCACCAAGTAATCAGCACCCGCAGCAACCGCCTCTACTGGAGTCATGATGCGTGATTGATCGTTTGCAGCGGAATGAGCCGGACGAATCCCTGGGGTAATCAAGTTAAAATCTGCACCACAAATACTTTTTAGTAAGCTTGCTTCATGCGCCGAACAAACCACACCGTCAAGACCACAATCGTGCGTTAAACGCGCCAATTTTTCGACTTGCACCGCTGGCTCAGGCAAATCTAACTCAGCCAAATCCTCCGCATTCATGCTGGTTAACACAGTCACAGCAATCAACAAGGGGCGCTGAGGCAAAGCCTCTAGTGCATCACGAGTGGTTTCCATCATTCGGCGCCCTCCACTGGCGTGGACATTCACCATCCACACACCCAGCTCTGCTGCGGCTTTGCACGCCTGTGCAACTGTATTAGGAATGTCGTGAAATTTAAGATCTAAAAACACATCAAAACCACGCGCCACCAACTGCTCAACCAATACTGGCCCACTGCGGGTAAATAACTCTTTACCCACTTTTAGACGACACAAATCCGGGCGAAGACGATCAGCAAAAGCCAAAGCCTCTGCTGCACTGGCGTAATCCAAGGCAACAATCACGAGGGATGAAGTTGACATACACAATCCTATTTATAATTTTATACTAGGCATAAGAGCAGAGATGGCAGCCAAAACTACTCTTTGCACAGGGTAGAGTTATTTTTGTGCGCCACGAACAGGTGGAAAAGTTTCCCACTCGGTGCAAGCGGGGCAATGCCAGAAGTATTGCTTGGCTTTAAAACCACAGTGCGTGCAGCGATACATGGTTTGCTCGCGCGTAGCATCGTGAATCAGCTTCACAATCAGCTCCAACTCAACCTTTTGATCATCGGGCGCCACCAGCAAATGCGCTTCAAGCACCTTACGCAAACTTGGCATCGTTGGATGGGCTTTTAGCCGCTCTCGCACAAATTCATGCGTAGCCAACAATCCTTTCTCTGTAAGTAAGCGCTCATAAGCCAAGTCCAGGACATCCAACTCAGGGTACTGGCGCAGTAAGCCAAGCAATAGCTGAGTCCCTTCGGCGGCACGCCCTTGCAAATCAAAAGCCGCCAATAAAGGCCTTGCGGCTAGCGCAATATAAAGTGGCTCTTGCGATTCAATCTTAAGCCAAGCCTCAATTGCGGCATCCACATTGCCCACCGTAATTTCCAACTCGGCCAAAATCATATAAGCGCGGGAACACTTACGATGCTCGGCAATAGCTTTTTGCAAATAGGCGCGAGCCGCTGCCGGCTCGGAGCGCAAAGCACCTTGCGAAGCTAATTCACAATAAAACTGGGCGATCTCATGCTGATAGGTATGGCGTTCATCCCGTAATTGCTGCGCGGTTTCAATTGCCTTTGCCCACGCCTTTTCTTGCTGATAGACCCCAAGCAATTCAATTCGCGCCTGTCTTGCGTAATCAGTATCTGCCAATTCAGTGAGTAGGCTTTCTGCACGATCAAACAAACCAGCCTGCATAAAATCAAGCGCCAGTTCAAATTGTGCCGTTTGCTTTTGGGCTACTGTTAATTCACGGCGCACCAATAGTTTTTGATGCATACGAATTGCGCGCTCTAATTCACCACGACGGCGAAATAAATGGCCAAGCGTGAATTGCAATTCAATTGTTTCTGCATGATGTCGTGCAATATCCACATATACATCTACCGCACGATTAGTTTCGCCATTCAGTAAATAATTCAACCCTTTAAAATATGCCACGGGTAAAGATCGGGTTTCAGACAAAACATGTTTAATATCTACACGCGCAGCCAACCACCCTAGGGCAAAAAAAGCCGGCAAGGCGATAAGCCACCAATATTCAATTTCAAGCATAAATGAATTTACAACGCGTCACGAGGTTGTTCAACAAGAAGATCAGGCGTTAAATCTGCAACGGTTTGCCTAGCACGCAATTCTTTTTTTAAGCTAACGACTTCACGACGCAAGCGAATAATCTTAGAGAATGCAGCCAATAAACCAAATACGGCTCCGACCACAAAAAAAACTAATAATAGCAAGGCAAGTGGCGCCTGCCAGAAATAACCCAAAAAGAATTTAAGCACCACAGGCTCGGCATTATGCATGGCAAAGCCAAACATAATTACAAAGAGTATAAATTTAATCAGCCAGTAGAAATATCGCATGGGTTAGATCCATAGAAATAAGCTAACCAGCATTGTAACCGATTCAGCCGTTGTATTCGCATGGATAATGCACATTGTGCGTAAGGCTCTAGGCATTACGCCGCAATACAAAAAGGCGACACCCTTGGGTGCCGCCTTGAGGTAATGCAAAACATCAAATTAGGGCATCAACCCTTTCTCGAAGTTCTTTACCCGCTTTGAAGTGGGGAACAAATTTTTCCGGAACCGCCACTTTCGTACCCGATTTCGGATTACGCCCCACTCGTGGAGGGCGGTAATTCAGATCAAAACTGCCAAAGCCACGAATCTCGATGCGCTGACCTTGAGACAAGCTCTTGGACATTGCATCTAAGATGGTTTTCACAGCCAGCTCTGCATCCTTCGCAACCAGCTGCGGATAACGCTGGGCGAGCTTTGCAATAAGCTCGGACTTGGTCATCCCACCTTGATCCATATTACTCAGCGCCAGACATCTTAGCTTTTAGCAGTGCGCCAAGGCTAGTTGTGCCAGCAGTGCCTGTGCTTTCAGTAGACAGCTTGCTCATTACTTCTGTTTCGTCAGCGGAATCTTTCGCTTTGATCGACAGATTGATCGAACGGTTCTTACGATCAACGTTGATGATCATGGCTTCAACTTCGTCGCCTTCTTTCAGCACAGTACGGATGTCTTCAACGCGATCGCGTGAAACTTCTGTAGAGCGCAGATAACCTTCGATTTCTTCAGACAGAGCAATGATCGCGCCCTTAGCATCCAAAGATTTTACAGTACCCTTAACAAGGGAACCTTTGTCGAAAGTAGAAACGTAGTTGTTGAAAGGATCACCTTCCATTTGCTTGATACCAAGACTAATGCGTTCTTTTTCAGTGTCGATAGACAGAACCATCGCTTCAACTTCATCGCCTTTCTTGTAGTTGCGAACAGCTTCTTCGCCAGCCACGTTCCAAGAAAGATCAGACAAGTGAACCAGACCGTCGATACCGCCAGCCAGACCAACAAACACACCAAAGTCAGTAATAGACTTGATAGCGCCCTTGATCTTGTCACCCTTCTTGAAGTTTTCTGCGAAATCATCCCATGGATTAGCCATGCACTGTTTCATACCCAGTGAGATACGACGTTTTTCTTCGTCGATATCCAGAATCATTACTTCTACTTCATCGCCAAGCTGAACAACCTTGGATGGATGAACGTTTTTGTTAGTCCAATCCATTTCTGAAACGTGAACCAGACCTTCGATGCCTTGTTCGATTTCAACGAATGCGCCGTAATCTGTAAGGTTAGTAACCTTACCGAACATACGTGTACCCGATGGGTAACGACGTGACAAACCAACCCAAGGATCTTCGCCCAATTGCTTCAGACCTAGAGAAACGCGGTTCTTCTCTTGATCGAATTTCAGAACCTTGGCTTCAACTTCATCGCCAACAGCCAGAACTTCGGATGGGTGCTTCACACGACGCCAAGCCAAGTCAGTGATGTGCAACAGACCGTCAATACCACCCAGATCAACGAACGCGCCGTAGTCTGTGATGTTTTTAACGATACCCTTGATGATTGCGCCTTCCTTGAGTGTTTCAAGGAGTTTTTGACGCTCTTCGCCCAAGGATTCTTCAAGCACAGCACGACGTGAAACAACAACGTTGTTACGCTTACGGTCAAGCTTGATCACCTTGAATTCGATTTGCTTGCCTTCGAATGGAGTGGTGTCTTTAACTGGACGAATATCAACCAAAGAACCTGGCAAGAATGCGCGCAGACCGTTAACCATAACAGTCAGACCACCCTTAACCTTACCGGAAATAACACCGGTCATAACCATGGCTTTTTCGAGGCAGTCTTCAAGCTCAATCCACGCAGCCAAGCGTTTAGCTTTTTCGCGGGAGAGTTTAGTTTCGCCGTAGCCGTTTTCGAGGCTATCAATTGCAACAGGAACGAAATCGCCAACTTTAACGTCAAGTTCGCCATTGTCGTTTTTGAATTCTTCGAGCGGGATGAGCGACTCGGACTTCAGGCCGGCGTTCACAGTCACGAAGTTATGGTCGATAGCAACCACTTCAGCAGTGATCACTTCACCAGCGCGCATTTCCTGACGCGTTAGGCTTTCTTCGAACAGAGCGGCAAAGCTTTCCATGGAGCCGGACAGAGTAGCAGTAGTCATATGAATGGAAATTTCCAAGCATTTCTGGCGGAAAGCCAGAAATAAGTTAGTTAAACAAATGCTGCAAGGCTTTGCACCCTGCTAACACGATAAACGCCCAACAAGGGCAAAAGCCACGACCTAGGGCCATGGCTTAGTGGAGCAATTCTAAAGAATTCTCTGTTATAGTTCAAGCACTTGGGGGTAAAAGGTGTGATTTATTACAAGAAAAACCACATTATCCCTATTAAGAGCGTGTTTTCCACCAAGATATGACCTGCTCAACCACCTGATCTAAGCTCAAATCTGAGGTTTCCAACAGCAGCGCATCAGGCCATTGGCGTAATGGCGCTTCGGCCCTAGCTGCATCTCGTGCGTCTCTTTCCTGCAAATCGTGGGTAATAGCAGCCAGATCTGTCGCATCCCCCCGCCCAATCAACTGCGCATAACGCCGCTCTGCACGCACTTTTGCACTGGCGGTTAAATAAATCTTTAACTCTGCCTGAGGAAACACCACCGAGCCCATGTCACGACCATCCGCCACCAAGCCGGGGGCCAGCGCAAAATCCCGCTGCCGCGCGAGCAATGCCTGCCTTACCACCGCAAATGCGGCAATTTGTGAGGCGCCCACACCTATTTCTTCACTACGAATTTGCGCGCTTACGTCCCGCCCGTTCAGCAAAGTTAAACCCGCTTCAAAACGCACATCCAATGATGCCGCAATACAGGCCACACCAAGCTCATCACTCCACACCACACCTGCTTGCTTGGCAGCCAGAGCGCTTAAACGATACAAAGCGCCTGAATCCAGATAGGTAAACCCCAGTGCTTCTGCAACACGCTGCGCAACCGACCCTTTACCTGAAGCGGACGGCCCATCAATCGCTAAAACAGCAATACCCGACATATATTTCCTTACCCGTTTAAGCCACGCTTATCACCACGCAGCTACGTCGCTAAAATCAATTCAATCTGCTGTAACTCAGCAGCACTAAATTCTAAATTTTTCACTGCGATAATGTTTTCTTTAATTTGCGCCACTTGGCTGGCACCGATAATGACTGATGTTACTTTTAATAGAGCCCAAGCAATCGCCATTTGCGCTAAGGTTTGCCCGCGCGCCTCGGCCACTTTATTTAGCGCATTGATCTGAGCAATTCTTTGCTCAACTTTATCTGCACTTAAAAATGGATTATCCACAGCGGCAGCACGAGAATCGAGCGGGACACCGTTTAAATAGCGTGAAGTTAGCAAGCCTTGCGCCAAAGGACAAAAAGCAATTGAGCCCATCCCTTCCGCAGCCAATACATCACACAAACCGCCCTCAATCCATCGATCAAACATTGAGTAGGATGGTTGGTGAATCAAGCAAGGCGTTCCTAGCGCTTTTAAAATACGGCTCGCCTCAAGCGTTTGCTCAGCGGTATAAGAAGAAATTCCCACGTACAATGCCTTGCCCTGACGCACCATTGCATCCAATGCCGACATGGTTTCTTCGAGCGGGGTATCGGGGTCTGGCCGATGCGAATAAAAAATATCCACATAATCTAGACCCATACGCTGCAAACTTTGATCTAGGCTTGCCATTAAATATTTACGACTACCCCATTCGCCATAAGGGCCCGGCCACATTTCCCAGCCTGCCTTACTCGATACAATAATTTCATCACGATAGGGTTTCAGATCTTTAGCCAGAATGCGGCCAAAAGTAGACTCAGCCGCGCCAGGTGGTGGGCCATAATTATTAGCGAGATCAAAATGCGTGATACCTGCATCAAAAGCCGCCAAGACCATGCTTCGGCTGGTGCTATAGGCACGGTTCTCGCCGAAGTTATGCCACAAACCCAAAGAGATCGCGGGCAACTTTAAACCACTACGCCCTAATCGGCGATAAGGCATATTCTGATAGCGTGTTTCACTGGCCAAATAATTCATAATTAATCCTACCTAGATTTACGACCCCATTGATTACGCGCAGTGCTGGCGCGAACAATTTTCTCAGTTAATCCCTGAGCATTTTGGCTTTCGATGCATTCAATCAATGCCGCCAATTGCGCGGCATTGGCTTTTAGATCATGCAAAATCGCGCTTTTATTAGCAAGGGTAATATCACGCCACATTTCAGGGTGTGATGCGGCGATGCGGGTAAAGTCTCTGAAACCTGTCGCGGCAAAATCGAGGCAAAGTGGTGCATTGTGGCGATCTAGCAGCGCATTCATATAAGTAAATGCCAGCAAATGTGGCACATGGCTCACCGCAGAAAAAACGCCATCGTGCTCAAGCGCGCTCATTTCAAATACCTCAGCACCGCAGGCCTGCCATAGGGCCCGCAACAGAGCGACTGATTCTGCGGCGCTTTCAGGCAGCGGCGTCAACACCACGCGCCGACCTTCGTAGAGCCCATATTGCGCAGCAGCAGCGCCGGATAATTCCGAGCCCGCAATAGGATGCCCCGGCACGCAGCGGCTTAAATGCTGCGGCAGGTATTGCTGATAAAGCGCACTGACATCCTGCTTGGTAGAGCCCGCATCGCTAACTACACAATGCAGCGGCAAATAAGGGGCAATTTGCTGCAATAGCGCCCCCATTTGGCCAACGGGCGCACTCAGCAAAACCAGATCAGCGCCCACCACGGCAGCTGAGGCATTATCGCTCGCTTCGTCAATCACATTTAGCTCTAGGGCACGCGCTAGATTAGCTGGATTTCGCCCCACACCCACCACATAATCCACGCACTTTGCCCGCTTGAGTGCCAGCGCAAACGAGCCACCAATCAGCCCTGTACCCAGCAAAACCAACCGTTTAATGCGCATTAGTCACCTAAAACTTCAAGCAAGACATATTTAAATGCGGAGGCATCCGCAGGAGGGTTAGACCCTTTTTCACGGCGCACTTTGATTTTGTAGCTTTTCCCAGCAACATAATCGAAGCCTTCAATGTGATTATAAAAAAGCGTCCATTCTGCAGTTGGTGATTCGCGGGTCTGTAGGCAATCCATTTGGGCAACGCCTGCAGAGCATGATTTGGTTTCTGGTGCGATATAAAGCACTTGCTCAATCGCATCGGGCTGGCGAACAAAGACGAGTCGCTCGCCTTTAGCGGCTAAAAACACCAAACGATTACCTTTTTGTAAGCGGTAGCGCAGCGCCGATTCAAGCACAGCCAAGACAGCGGATTCCACTTGCCCCGCCTGATCATCCAAGCAAGCCATCCGCGTACTGGCGAGCGGGCCTACTTTTAACTTTGGCAAAGTGCTAATACTGCCGGAGTAACGATTACACCCAGAGAATCCACTTACACGATCACCGATGATGCTTAAAGTAGCCTTCTTGGTCTCTCGCTGGGTAACGCCTGCGTGCCGCCATTCACTTAAAACATAATCGCCATCCAAAAGAGAACGCGCTTGCGCACTCATGGCCGTTGCCAATAGCGCTGTTGCCATTAGGGATTTATTTAACATGACTGTCCTTTATAAAGATCGGCCCAAGACCACCGCTAAGGGTTTTAAGGCCGCCAGCATATCCAGCAAAGCCTGTGGGCTGAGCGCTTGATCTGCTGCGTAGCGCGCCTCCGAAGGGTTTGGATGCACATCCAGCAACACCCCATCTGCCCCCGCCGCAATGGCCGCTTGCGCCAAAGCGGGCACCATCCATGATTTACCACCGGCATCGCTAGGATCAACCATCACCGGCAAATGCGTTTCTTGCTTGAGTACCGCAATCGCGCTGACATCTAAAACATTTCGATAAGCCGTTTCAAAAGTACGGATGCCATGCTCGCAAAAAATAATATTGTGATTACCCCCCGCCGCGATTGATTCAGCAGCCATCAGCCACTCCACAATGGTTGCCGAAACGCCACGCTTGAGGATAATCGGCTTATTGATTCGCCCTACTTCCCTGAGCAAATCCATATTTTGCATATTACGCTCACCAATCTGGATGATCTCAACGTCGAATTCCATAAACGTATCAAGCATGCGCACATCCGGCAGCTCCGCCACGATAGGCAGCTGATGCCGCGCTGCCGCATCTCGCAACAAACCCAAAGCTTCGCGCTGCTGAGCGGTGGGATGCGCGCCAAAAGAGCCGCCACGCATCAATCGACAAGAGGCCGCCGCAACTGCATCGGCGGTTAAATCCATTTGCTGCGCCGACTCCGCCGCATAAGACCCAGCAATCACCTGGATCTGCGGCCCGCCAATTTCAACGCCACGCACTTTAATGATGGTGCCGCTGGGATGCGTGCTGCGTGAAACAATCTTATATTGCTTAGCCACGCGATTCACCCGCTCCACCCCAGGTAAGATTGCAAAACGCGAAGGCTCTAAGTGCTCCTCATCCCCGATCACCCCAATAATGGTGAGCTCCGCGCCACGGGAAAGATGCTCTTTTAAGCCTGACTGATGAATTTTATTCACCACGCTCTCGATTTGCGCTTCGCTTGCGCCATATTTCATTACAATAATCATGCGCCCGCCTTTTTAAGCCATTTATTCAAAAGCGATTTAAAACCATGCCATAAGATTAAAAAAACCTGCAAACACAGCGGCTTACAGGTTTTTTAACCTATTGCATATAAATCAACACCTTATTCTTCTTTGAATTGCTGTGCCGCTAATTGCAAATAATAAAACATAGAAATAATCGTCAATATGCCGGCAACATAAAGCGCCAGCGTACCTATAAATTGAGTAGAAATACCTGACAATAATGGCCCAGCCCAAAGCAGCAATAAAATTGCAACCATTTGTGCGCCAGTTTTTAATTTACCAATATACGCCACAGCGGTACTTTTAGATTTACCTTGCTGCGCCATCCATTCCCGTAGTGCAGAAATAGTAATCTCGCGGCCAATAATAATCACCGCCAGCCATGTTGGGGCACGGGCCAGCTCTACCAATAAAATCAAGGCAGCAGCGACCATTAATTTATCGGCCACGGGATCAAGAAATGCGCCAAAGCTTGAGGTTTGATTCCAGCGACGAGCCAAATAACCATCAAACCAATCGGTGATAGCCGCAAGAAAAAACAAGGCACTACCCACCATATTTTGGGTAATGAGTGGCATAAAACTAATCGGCAGGTAATATACGCCCACAAAAATAGGAATCAGCGCAACGCGCAACCACGTCAGAAATATCGGCAAATTAAAAGGCATGCGAATACAGAATCCAAGGGCAAATACAGCAAGAAAATCGCATTCTACCAGTATGCACAGCCCGATTGCGGTTCAAGCTCATTTTATTCAGCGCATTCGTGAAAATGTGCAACAAAGCACAATAATCTAAACCAAATACCATTTAGCCATAGACAAAACCGGCACTTTCCAACCGAGCTTATAAGCGCATCCGCTCGATATTACAGCGGGCGCAGCAAGCAACGCCCCGCCCTATTTTAAGCACGCAGCACCGCATGGATTTTCTCTGCTAAGGCTTGGCTAATCCCTTCTACCTGCTTTAATTCATCCACACTGGCAGCCTTTACCCCTTGCAATCCACCAAAGCTGGCGAGTAATTTTTGCCGCCGCTTTGGGCCAATACCCTCTACATCCTCTAAGCTAGATGTAACCCTTGCCTTGGCGCGTCTTGCACGGTGGCCGGTAATGGCAAAGCGATGCGCTTCATCGCGGATTTGCTGGATTAAATGCAAAGCGGGATGGTCACGTCGCAATTGGATTGACTCTGGCCTATCCACCAAAATAAGCTGCTCCAAACCGGCCTTACGCGTTTCACCTTTAGCCACACCCAACAAAATAGGCTCAAGCATCCCAACCTCGCTCATCGCCTCTAGCGCCATAGATAGCTGACCCTTGCCGCCATCAATCAGCACCACATCAGGCACGACGCCCTCACCTACTGCAATTTTGCCGTAACGACGAATTAAGGCTTGGCGCATGGCGGCGTAATCATCCCCAGGCGTAATGCCTTCAATATTGTAGCGGCGGTATTCCTTGGGCTGCATATCCATACGGTCGTACACCACGCAAGAGGCCACGGTTGCCTCACCCATTGTGTGTGAGATATCAAAACACTCGATACGAGCGATGGTATCAGGCCATTGCATAGCTTCAATCAAAGAGGCTAAACGAGCATGCTGCGTGGCGGTTTGGCTACTCCTTTGCAAAATGGCTAATTCGGCGTTTTTAAGCGCCATATCCAGCCAGACTCGCCGCTCCCCATTAGGATTACTATTTAACACCACCTTATGCTCGGCCTGCTGGCTTAATAAATCTGCCAACAACGTGGCATTTTCTGGCTCGGGGTGGCAGTAAATCACTGGTGGCGCGTTACGGTCTAAGTAATGCTGAGCCAAAAATGCCTCAAGTGCCGCAGGCGCATCGTAGCCATCTGCATGAGATGGAAATAAATTTTTATCCCCCACATGCCGCCCACCGCGCACCATCGCCAGGTTCACACAAATCATGCCTTGGCTAATCACGCACACCACAATATCCGCATCCACCTCGCTGCTATTGCTGGAAACAAACTGCTTATCTTGGATACGCGATAAAGCGCTAATTTGATCCCGAATAGCCGCCGCCTCTTCAAACCGCCAGCCCTCTGATGCCATTTGCATGCTTGATTCTAATTCACTCAATATCTCACTGGCTTTGCCATTTAAAAACCGTACCGCATTATTTACGTCAGCGCGGTAATCATCATGGCTGATTAAATCAACACAAGGTGCCGAGCAACGTTTGATTTGATGCAATAAACAGGGCCGTGAACGATTGGCAAAAACAGTGTCTTCGCAGGTGCGGATTTTAAAAACTTTTTGTAACAGCTGAATACTTTCTTTAACGACATAGCCATTAGGAAAAGGGCCAAAGCATTGATGGCGTTTATCTAAAGTGCCGCGATAATAGGCTAAGCGCGGTGAATCATGGCCAGTAATCACAACATAAGGGTAGCTTTTATCGTCACGAAACAAAATGTTATAACGTGGGGATAAAGCCTTGATCAGGTTGTTTTCTAAAACCAGCGCCTCGCCTTCAGAACGAACCACCGTTGTGTCTAAGCGCATGACCTGCGCCAGCATTAAACGAATACGTGGGCTATGATCATTTTTTTGAAAATAAGACCCCACACGCTTGCGTAGATTAATGGCTTTACCCACATACAAAACCGTACCATCCGCCCCCAAGAATCGATACACCCCAGGCAAATCTGGCAGGCTTTTCACTTGTTCTAACAGCGCGTCTTTAGTAGATTGAATAGCGTCAGCGGATGGTTGTTCGGGCATAGGATCAGAGGCTAGGCGGGTCAGGGAGTCAACATTCTACGCGGCTAAACCAAAATAATGGCATCTCAATAGAGGCCTAGATAAATTTTATTACCAAAGCGATCCAGTCGCAGTGCTGAGGCCGTTAATATGCAAAATAAATAAACACCCCTAAGCAGCAAGATTAAAAAACGCATCAGCGATGAGCAATAGATGGCCCCCTTCATTTGTTCCACCTTGCAGAAAATTACGCATATTGAAATATAATTACGCATAATCACCTAAGTATTTTTATGGCGGCTAAGGGGGCGCTCTTACGCGCAGCACTAAAAGCCATTTAGCCAAATCAAGCCCAAACAAACACTTTCCCGCCTTAAAACACGCCCAACTGCTACTGCTCCGCCATTCTGCATCGGTCTACAATCGGGCTATTCGATCGATCACAAACCGCATACAGGATGACTATGAATCAGGCCTACCTCACACACTTAAACGCAACTCTCACGCAGATCCAGAACGATGGTTTTGCCAAGCCTGAGCGGGTGATTGCCAGCAAACAAGGCGCTGACATTACCCTGCAAAGTGGTCAGGAAGTTTTAAATTTTTGCGCGAACAACTACCTAGGCTTGGCGGACGACGCTCGCCTGATTACAGCCGCCAAACAAGGCATGGACGATTACGGCTATGGCTGTGCATCGGTGCGCTTTATTTGTGGTACGCAGCAGGTGCATAAAGATTTAGAGCAGGCGATTTCTGGCTTTCTAAAGACCGACGATACAATCTTGTATTCCAACTGCTTTGACGCCAATGGCGGTGTGTTTGAAACGCTACTTGGCGAAGAAGACGCGGTGATTTCTGACGAACTCAACCACGCTTCGATTATTGACGGTGTGCGTCTGTGTAAAGCCAAGCGCTTTCGCTATAAAAACAATGACATGCAAGACCTCGAAGCGCAACTCATTGCCGCCGATGCAGCAGGCGCGCGCTTTAAGCTGGTGGTCACCGATGGCGTGTTCTCAATGGATGGCATTATCGCCAACCTGAAAGAGCTGTGCAATGTGGCTGAGCGCTATAACGCCATTGTGATGGTGGATGATTCACACGCCGTGGGCTTTATCGGCGAAAACGGTGCGGGCACGCCCGAATTATGTGGCGTGCAAGACCGCATCGACCTTTACACCGGCACCTTGGGCAAAGCCTTGGGCGGCGCTTCAGGCGGCTATGTTTCTGGCCGCAAGCCAATGATTGATTTACTACGCCAACGCTCACGCCCTTATTTATTCTCTAACACCCTCGCCCCCGCCATTGCCGCAGCCAGCTTGAAAGTATTAGAAATCTTAGCGAGTGCTGAGGGCAAAGCCCTGCGTAGTCTGTTAAAACGCAACGCCGAATACTTCCGTAGTGCTATGTCTGAAGCAGGCTTTACCTTAGTGCCGGGCGAGCACCCAATTGTCCCTGTAATGCTAGGCGATGCGCGTCTTGCTGGTGAAGTATCCGCGGCGCTACTTAAAGAAGGCGTGTACGTGGTTGGATTTTCCTTCCCCGTCGTACCCAAAGGCAAAGCCCGCATCCGCACCCAAATGTCAGCAGGCCACACACTGGAACAAATCCAAAAAACAGTAGCCGCCTTTATCAAAGTAGGACGTGAACTGAAAGTAATTGCTTAAAGGCTCTGCAAACAACAATTTGACAGAAACTTTAGCCTAAAATGAAGAGTCCAAAACCTTAAACCACAGAGAACACAGAGTTTCACAGAGAAACACGATGGAGTGGTTTTCTCTGTGATCTCTGTGCTCTCTATTTACTCTGTGGTTCAAGGTTTAACTGTCTATAAAAATAAGCTAAAGCTGTTGCTATCAGAAAAATAAATTATTCCTTGCTTGGAAATACCAGATGAAAGCCTTATCAAAACTGACCGCAGCACCCGGCCTGACGATGAATCAAGTCGAAAAGCCTGCCATCGGCCATAACGACCTGCTGATCAAAATTAAAAAAACCGCCATCTGTGGCACCGATATTCATATCTGGAAATGGGACGATTGGGCGCAAAAGACCATCCCCGTGCCCATGCACGTTGGCCATGAATATGTCGGCACCGTGGTAGAAATTGGCTCTGAAGTACAAGGCTTTAAGATTGGTGATCGCGTTTCTGGCGAAGGCCATATCACCTGCGGCCATTGCCGTAATTGCCGCGCAGGCCGCCGCCATCTTTGCCGTAATACCGTTGGCGTGGGCGTCAACCGCCCCGGCGCTTTTGCCGAATATCTGGTGCTGCCTGCCTTTAACGCCTTCCCTATTCCTGACGATATTTCTGACGATTTAGCCGCCATTTTCGATCCATTTGGCAATGCGGTGCATACCGCGCTGTCGTTCAATATGGTCGGCGAAGACGTATTGATTACTGGCGCAGGCCCGATCGGCATTATGGCGGTGGCAATTGCCAAACACGTAGGCGCACGCCATGTGGTGATCACCGACGTTAATGAATACCGCCTCGATCTGGCCCGCAAAATGGGCGCAACCCGCGCCGTCAACGTCTTAAAAGAAGATTTAAAAGACGTGATGGCTGATTTAAAAATGACCGAAGGCTTTGACGTGGGTCTGGAAATGTCTGGCAACCCGCAAGCCTTCCGCACCATGCTAGAAACCATGCAACACGGCGGCAAAGTCGCGCTACTGGGTATTCCACCAGCAGACACCGCCATCGACTGGAATCAGGTGATTTTCAAAGGGCTGGAAATCAAAGGTATTTACGGCCGCGAAATGTTCGAGACCTGGTACAAAATGGTCGCCCTCATCCAATCTGGCCTAGACATCACCCCGATTATCACCCACCACTTCCATGTGGATGAGTTTGAGCAGGGCTTTGAAGCCATGTTGTCGGGACAAAGCGGGAAAGTGATTTTGAGCTGGGAATAAGCCATAAAAAACCCACGACGTAGATCGTGGGTTTTTTATGGGCTATCAGATCTCACTTTGTGATTTTCCATATATCCTGCTTCATATTCTTCCCCTTCCGCCCGCTATTTATCTCCCCAACAAATACCACTTCCCAAAAAATATTGAACTCACCCCCTCACCTAAAGTCAGAGAAACACCTTAATCATTCAGCGATTTATATGAGTAGCCATTTAAAACTACGCCCACTAGAACGATCCGATTTACGTTTTGCCCATGAGCTTAACAATAATGCCAAGATTATGCGTTATTGGTTTGAAGAGCCTTATGAGACTTTTTCTGAACTTACCCAGCTTTACGATCAGCATGTGCACGATGTGCGCGAGCGTCGTTTTGTGGCCGTAGACGGCAATGATGAAATGGTAGGCTTTGTTGAATTAATTGAGCTGGATTATATTCACCGCCGTGGTGAATTCCAAAATTAAATTACCTCCGGCAAAGCCGGAGGTTTATTGCAGGGGCGCCTCGAAGGCGCTGGTAAATCAGGAGCCGCCTAAAGGCGGCTAGAGGCCTAGCTTCATTTGATCGTAACGATCATCCTCTT
>JBDKJX010000032.1:0-41373 GCA_039796405.1 Pseudomonadota bacterium
AATGGCTTTGGATTTACAATAACGAGCGCCCGCATATGGGATTGGGCGGCATCACCCCGAAACAAAAACTGGCATTACATGCCTAGCCTCTACTTCTAAGTGAGCTTAAAAATGGGGGGATTACCGCTGCTTATAAACCTAAATTAAACAAACACCCAACTTACAACAAATGAAACATATATTTTGACACCAGCAAGGAACAAGACAGAAAATGCTTGGATTTAGTGATTTTCTATCTATAGGAAAAGTTCATGCTGCACACAAAACTATTGCTCTCTAGTTCTATTTTCGCTTTAAGTACTTTTGCAAATGCCACCGTGATCGATTTCAATCATTTAGCTCACAACGATATTTTTCAAACCTTCAATAGCATCAACACCAATGGTTTTGTCATTAAAAATGATAGCCAAGGCAATGATCGTCTGGGGATTTGGGGTAAAAACGATGTGTTTCAGGCCGATAAAGGCCACGCTGCTGTCTTTGTAAACTACAGCGGTAGCAAAACCAGTCTTGAGCAAGCTAATAAATCATTCTTTAATTTTAAATCCATTGACCTTGCCGATGTTTTTAATAAAGGTGATTCAGCCTCTATTCAATTCAGCTTTTTTAATGGGCAAAGCACAACATTTGAAACCGTTATTCTTGATCAGCTAAAGGGTCTACAAACCTTTGTTTTTAATAAAAACAATATCACCAAAGTCTCTTGGGTAGGCTCTAACAGCCAATTTGATAACATTAATATAAGTACGCCAGTGCCAGAGCCAGAAACATATGCTCTGATCGGCCTAGGCTTAACCGGCTTATGGATTGCACGCCGCCGTAAGCAATCGTAATTTAGTAAAGCTTCTCGCTATTCGCTCTTGCCATATAAGATCCACGCTATGATCAAGGTGGTTTTTATATGGCTTTTTTTTATTGAATACACATATTGCAGCGCATATCCATTAGCAATCTCAACACTCGTCATGCTCAAAACAATCATTTATAAAAAACCAAGCGAGTGAACTTTTTATTACCTAGCTACTCAAATTGTTGTAGAGTTGTTCTCGTTATTCCCCATATATTTATGTGGCATTCATCCTACAAGATACTTCCCTATATGAGCAATAGCGTCTGATTTGCACAAATTGCAAATCATCTCATATATATCTAAGTGCTTTTCTTTGCTATATCTTGGTTTTTTTTAACTGTGTACAGAGCTATGATGCTCTGTGTTCAATGCGGCATTATATTGTCTAACTCGCTATAAATTTCTGTCCCCACACTGGAGCATATTATGTTGAATCTTTTTTCTCTGGCGCCACAATGAAAGTAACACTCCCGATCTGGACTATTGCCGCCCCCATTATCGCTTGGCTACTCTACCTCACACCTTTGCAAAGCTTGGGCAGCATCTACCTTAGCTTATTAACCTTGGCCTTGTTTGGTGGCGTATTAGCAGCTGTACACCATGCCGAAGTGATTGCCCACCGAGTTGGTGAGCCTTATGGCACTTTGGTACTGGCGGTAGCCGTTACAATTATTGAAGTAGCTTTGATTGTTTCATTAATGATTGCCGGTGGGCCAGAAACCACCGCGCTGGCTAGAGATACAGTTTTTGCTGCAGTGATGATTATTCTGAATGGAATAGTCGGTATGTGCTTATTGGTGGGCGGTTTACGCTATAAAGAACAAAGCTTCAGCTTAGATGGTGTCAGCGCATCAGTCACCACCTTGGCAGCCATTGCTGTACTCACCCTGATTTTGCCTAACTACACCACCAGTGCACCTGGCCCTGTGTATACATCCAGCCAGTTGATCTTTATCGCAGTAGTAACCTTAGCGCTGTACGGCACCTTTGTGCTAGTGCAAACCGTGCGCCACCGTGGTTATTTTTTACCTAACCATGCAGTTGAGGACGAAGAAATTCATGCCGAGCCACCTACGCTTAGCACCACCTCAATCAGCGCTTTTTTACTCTTAGTTTGCCTTGCAGCCGTTGTGCTTTTAGCCAAAGCACTTGCACCCAGTATTGAACTAGGTGTTGCCAATATGGGCGCGCCTAAGGCCGTGGTTGGCGTTATTATTGCTGCTGTAGTGCTCTTGCCAGAAGCAATTGCAGCCTTCCATGCTGCGCGTGCTAACCGCCTGCAAACCAGCTTAAATTTAGCCCTAGGCTCTGCGCTAGCCAGTATCGGTTTAACGATTCCAACCGTTGCCGTACTTTCACTTAGCAGCGGCCTAACCTTAACCCTAGGCCTAGATATCAAGTCATCCGTGCTACTGATGCTATCGCTCTTTATCACGATGCTATCGCTAAAAACGGGTAAAACCACCGTATTACAAGGCGTGGTGCTCTTAGTTATTTTTGCCGTCTATTTATTCACGACCATCATCCCATAAACCAATACACGGCCTATGCAGCCCATGATTCAATGACCTGCATAGGCTAACCCGAGGAGAAATTATGCAGTGGATTAACCGTATTTCAATCTGCAGCAGCATCATTGCGACACTCTTTTTACCGCTGAATGCACAGGCTAAAAACGTGAGCAGTACCAAGGCGATGGCCTGCACAGATAGTACGCAATGCGCTTATTTTTATGATGTTTATCCTGCAGATAAAACACTACGCCAGCAGCTAAATCGTGCCTTTACCACATCCAAAATAAAGCCACCGCGTTGGCTAGGTAAAGGGACCTCCACCCCGATGATCCCTATTATCTTAGGGCAAATACACTACCTAGCAGGATCGGTGTGCGAGCCGCATAACTGTGGGCATTCCGTCCATGTACTTTACGCACCAGCACAAAAACGCGTAGTAGCTCACTACCAAGCTAAAAATGGCCCAGCTCAATGGCTAGGAGCGCCTAATCAGGCGGAACAAAAGCTACTCAGCGAGCTTGAAACCGCAAATAGCCCCCTACAAATCAAGCTAGATAGCCACCCCAAGCTACCTATCATCGTGAACTAAGCACTATGCAGATGATATAAAATCTGCAGATCAATAGCGTAGACGAAACCCAATATATTTTGCGATGGACCCCCAAGCAATCTGTGGGTTTCCTCTTTGCTAAACAGTCTTTAATATCTACATTGCACTCCGTATTTAGATCACAAATACCTAAACCAATCTCCCCATCTGCCCTGCTATTCATAACATCATTTGCAAGATAATGAAAAAACACCGTAATATGGCACTCACATATTACTGACCAGCCCCCAAAGGAAAACAAATGGGCCGTGTTATTACCCTCATTATCCTAATTGGCGCACTCTCTGCCGCTTGGAGGCATTATCAGCACCCCAGCCAATCCAGTGACAGTTATAGCAGCCAACAAATTAATCAATTAGCCAGCACGGTCAAACCAAATGAAGTGGTAATGTATTCCAGCACAGAGTGCGTTTATTGTGTGGAAGCTAAATATTGGCTCAAGCAAAACAACTTTGCCTTTACCGAATGTAATATGGGCATTGAAGAGCACTGCCAACAAGAATTTAATAGCTACGGTGCAATCGGCACGCCATTTCTGATGGTGCGCGGCCACCAAATGAAAGATGGCTTTGATTCAGATGAATTTTTACAGGCATTGAGTGTTTAATTTAAATGCTCAATATTTATTCTTTATGCACTGCGTAAATACCATGACAATCAACTCCATCCTGCTTGATTTTCCCGATCACTTTGAATCAAAACGGCTTATTATTCGCAGCCCACGTGCAGGCGAGGGCTTAGCTATGCACCAAGCCAAGTTAGAATCAATTACAGAACTGCGCCGCTATCCCGCCTCTTTGCCTTGGGCCATGCACGAATTAGACCCCGCTGATGCAGAAATCTACTGCCGAAAAAGCCAAGCCGAATTTATTGATCGAACTAATTTAACCATGTTGCTATTTTTAAAAGGAACGGGAAGTTTATTGGTGCATCAGGATTAACAAGAATGGACTGGAACACCCAAAAATTTGAAATTGGCTATTGGTGTCGCACCTTACTCCACGGCTTAATCACCGAAGCCATCACCGCCATTAGCGAATTCGCTTTTAAGTATTTAAATGCCAAGCGCTTAGAAATATTTTCTGATGATTTAAATACCACCAGCTGGCGCGTAGCAGAAAAATCTGAGTTTAAGCTTGAAGGATTGCTAAAAAACGAACGGATAGATCCGGGTGGCACGCTGCGCAATGCGCGAGTTTATGCAAAAATAGCCAATACTTAGCATAAAAAAACCACAAAATAACTGCCAATTATTAAGCTAGCAATTCAACCGCAGCGGTGACTTCAAAAAACATACAGCCAGGATAAAGCAATACTGCTATTTTTTATTACCATTTTTTATATCATAAAAAACATTTGACCAATTTATTTTTAACTTCATTAAATTAACAAAAAAATAAATTGATTGTAATACATAAGCACTATGCAGCTAAAGATGGCATTCAAGAGGTAAAGCAAGCACAATAAAATTGTACATGATGGCTTTCAAATGGGTGTAGAAAAAAAGCTAACCTTATTACCCCCTAACTCTTTCGCTTTATACATGGCTAAATCCGCATTTTTAATCAACTCGGCTAATTCTTCACCATGCTCTGGGTAAATAGCAATACCGATACAAGATGAAATATCGAGTTGCTTATTTGACATAACAAAAGGTTGATTCAAAGCTATGCGGATTTTCTCTGCAACCGAATAAGCATCGTTATCGCTAGCTATTTCAGGCAATAGCACAATAAACTCATCCCCTCCCACTCGGCCAACGCTATCTGAATTTCTCAGGCAGGCGAGCATTCTTTTGGCCGTTTCTTGCAGAATAAAATCACCCGCCGCATGCCCATGTTTATCATTAATAGGTTTAAATTTATCTAAATCAATAAACATCAAAGCTAATTTATTATTATTGCGTTTAGCCGCAAGCAACCATTGATTAATCCGTTCAAAAATCAAAGATCGATTGGGCAAACTAGTGAGCATATCGTAATGTGCGGCGTGGGCAAGCTTAGTATGAATTTGCTTTCGCTCATTTATATCCTGCAATACCGCAATATAATGGGTTGTCTGACCATCACAATCTTTAACTGGCGCAATATGGGCTTCTTCACAAGAAGTCTCACCCGTTTTATGGCGAATATTTAATTCTCCACTCCATAATTCCCCCTGCTGCAATTGCTCCCACATTCTCTTAAATATTGCATCATCCAATACGTCGGCCTGCAATATATTACTGGGCTTTCCTAGCACTTCATTGAAAGAGTATCCCGTTTCTTGCGTAAATTTTGGATTTACATACTGAATGATATTATCAGGCCCAGCAATCAATACGGCCATTGGACTTTGCTCAATGGCGGTTGAAAATACTTTTAAACGCTGTTCAGCCTGCTTTACTTCGGCAAAACTGACAGCCAAACGTTGATTAAGCCGATAAATATGCAGTGCAATTGCACCAACCGTGCCTAATAGGGCAAATACAGCAGCGAGAACGCTATATATCCAGGTTAAATCAACTTTAGGATCGGAATCATATAAAAACCCATTCAAAGAAAAATTAGCGGGTAGCATACCAATTTCTGCATAAGTATCTGCAATATGCCGCCATCGGCCAATATTCATATAACCAATGGTGATTAAATCACTGCGCATTAATGCAAGAATTTGGCTAAATTCATACTGATAGTGCTCTTTTGAGCGCTGCTGTGGATATTTATTCAATATAAGTTGAATTGTTTCATCGGGATGAGCCATCGCATATTCCCACCCACGTAAACTAGCCGCTCGAAACGCCTTTACCCGCTCTGGATACTGCTCAATTTCTGCTTCAGAGGTGAATAGATTGTCACCATAGAAATCAATACCTACAGCACGAGGACTATATACTCGATAATGAAAGCCCGCTCTATCCAATAGAAAAGGCTCATTAATAGTATATGCAGTGATTGCATCCACCTTAGCGGCTAATAGTTCATCAATTTTAAAACTGTGCGGAACCATCTGCAGATGATTCAATGCAATTCCTTCACGCTTTAGATAGGCAAAAATTTCAGCAGAAAGCGGCTCTATCATAATGCGTTTATTGTTTAGATCTTGGATACTTTGTGTCGCACCTTTATCAGGTGCAATCAATACATAAGGAGAGTGCTGTAAAATAGCCGCTAAAACAACCACAGGCTTACCCGCTTTTCTTGCCAGCAGCAAGCTACTGGTACCCACTCCAAAATTTGCCTTACCCGCCAACACCTCATCCAGCACATTAGTACTGGTCTCGGCTTCTTTAATCTGAACATCTAATCCTGCTTGCTGATAATAACCCTGCTGTTTGGCAACGTAATAGCCTGCAAACTGAAACGCATGTTTCCACTTTAATTGCAGAGTCACTTGTTCTAAAGCCATTGCATCAGGCAAGCTTATCGCAAAAAAAAATAGTGCTATTAGAAAGGTTTGCATAAGATATTTATCAATAGAGCTTACCATTTTGTGGCAAAAAAATAAGTATCGCCAGCTAAACCATAGCTGGAATCTAGGTTTTTTTCTGTAGTTTGCTTAAATTTAATAAATAGTTGATCGGTGTACACCGCCGAAGAGGTGGCAAAAAAGGGGGAATACTCAGCTAGAGGCGAAAAAAATGCCCATAGTAATGGGCCTGATAAAACAAGAAATCGCAGAAAAAACATCATGTAGCATGCAGCCATAGCAGCTCGCTCATACAACCCAATAGCCACTAGAGACCAGCGCCTGCCTCGCTCACTAAGCGCATTCCATCAAAGCCCACCACCATACCGGCTGGTAATTCTTGCGAGAGCGCGTGATATTCAAGCTCGTGCGTCATATGAATCATCACGGTTTGCTTGGCCCCTATTTGCTTGGCTGCTGCGATAGCTTGATCCACGGAAAAATGCGTAGGATGTGGCACACGGCGCAGGCAATCGAGTAGCACAATATCTAAGCCCTGAAGCTTAGCGAGACTGGTTGCAGGGATTTCTGATACATCGGTTAAATAGGCTACTTTGCCTATGCGGTAGCCCAAAATCGGCCATTTGCCGTGCATCAGCGGAATAGGCTCGATAGCAGTCCCAGCAAATTCAAACGTTCTCTCGCCAACAGGATGTAGCGTTAATACGGGCTTATCCCAAAAATTGTTCGGCGGAAATAAGGTGTAAGGAAAACGCTGGCGAATATGCTCAAGCATAAATTCATTGCCAAATACGGGAATAGGCGCTTTTTGCAGCCAGCAAAATGAACGTAAATCGTCAATCCCATTGAGGTGATCAGCATGCGGATGGGTGTAAAGCACCGCATCCACGTGTAGTAATTGCTCACGCAGGGCTTGATAGCGTAGATCGGGGCCAGTATCTATAAGAAATGTTTTGCCTCCAACCCGTAGTACCGATGATGCGCGGCTACGGCTATTTTTAGGATCGCTAGAGGTGCAGGTTGGGCAAGAGCAGCCGAGCGCTGGTGAACCACCGCTAGAACCCACACCCAAAATTAGCACCTCTACTTTCATTTTTGCGCCCTTGCAAATAGCTTAAAGAAATTAGCAGTCGTGGCATCTGCAATTTGATTAACGCTAATTCCACGTAAATCTGCAATTGATTCACCCACATGCCGCACCCAAGCGGGTTGGTTCTGTTTACCACGGTATGGCACCGGCGCTAAATAAGGCGAATCCGTTTCGATGAGCAACCTATCCAGCGGCACAAGCCGGGCCACATCTTGCAACTCAATCGCTTTTTTGAAAGTAACAATGCCAGAGATCGAGATATAAAACCCCAGCGCCATCGCCGCCTGCGCTACTTCCCAAGTCTCAGTAAAACAATGCAATACCCCGCCCACCTCGTCCGCGCCCTCTTCTTTTAAGATGCGAATCGTGTCTTCTGCAGATGAGCGGGTGTGGATAATCAGCGGCAAGCCTGCCTGCTTGGCAGCGCGGATATGCACTCTAAAGCGCTCTCTTTGCCATTCCAAATCGCCTTGCAAGCGATAATAATCAAGCCCCGTTTCGCCAATAGCAACCACTCTAGGGTGCTTGGCTAGCTCTACCAACTGCTCTACGCTTGGCTCTGGTGTATCTTCGTAATCAGGATGCACACCCACCGAAGCAAAGATATTGGTGTGCGCCTCTGCCAAGGCCAACACAGAAGGAAGCTCAGGCAAATTCACCGCCACGCAAAGCGCGTGCGTCACTTTGTTCTCGGCCATATTGGCAAGCAACGGGTCGATATTGGCAACAAGATCAGGGAAGTTAATATGGCAATGCGAATCAATAAACATAGGGCTTCAAAAAGGCAGATTATGAAAAACAACAAGGTGCCTCGAAAAACCTGTATTTCTAGATACGACAAGGCGCGTGTTAAAAAATCGACGTTGCATATGTTTGATATGTAAGAAGATTTTTTAATGCGCAACGCCGTATTATGGCGAAAGAAAGGGTTTTCGAGATTGCCTACATGGTGTGCGTGGTACGGGCCGATTGCAAATAGCCTCCCAGCAAGCCTTCAATCTTGGTTTTAGCTTGATTACCCGCTTCATTCGCTGAGAACTTCACCCCAATGCCCTGCTGATGATTATTATTGGCTCCCTGCGGGGTAATCCACACCACATTACCCGAAACGGCAATTTTGGCAGGATCATCCAACAGCGAAAGCAACATAAATACTTCATCACCCAATACATATGCTTTATTGGTTGGAATAAAAATACCGCCGCCTTTTAAAAAAGGCATATATGAAGCATACAGAGCAGCTTTTTCTTTAATATTTAGCGACAATACGCCAGGCCGCGATACTTGGGCCTTAATTGGTTCACTCATTTTTTCCCCTTACTACTACGCAGTGCATCCAGATAAGCAAAAAGCAAAGACTCAAATACTAACCGCTGATTTAAAGGGTGGTGCGCCAGGCGCATCGCCTCATTAAGACGATCGGTATAATGAAAAAAGACGGAGGATTGCGCTGCTAAGCGCTGTAAATCGCTCTCCCAATCTGGATAATAGCGAAGTTTGCCCGTCATCTTAATATTGATTAAATCATGGACCCATTTTTGTAACCAGCCCACTACCAGCGACATCTCTAGTTTAGCCTTTTCTAGCTCGCTAGCCACAGCCAGCACATCTAAAACCGCAGGATTGGCAATATGCGCCAAAAATGCTTTGCGATTTGGCAGCCATTCGGCACTCGCATCGTCCAGCGCCGCCAAGGGCGCGCCGCCCGTATGCGCCAAATGCAGCACAGGATTGACCACCTGCTGCTGCGCCAACCATGCCGCCGCCGTTGCATGATCAGGCGTTGCCATTGGAAACACGCGGCAGCGGCTGCGGATCGTCGGCAATAAACGCCGCCAATGATTTGATACCAGAATAAACATCGCACCTGATGGCGGCTCTTCTAGTGTTTTTAAAAAGGCATTCGCCGCGGCCACATTCAGCGTTTCAGCCGGATAAACCACGGTGACGCGAATGCCTTTGCGGTGTGCGGTTAAGTTAACAAAATCGGCCAAATCACGGATGTCATCCACACCAATCACCTGCGATTTACGCTTAGGCTTGCCTTCTTCGCTCGCATCGCTCTCATTGTCTTCTGGCGAAAGCACGCGGTAATCGGGATGATTGCCCGCCATATACCAGCGGCAGCCATCACACACGCCACATGGTACAGTGGTTTTTGCTTCGTCTTCGCAAAGTAGAAACTGGGCTAAGTATTCTGCAAAACGCCTTTTCCCAATGCCTTCCTCACCGGTAATCAGCATGGCATGCGGCAGTCTATCCATCTCGCGCATCAATTGCGACCAAGCTGCGGCTTGCCAAGGGTAAAGTGTTTTCATCTAGGTGCTCTTAAAGGATAGCGCTTAGTATCTCAGCTAATTCTTGCTGAATTTCTTCTAAAGAGCGATTGGCATTGATCACGCGAATGCGCTGCGGCTCACTGGAGGCTCTTTCCAGATAAGCGGCCCGCACTCTGGCATGAAAATCAGCAGCTTCACGCTCAAACCGATCCAAAATACGACCACCCGCCATCCGCTCTTGGCTGACCGACAAGGGTACATCAAAAATCAGGGTTAAATCAGGTTGAATCTTATTGGGAGCCACACCCTGCACCCATTCTTCGAGCGCAATAAATTTCTCGCGCGGCAAACCTCGTCCACCGCCTTGGTAAGCGTAGCTAGCATCACTAAAGCGATCACATAGCACCCACTCACCCCGCGCCAATGCAGGCTTAATCACTTGCTCTAGATGCTCTCGGCGGCCTGCAAACATCAGTAAGGTTTCAGTTTCCAGATGCATAGGCTCGCTGAGCAGCAAATCTCGTAGCTTTTCGCCCAAAGCCGTACCACCTGGCTCGCGTGTTTGCACAAAAGCCACACCCTGCTGCTTTAGCCACTGTGCAATCCAGGCCAGTTGCGTGCTTTTTCCCGCGCCATCAATGCCTTCTACCGAGAGAAAACGCCCCAAAGCTGCCATATTGATTAAATTCCTAGAAAGAGATTCCCCTCAGAATTTTACACGGGGATGGTTGGAATGGTGCGGACGAAAAAAAACCTGCCACTTGGGCAGGTTTTTTAAATTGGCGATCCCACGGGGAATCGAACCCCGGCCGCCGCCGTGAAAGGGCAGTGTTCTAACCGCTAAACTATGGGATCATACTTTTAAGCTAACTCTTATAAACTGAGTAGCATTTAAAACTGATTGGTGCGGCTGAAGAGATTCGAACTCCTGACCCTCTGGTTCGTAGCCAGATACTCTATCCAACTGAGCTACAGCCGCACGACAAAACTAAGATTAGATGGCGATCCCACGGGGATTCGAACCCCGGTCGCCGCCGTGAAAGGGCAGTGTCCTAGGCCTCTAGACGATGGGATCAATCTAAAACTCTATTTAATAAGTTATAGTTTAGATAACAACTATGACTCATTTAATTCTGGTGGAGGTAAGCGGAATCGAACCGCTGACCTCTTGCATGCCATGCAAGCGCTCTACCAACTGAGCTATACCCCCCCGAAAGAGATCCGAATATTACAGAGCAAATTTAAGCCTGTAAACCCCCCTTTCGAAAATAAATTAAATATTGCTTACCAAGGCTTCCACCAGTCAGAATCAGTGAATAAGCTGTTTTCATCCAATACCGTGGTTTCTGGGTAATTTTTAAGCAAGACTTTTTTTACATCATCACGCAGTGGAATCAAACCTAGCTTATCGTAAGACAAAGCCATAATGCCTAAAGCAGGCTCAACTTGCTTGGTGCTCGAATAGGTTTCTAGTAAATATTTACCACGATTAGCCGCCGCTAAGAATGCACCACGCTTGTAGTAATACTTAGCCACGTGTAATTCTAAGTTAGCTAATGCCCCAACTAAGTAGCCCATACGCACCGTAGCATCGGCAGCGTATTTGCTTTCTGGGTAACGCGTAACCAGCTGGCGGAAGGTATCGTAAGATTCGCGAGCGGCCTTAGGATCGCGCTCAGACATATCCTGTTTTACCACGCTAGATAAGAAACCTTGTGCCTCATTAAAATTAACCAAGCCCTTTAAATAGTAGGCGTAATCAATATTTGGATGCGCTGGGTATTGCTTAATAAAGCGATCGATTGCGGCAAAAGCCAGCAAAGGTTCTTGGTTTTTATAGTGATTATAAGCAGTCTCTATTTGTGCTTGCTGTGCGTGCCGCCCATAAGGAAAGCGCGCTTCTAGCTTTTCGAATAGCTTATTGGATCGATCATAACTACGGCTTTCTTGCTCTGATTTTGCCTCAGCAAAAATCTTCTCCGCAGTCCAGCCACGGGTTTCATCCTGCTCTTCTGGAGTGGATGCGCAGCCCGCCAATAATCCGGCAAATACTGCAGAGACGATGAATCGCGGTAGAATCTTATTCATGATGCATTCCGAAAACGAATTAAACGATTATAACGACTTCGAGCAGGCGCGTGTCCTGACCGTGCCATCCGATTTGGCAGGGGAGCGCTTGGACGCTGCTTTAGCCAAGATGCTGCCCGAGTTTTCCCGTAACCGACTCTCCACATGGATTAAAGACGGCTTAGTCTTTCTTAACGGCAATCCAGCCGTCCCCAAAACAAAACTATGGGGCAGTGAAACGATTAGTGTCTTACCCCAACCCGAACCAGACGAAAGTGCTTTTCAGCCTGAAGATATCGAGCTGGATATTATTTACGAAGATGCTACCTTACTTGTGCTGAATAAAGCACCAGGCTTAGTTGTACATCCAGGCACAGGCAACTGGACTGGCACTGTACTGAATGGCTTACTTTATCGCTACCCAGAGCTTAAAACTATTCCCCGCGCTGGCATCGTACACCGACTGGACAAGGATACCAGTGGGCTCATGGTGATTGCACGCAACTTAAAAGCACAAAACAGCTTGGTGCAACAATTACAAGCTCGCACAGTTAAGCGTCATTACACCGCTGTTGCCCAAGGTTTATTTGGCGCAGATGGTAAAGTAGATGCCCCAATTGGCCGCCATCCTAAAGAAAGAATTAAGATGGCCGTAGTGCATTCGGGTAAGCATGCAGTTACGCATTACAAGGTGCATGAGCGCTTTACCGCACATACTTTGATTGAATGCCAGCTAGAAACCGGCCGCACCCATCAAATTCGAGTGCATATGGCGCATTTAAACCATCCACTCGCTGCAGATCCAATCTACGGCGGCAAGCCAAGAATACACTCACCTGAAGTCAGCATTGCGCTGAGTGAATTTGCACGTCAGGCGCTACATGCCAGAAAACTGTCTCTGATTCACCCAGAAACAGGCAAAACCATGACTTGGAAAGCCGCTCTTCCTGAAGATATGGAAATGCTAATCAATGTCTTGCGCTTAGACGCCGGCATGCTAGAAGAGGATTGGGAAGACGATTGGGATGTTGACGATAGTGACTGCGAAGTCATGTATGTCCGTGAATAAGCCACTTCCCCCAATGTGGATCAGGCCTGATTGGCCTGCACCAACAACGGTGCAAGCCATTTCAACCAGCCGTCACGGTGGCGTCAGTGATGCGCCGTGGGCCAGTCTTAATTTGGGCAATCATGTTGATGATTGCCCAAAAGCTGTTGAGCAAAACCGCGCCATCGTTCGTCACTATCTACCTACTGATCCACTCTGGCTTACACAGGTACACGGCGTGCACGTAGTTAACGCAGCAACGGCCTCCCAAAATACCGAAGCCGATGCCAGCGTGTCACACGTTACCTCTGCCGTTTGCGCCATTATGACGGCAGACTGCTTGCCTGTTTTGCTGTGTAATCAAGCCGGAACCGTCGTCGGCGCGGCCCATGCAGGCTGGCGTGGCCTCTGTAATGGCGTGATTGAAGCAACGATTGCCCAAATGGATGTAGCGCCAGAAACCATAATGGCGTGGCTAGGCCCTGCGATTGGGCCAAGTGCTTTTGAGGTGGGCGATGAGGTAAAGGCCGCGTTTACCGCACAAGACCCAGCCGCCAGCGCAGCATTTCAAGCCACAGCCACACATGGAAAATGGCTGGTTGATATCTATTTACTTGCAAAGCAAAGGCTTAATGCGCAAGGAATTAGCGCAATTTATGGGGGTGACTATTGCACAGTAAGCGATGCGGAGCGGTTTTTTTCTTACCGCCGCGATCAGCGCACTGGCAGGATGGCTAGTTTTATTTGGCTAAGCCCAGCTTGAAACCATTAGCTAACCAAGCTAAAACACGCATAATTTGATTGCCTTTATGCGCCTGCTAACCTCATTAAATCACGCTTTAGCTCCTTTGCAGAGCCTGACTAAACCTTGTTCAAAATGATACACTGTTGCATCTATCATATTTTGAAAACGGTTTATGAGTATTCTTGCTTGGATTATAACTGCCAGCCTAGCGGGCAGCTTACTCAGTGTATTGGCCGCAGCGGGCATTGCCTATGCTGCGCGTCCTAGCTGGATACCTAAATTGGTAAGCTTTGCAGTTGGCTCGCTCTTAGCGGCCGCTTTTTTAGAAATCCTGCCGCATGCCTTTGGCGAACATGATCACCACGCCGCCCCTATTGTGCGTGAAACCGTTGTAGCACATCAGCACGCCCCGCTTACTCCAGAGCTTCAGCAGCATGAGGCGATCGCTCACCATGCAGAAGAAACCCCGTCTGCCTCCAGCATTTCACTCACGCTGCTCGCTGGGATTTTGGCATTTTTTATTATGGAAAAACTCGTGATCTGGCGGCATTGCCATCACGAGCAATGCGAAGAGCTAGAGCCACACGAGCATAGCCACGGGCACAGTCATGGGCGAGCGGGCTTGATGATTATTGTGGGCGATACCTTTCATAATTTTTTAGATGGCGCTTTAATTGCAGCGGCATTTATGACCGATATTAATGTTGGCATCGCTACATCCCTCGCCATTATTGCGCACGAAGTGCCACAAGAAGTGGGCGATTTTATTGTGCTACTGCATTCAGGCTATAGCAAAGTGAAGGCGCTGTTTTTTAATGCTCTATCCTCCTTAGCCGCCTTAGTTGGCGCATTGCTCGCCTATTGGTCGCTCAATACGGTGACGCATTTACAGCCTTATTTATTGGCGCTGGGTGCATCCAGCATGATTTATGTCGCCATTGCCGACTTAATCCCCGGCCTGCATAAACGCCCGCAGCTTAAAGACACGGCCCAGCAAGTGGCGCTGATTCTGGCAGGGGTGGCCTTTATTGCTATTCCACATTTTTTATTTCCACATTGATGTGCAACATGACGTTGTTGAAATAGCTCGCCCTATTCAGCCCGCCCAATACCCTAAGCTTTGTTGCAATTAGGAAACGCCGCTTGCTTAAACCTAGGTATTTAATCATCTGCCTGCTCCTTGGCGGCCTGCTTATCCGCTACTGGCCGCATGAGCCGCTGGCTGTAGCAGGCTCAACAGCGGTGCTAGCGCAAGATGGCTCGCTGCTAAGGCTAACGCTTGCTCCTGATCAGCGTTATCGGCTGTGGCTGCCACTAGAGCAATTCTCCCCCACGCTGATCACCGCGGTTAAATTACAAGAAGATCGCTGGTTTTACTGGCATTTTGGGCTAAACCCCATCGCTTTACTGCGTGCCATCACAGAGACCTACGGCGGTGGCGCTAAGCAAGGCGCATCTACACTAACCATGCAATTGGCACGGCTTAAATACCGTCTGAATACCAAAACGCCTACAGGCAAACTGAGGCAAATTGCACTGGCACTGTGGCTAGAAGCGCGTTACAGCAAACATGATATTTTAGAAGCCTATTTGAACCTCGCCCCCTATGGCAGAAATATCGAAGGCGCTGCTGCGGCCAGCCTCGTCTACTTTGGCAAAGCACCTAAGCTACTCACGCTGCCCGAAAGCCTAACGCTGGCGGTGATTCCACAACAACCCAATCAGCGCTTAGGTAGTGGTGTATCGCTCAGCGATGCACGGCAAAGGTTATGGCAACGCTGGCAAGCGGCCTATTCAGCATCCCCTGCACAAATACAACTAATGACCCTGCCCTTACCGGTCAAACGATTAGAACAACTCCCCTTTAGAGCGCCGCATTGGGTGGAGCAAAGATTAGCCGATACTGCCGCCACCCCCGCATCTACGCTCAATACCACGCTAGATTTACAACTGCAAACACTGCTAGAAAAACACCTACAGCAGTATCTAGCCCAGACTCGCAGCCGAGGCATCAATAATGCCGTAGCGATGCTGGTAGATAGCCGCGATCAATCCGTGCGCGCCCTAGTTGGGTCTGCAGATTACTTCAACGCCAGCATTTCTGGCCAAGTAAACGGCAGCTTAGCCAAAAGATCGCCTGGCTCCACCTTAAAACCATTGATTTATGCACTGGGGCTGGATCAAGGGGTGATCCACCCTGCGACTATTTTGCGCGATACCCCCAGCGCTTTTGGCCCTTATCAGCCAGAGAATTTTGACGGGCGTTTTATCGGCCCGCTTAGCGCCACCGATGCGCTCATCAAAAGCCGTAATATTCCCGCCGTATGGCTGGCTAGCCAGCTTAAAAATCCAAGTTTTTATGATTTTTTACAGCAAGCTGGCATCAGCAAATTGCAATCCGCCGAGCATTACGGCCTAGCGCTGGTGCTGGGAGGAGGGGAAGTCAGCATGGTAGAGCTGGCCAGCCTTTACACCATACTGGTCAATGAAGGCCGCCTTAAACCGCTACGCTATTTAAAGGACAAGCCGCCCAGCAAGGGCGAAGTCCTGATCAGCGAGCAGGCTAGCTGGTTAGCCTTAGACATGCTCAGCAAAAATCCACGCCCCGATGGCGGTAGCAATGCTTGGCCGGTGGCGTTTAAAACCGGCACATCATGGGGGTTTCGTGATGCATGGACGGCAGGCACGGTTGGCCCCTATGTGCTGGTGGTCTGGCTGGGCAATTTTGACGGCCAAGGCAACCCCGCGCTCATTGGCCTAGAAGCGGCCGCCCCGCTATTTTTCCGTATTGCCGACGCGCTGGCGCTGGCCAAACCCGCCGATAGGCCTATGCACAAGCACCCACCTAGCGGCCTTGCCCAAATCAAGATCTGTACCGCCAGCGGTGAGCTACCCAATACTTGGTGCCCACAGCAAAGCAGCACCTGGTTTATTCCGGGTAAATCGCCCATACGCGTCAGCACCCTGCATCAGCCGGTACATGTCGACACTCGCACTGGCCTTGCCGTCTGCCCCCCTTACGATCCTGCCCATACAAAAACTGAAATCTTTGAGTTTTGGAGCAGTGATATGGCAAGGCTATTTAAAGAAGCAGGCGTCCCCCGCCGCAAACCACCGCATATCGATTGCAGCGGCATGGCCAGCCTTGGGGACGCGCCCAAAATCAGCTCGCCATTAGCAAGCCTAGCTTACACCCTGCGCCTATCCCGCCCCGACGAAACCATCGCTCTGCAAGCCGCAGCCAGCAGCGAGCAGCTGTACTGGTTTGATAATCAGATTTATCTGGGAAGCGCAAAATCGAGCAGCATCGCATGGCGGCCACAAGCAGGCGGCTGGCATCAGCTTAGCGTGGTAGACGATCAGGGCAGGAGTGACAGCAGGCAGGTGAAGGTGGAGTTGTTGCCGTGAACCAAAAAAGGATTCAACATTAATTAAAAAAATTGCGGGCCGGGGCGATTATTCTTTTGCATTGCATTAGATATCTGGCAAATAAACGGCAGCCCAAGTGAGCAAGCTTTTCCCTGAATATAACCCTCACTCGCTTACAATAAGCCTTGCCTGTACTTATCACGTCCAGTAATCTCGATAAAAGCCGAAGTTTTCTGCCCAAGCAGCTACATAAGAGAATATTGAATGAGTGATTCTATCCAGCAAGGAAATACCTTAGCGGCAAGGCCCTTAAATAGGCAGGACTGTAAAACGCTAGGTCTAGCATCACTAGGTGGCGCCTTAGAATTTTACGATTTTATTATTTTTGTCTTTTTCACCGTTGTTTTAAGCAAGCTATTTTTCCCACCTGATATGCCCGATGCACTGAGGCAAATCCAGACCTTTAGTATTTTTGCCGCAGGCTATTTGGCGCGCCCATTGGGTGGAATTGCGATGGCGCACTTTGGTGATTTGCTGGGCCGCAAAAAGATGTTCACCCTGAGTATCCTGATGATGGCCTTGCCTACACTGATGATAGGCTTACTGCCAACCTATCAACAAATTGGTATCTGGGCACCGCTGTGCTTACTTGCTCTGCGCATTTTGCAAGGTGCCGCCATTGGTGGTGAAGTGCCCGGAGCGTGGGTGTTTGTGGCCGAACATGCACCTGAGCGCCACACAGGGTTGGCTTGCAGCTTAATTACCTCGGGCCTCACTTTAGGAATTTTGTTAGGTGCATTGATCGCCATGGCGATGAATAACCTATTTAGCCCAGCCGAGCTGGAAGCATGGGCCTGGCGCGTGCCCTTTTTAATTGGCGGTGTATTTGGCTTGGTAGCGATGTATTTGCGTAAATGGCTGCATGAAACGCCGGTATTTTTAGAGCTGCAAGCTAAAAAAAACTTGGCGACTGAGCTACCGCTTAAGCAAGTGTTACGTGATCATCGCCTTAGCATTGCTATTTCTATGCTGGCCACCTTTTTACTTGCTGTGGCGATTGTGGTCGCTATTTTGATGACTCCCGCGTATTTACAAAAACAATTCGCGGTATTGCCAGTTGATGCCTTAAGGGCCAATTGCTATGCCATCGTAGCGCTTAGCTTGGGCTGTGTGGTGGCAGGCTGGGCATCAGACAAACTAGGCTGCGGCTTAACGATTCTGATCGGTTGCACCTTACTAGGCTGCAGCAGCTACGCGTTTTATCACACCATGAGTTATGACACGAGCCAGCTAGCCCTGCTCTACCCGCTGATGGGGTTTACCGTGGGCATTGTTGGCGCGGTGCCGCTCTTGATGATTAAAGCCTTCCCCGCAGCGATCCGCTTTAGTGGCTTGTCTTTTTCTTACAATGTGGCCTATGCCTTTGCGGGCGGCCTGACGCCGGTGATTTTATCGTTCTGGATTAAATACGATGTGCTAGCGCCCAGCTATTATCTTTTGCTGCTTAGTATGATTGGGGCGGGATTGGGCGCTTATTTAATCGCGAATCAAGGCCAGCAACTTAAACACAGTATTCGATAAGAAGAAGCCGTCTCTTGCGCAATAAGAGACGGCTTTTTTCTATGGTAAACCACTAGCAGCCTGTCGGACTCAAGCGATCGTAGCGAGGGAAAGACCGGTTTGAGGCAGATTTCGCGGGTTTTTGAGGCGAATAGCTGGCTATTCAACGAGAAAATGCGTGAAATCTGGCCAAATCCGGCTTTTCCGTAGTAGATCAGTCTTAAGTCCGACAGGCTGCTAGACCCCCCCAATCTGAGGCAAGGCCATTTGATGCACACGTAGTAGCCATAAATGGGGATTAAATCAGAAGGATGAATCAAGGACAGCTTTATCTTAGATCTGATTTAAACTGCACGAGGCGTGCGTAATTGTACGAGTTTCAATATTTTAAACCTTAGCCTGTAATCCAAGCCGCATCCAAAGCTCGGCCACGCCACTTGGCACGGGCTCACTAAAATAAAAGCCCTGCATACGCTGCACGCCTAGGCCCTGCAAGAAACGAGCGGTTTCTAAGGTTTCTACACCTTCTACGATGATTTCCAGCCCTAGACCAAACCCTAGCTGAACAATAGCTTGCATCATCCTCCGGCCATCATCAGTGTGCAGTCGTAAGGAAAATGACACATCAATTTTTAAAATTTGCGCGGGCATTTCGTGCAACTGCGATAACGATGAATAACCGGTACCAAAATCATCAATCGCAATTTCAAAGCCAGAGGCATTAAGCTGACGCAGATGGCGCAGCTGGCGGGAGTAATCGGTAAGCGCTACCGATTCGGTGATCTCTAGCACCACATCTTCTGCACGCAAACGGTGCTGCATGAGTCTTTCATTTAGCTGGGTAACAAACTGTGGCTGAAACAACTGGCTGCGCGAGATATTAATCATCAGCTTTTGTTTCAGCCCAGCATCACGCCATTCACGCAATTTGGCAAAGCTCTGCTGAATAACCAACTCAGACAACTCTTGAATCAACCCCACCTTTTCTGCCATAGGAATAAAAAGCTCTGGGCTAATCCATCCGCTTTGATCATCTTGCCAACGCGCCAGCGCCTCAACACTCTGTACTTCACCGCTTCTTGCATCCACAATGGGCTGATAAAACACTTGCAAGCGGTTATTACGGATTGCTGTAGAAAGGCGCGATTGAATTGCAACGTGTTCACGGCCCAAGGCTTTTAAATGCACGATATCGCTATAAAAACAGACATTATTTCGGCCTGTGTGCTTGGCGTGATACATGGTGTGATCTGCAGCAGAGAGTAATTCTTCTCCCGATTCAGCATTGTCTGGAAACACGGCAAAGCCCAGCGAAATTGTAGGCTGCGTTTCCATACCGTTGATGGTTACGCCCTGCCTTGCGGCATTGCGCAGCCGATCAGAAATATCACGCATCACGGTTAAATCAGTTAAATCGGGGATCAGCACCACAAACTCATCGCCCCCCCAGCGGGCCAATACATCGTTTTCTCGCAAGACGCTAGAGAGCTGCTGGGCCACGCTCACCAATAATTCATCGCCAACCTGATGCCCAAAGGCATCATTAATTTGTTTGAAATGGTCTAAGTCAATAAAACCCAGTGCAACTTTGGTGTTTTCTTGCCGTGCACGATCAATGGCACTGTGAATCTCACTATCAAGCATAAGACGATTAGGTAGCTTGGTTAGAGAGTCATACAGCGCAAGCTGGGTGATTTGTTGCTCGTTGAGATGAGCCACCGTTACATCACGCAATACGCCCCGTATCGCCGTAAGCTGCCCATCCGGGCCACGGTGCGCAATCAACCTGGCTTCTACCCAAATATGCCCACCCGTGGCCTGCATCAGCCGGAAGCGTTGCAATATGGGATCCGTGGCCTTTAAAATTTTATTTAAAGCCGCCACCATGGCTAAACCATCATCGTGGTGCACCCAAGCAAATAGCGGCTTACCTAAATCATGCTTCATTTCGCGTAAATCTATCGCGCGTAACTTAGCCCAAGCAGACGTGGTACTGGCTAATTCGCCCGTCGGCGCTAAATCGATCACCGCCTCTTCAAGCAAATTCAACGTATCCAGCATCGTCTTACGATGGGCGTTTTCCAGCATCAGCAAGGTGACATCATGCACCAAGGCCACCGCATGGCTTTGCCCATTGCTTGCTTGCACCGGCTGTAGGCGGGTTAATAGATAAATAGGGCCATTCACCGAGAGCAAGGTGCAATTAAACTGGGTGCTTATTTTTTCATGCAAAGTGCGGGGTAAATATCGCACCAGCTCCGAAGCTAACTCATAGGGCAGCACGCTGGTAATAGGACGACCTTGCAACATTTCTGCTGGAGGCAAATGGGGGTGACCAGACCAAACACTAACAATCACGCCCTGCTGATTGCATTCAAATACCATATCTTGCAAAACGCCTACGAGAGCACGTAAACGTTGTTGGTTACACTTTAATTCTTGTTCAACACGATACTTAACAATGGCTTGCGCCACATGATTGCTAAGCATAGAAAGCAGCCGTAATTCACTGCGGCTGCGCTGCATTTCGCAATCATTTAAAAAGGTTAAAAAGCCAAACGGCTCGCCACGTTCTAATAACGGAATACACAAAAGCTGACGCACACCAATTTGTGCCATCAGCATTTGCTCAGCGAGCGGTAATTCTAAAAGTGTTTTATTGAGAACCATCCCTACCGCCAGCGTATCCGCCAAGAGGGGATAAGTTGCGTAATCGAGGGATCGGCAGGGGTCTGGCGTAATATCAGCAAGACGGGTATCAGGATCACGCCAAACTGATACTAAATGCGAAGCACTTTGATCGGGAGTGTTTAAATATAAACAAACCACATGGCTTTTAGATACGCCTGCCAGCAAACCTAAGGATTCCAGCATATCGCCATCATACTCAAGCAAGGTGGCAACAAGTCCATCAAAGGTTTCAAAATAAGTTTGCAACAGCCCAAGTTCGCTCCGAAGCTCGAAATCGGGGTCAGTTAAAACATTGCGCTGCACGGCAAACCTCTTTGAGCAAGCACCTAGAATTGAGAGTATTAAGGAGCTCTGATTTAGAACAACTACACCCGTAATCGATATAGCGATGGATTACGGCGAATAAATGCAGAGCAGATAACGCCCTACCCTGCAGCGGTACTCAACTTATTCGCTATCTACTTTCTCAGCTTTAGGCGCTGGCCCTTCGATCACTTCCACATAACCACATTCTTTCTGTGGGCAGACTTTCTCTGTACCACGGCGTTTGGTTACTTTAATGGTCATTACTGGCCAGTTACACTGCGGGCAATGTTCAGCAATCGGTGGATTCCAAGTTGCATATTTGCAATCTGGGTAAGTATTACACGAATAAAACAGCTTGCCGTAGCGGCTCTTTCTTTCGATCAAACTACCCTTTTTGCATTCTGGGCACTCAACGCCTGTATCGCGCGGTTTTTCTAGTGGCTCAATATGCTTACACTTTGGATAGGCCGAACAACCAATAAACTTACCATAACGCCCTACCTTGATATGCAAAGCGGATTCGCATTTGGGGCAAGTACGGTCAGGAACGACTTCAGGTTCGGTAGGTGCAGTATCGGCATCATCCCCCAAATTGCGGGTGTAATCGCATTCTGGATAGGTGGTGCAGCCAATAAAGCGGCCGCGTTTACCTAAGCGAATCGCCAGTTTTGCCACGCCACATTTTGGACAGTCTTCGTCCATCTCTTCTTGGGTGACTTCTTTACGCGATAGTCCTGCTTTTTCTTCACATTGTTTATGAAAGCCTTTCCAAAAATCAGCCAGCACCGGAATCCAATCACGCTTACCGGTAGAAATCTCATCCAGCTTGTCTTCTAGCTTGGCAGTGAAGTTGTAATCCACGTACTGGGTAAAATGTTCCGTCAGGAATTTATTTACCACTTCACCGGTATCGGTTGGCGTAAAACGTTTTTTATCTAAGATCACGTATTCGCGATCTTTCAGCGTTTTAATCGTCGACGCGTAAGTAGACGGGCGACCAATCCCAAATTCTTCCAGCGATTTTACCAAAGACGCTTCAGTAAAGCGCGGTGGCGGCTGGGTAAAATGCTGCTCGCCAGATAGCTTATCTACTGGCAAGGCATCGCCAACGGTGAGCACGGGCAAGCGTGCTTCATCATCTTCATCATCTTCTTCATCAGTGTCTTCTTGGTAAACCGCAATAAAACCGGGGAATACCAAGGTTTGACCTGTGGCACGGAAAATCGCCTCTGGCCCCACCGCAATATCTACCGCTACCGTATCAAACTTTGCCGGTGTAATTTGGCTGGCTAGCGTACGCTTCCAGATCATCTGATACAGCTTGAATTGATCAGCCGTCAGATAAGCCTTCACCGCATCTGGGGAACGATAAATGGAAGTAGGGCGAATCGCTTCGTGTGCTTCTTGTGCATTTTTGGCTTTATTTTTGAAAATAACCGGCGCATTCGGCAGGTATTCTTTCTCAAATTTTTCGCCAATGTAAGCGCGAATCTCATCTAATGCATCGTTAGCCAGGGCCACCGAGTCAGTACGCATATAAGTAATCAAACCGACGGTTTCGCCGCCGATGCTCATCCCTTCATACAATTGCTGAGCCGTGCGCATAGCGCGATCGGTCGTCATACCCAGCTTACGCACTGCTTCTTGCTGTAAGGTAGAGGTAGTAAACGGGGCAGCAGCGCTGCGAGATTTCTTTTTCTTCTCTACCGCTTGAATCTCTGCGCTCTGGCCACTGAGTGCATCAAGAATGCTCTGTTGCGTGCCGGTATCAGGGATATCAAATTGTTCGAGTTTTTTACCCTGCCACTGAGTTAGTTTTGCGCCAAACTTACTGCGGCCTTGATGGGTATCGAGGTGAACCGACCAATATTCTTGCGATGCAAACGCACGAATTTCGATCTCGCGTTCACAAATCAAACGCAGCGCAGGGCTTTGCACGCGCCCAGCGGATAGGCCGGAGCGCACTTTACGCCAAAGTAGCGGGGATAAATTAAAGCCAACTAAGTAATCTAGCGCACTACGTGCTTGCTGAGCATTCACCAAATCGCTATCAATATCGCGTGGATTGGCCACGGCATTGAGCACAGCGGTTTCGGTAATTTCATGAAATACCACCCGCTTAAAAGTGCGACTTGCCGTCAGCAACTTTTTAGAGCGCAATATTTCCATGATATGCCAAGAAATAGCTTCACCTTCGCGGTCCGGATCGGTTGCCAGAAAGATGTTAGTAGATTCTTTAACGGCAGCAACCAGTGCATCGACGTGTTTTTTATTACGCTCGATCACCTGATACTTCATTTTAAAGTCATTCTCGGTATCTACCGAGCCGTCCTTTCTCACTAAACCACGGACGTGACCATAGGAAGCAAGGATCTGGAAATCCTTACCAAGATATTTCAGCAGCGTTTTCGCCTTAGACGGCGACTCGACGATCAATAGATTCGCGGGCATGGGTCCCCGGTACAGATTATTTTTAGATTAAAGAACTGTCAGCGAGCTCAAGTGTTTTACACATAAAAACTGATCTCAGCCAACAACAGATAGTCAGTGTTTCAAGGCGTAGCCAAAAAGATAAACTCTCTGGATATAGCAGGAAATCGGGTGGAGCATGTTTTAAAAAAAGCGGTTCAACAAATACTTACGCCCTACTCAGGCCACCCGCTGATAGCGGCTACCAGGCAGGGCGACAATGCAACCTTCTAGCTCCAAGGTCAACAGCATCGCGGATAGCCTGTCTGTCGTCAAGCCGCTGCGCTGTGACAATGTCTCAATGTCCACAGGGTCAAAGCCCATATTTTGTAAAAAAGGACTACTTTTTGATGCACGTTTTGGCACACTTGTACCTTGAGGCGAATCCCATGCCAGCTCAGATAAAACATCCTCGCTTGATTCAACCAATTTTGCCCCCTGCTTAATCAACTGATGGCAGCCCCTAGCTAATGGCGAGTGAATTGAGCCTGGAATCGCTAGCACCTCTCTCCCTATATCTGCGGCCTGTTTCGCCGTTATCAAGGAGCCACTGCCCACACTGGCTTCTACCACCAAGCAACCTAAGCCTAAGGCGGCGATCATACGATTGCGTCTAGGAAAATGTTCAGCCTTAGGTGGGCTACCCAAAGCCAGCTCAGAAATAATCGTGCCCCGCTCGGCAATATGGTGAGCTAATTCACGGTTACTGGCGGGGTAGACCCGATCTAAACCCGTGCCGACCACCGCAATGGTGGAGCCAGTCGCAGCTAAGCCACCGCGATGCGCTGCCGCATCAATCCCCGCCGCCAAACCACTGACTACAGTTAATCCCGCAGCGCTAAAGCATTGTGCAAATTGCTCAGCGTTTTCTATGCCCTGAGGGCTAGCACTACGGCTTCCTACAATGGATAAGGCAGGCGTGGATAATAAATCCAGCCTGCCTTTTACATAAATTAAAGTGGGTGCATCGGGTAAATCAAGCAAGCGCTGTGGATAAGCAGCATCGGCCAAAGAGATAAGCGTATTGCCCTCCTCAAGCTGCCACGCCAATGTTTGCTCAAGCGTGGCTTCCAGCTGGCTGTGATCGATCTCTAGCCAAGCGCGTAAAACAGTCGGGGCGAGCACTTCGGCCAGCTCAGCCTCTTTGGCCGCCAGCGCAAGCTCTGGCGTTCCAAAGCGGGCCAAAAGCGCAAGCTGCTTTCTTGGCCCAACTTTATAAACCGTGGTGAAGCGCAGCCAAAGCCGCACTTCATCCTTATCCATCAAGGCGTTTTAACCTCGTCCCCCACATTCACCGATCGAGTGCTATCAAGCACAAGGCCGTAGGCAAACTCAGGAAATACACGGTAAATAAATAAATTACCGTTTTTTTCAATTGGCGTGAAACGATCAGGCTCACTGCTGCTTTCCTTACGAATCAAACGGCCAGCTTTGTAATTAAAAAATACGCTCCCGACATCTACACCATGTTGTGAACCACGGTTAATCACCACAGTCGTAAGCGGGCCAGCTTCAGCCACGCCGCCATAAGAAGTCACAATCCGGCCACTGACTGGCAGCTCAGGAACATGCGGCACATAATTAATAAAGGGAGCTTCATTCGCTCGAATTAAGCGGCTGCCGACCAGAATTTCTTCTTTGGAAGAAGTCAGGCGAAGTGTTGCCACATCACCCGTTACCTCTAATCTTGCGTCGCCCAGGTAATCAACTTGATGGCCGATCACGCGTTTTTTCTCTGGATCATCAGGATCAATCAGGTTTTTACCGTCTCTAAATACCTGCCAGTTATCCCCTACCTCACCCTCTAATCCAACGGCAAAGACCTTATCGCCACTGGCAAAAATAACACGCTCATCCGGACCAGCGGCAATCCGCGGGGCGGCAGCAAAGCTCTCGTTATCAATAACGAGTGGCTTGCTAAGAAAAGGACTGATTGCCGACATAGGGATACTTGGCGTAGCCCCATCAGCCAAAGAAGTGGAGCGAATGCGCGGCGATAACTTGCCTGAAGCAGAATTACTCCCTGCTGTTTTTTCGTTCTTAAGCAAGCGCAGACGCGGCACGCCACTGCTGCTGTCCAACAAAACCACATCACCCGGATAAATCCAGTGTGGGTTTTTAATTTCCGTTTTATTTAGTTGCCAAATTTCAGGCCAACGCCACGGCGTTTTTAAAAAGTGCCCTGAAATACTCCAAAGCGTATCGCCCTTTACCACTACGTAACGGTCAGGCGCGTTATCTTGCATGGCGAGGCTATCTGCCAAAGTAGTGCCAGATAAAAGTACACCAGCCCAAAGTAGCGATATAATTGTTTTTCGCATGATGGCGATTTCTCTCCGCCGAGAAAACTGCTAAGCGAAGGCTTGCATGTTTTTTTCGGATTAAGTTGATACTACATATTTTACAGCTATATGCAAAAAGTTTGCTTATAGCAATCACCGTACTTACTTGCACAGACTAACTATGGCCATTCTAAACATTTTGCACTACCCCGACGACAGGCTTTACACCGTAGCAAAGCCAGTGACTGTATTTGATAGCCACTTACAGCAATTTATCCACGACATGGGTGAAACCATGTATGCCGCCCCAGGAATTGGCTTAGCCGCTACACAAGTTAACACTCACCAACGCATTGTGGTGATTGATATCTCTGAAGAGAAAAATAGCCTAATGGCATTGGTAAATCCTGAAATCATTAAGATGGATGGCAAAACCATGTGGGAAGAAGGTTGCCTTTCTGTGCCAGGCATCTACGAAGAAGTAGAACGCGCCGAGCGCGTGACCGTTCGCGCTTTTGATGCAAAAGGTAAAGTCTTTGAATTAGCAGCCGATGGCTTACTCGCTATTTGCATTCAACATGAATTAGATCACTTGGATGGTAAAGTCTTTGTAGAAAAGCTTTCTAAATTAAAGCTTAACCGCATTCTACAGAAGCTTAAAAAAAACCAACGTAAGACCATGTAATCGCCTAGGGCCGCTAAAAAAATGAAAATTATCTTTGCCGGCACGCCGGATTTTGCCGCTTGTGCTCTACAAGCGCTAATCAATGCAGGCCATGAAATTACTTTGGTTTTAACCCAGCCTGATCGCCCTGCAGGCCGAGGCATGAAGCTCACCGCCTCGCCGGTAAAAGTACTGGCAGAGAAACATGCTATTGCGGTTTACCAGCCAGAAAAACTTCGCACCGCCGAGCAGCAAGCCCCCGTAGCAGCCATTGAAGCGGATGTGATGATAGTTGCCGCTTACGGGATTATCCTGCCACAAATTGTGCTGGATATGCCAAAGCTTGGCTGCCTGAATATCCACGGCTCGCTACTGCCACGTTGGCGTGGCGCTGCGCCTATCCATCGCGCAATTTTGGCGGGGGATACGGCAACAGGCATCACCATTATGCAAATGAATGCGGGACTAGATACGGGTGATATGTTGTCGATCCACACCAGCCCTATTGAGGCCACGGACACCACCGCCACCCTGCACGACAAGCTGGCGACGCTAGGTGCTGAGGCCATCGTTGCTGCACTCATAAATTTGCCCGCATTACAGCAAACACGCCAAGTGCAGCCCGAAGCAGGGGTGAGCTATGCAGAGAAACTGCGTAAAGAAGAATCTCAAATCGATTGGCAAAAATCCGCCACCGAACTGGATCGAATGATTCGTGCATTTAACCCTTTTCCTACGGCGCAAACCTTGCTTGACGGGCTGGCACTCAAGATTTGGCAAGCTCAGGTTAACAGCGAAAACGGCCCAGCCGGAACCATCCTGAAGGCCGATAAAGACGGCGTCTTAGTCGCATGTGGCCAAGGATCTTTACTCATTACCGAGCTGCAAAAAGCGGGTAGCAAGCGCGTTGCTGCCAGTGCGTTTTTAGTGGGGAACGCCATTGAGGCGGGGCAAAAGCTAGGCTGATACTCACAAGTAGCCGCTATAAATCCCCCCTATTTGTTCACATTTCGCATAAGGATTGAATTTTCTCAAAGAAACATCATCTTATGGAGATTGAATCGGTTTTTTAGGAGAAAAAAAATATGAATAACTGGCTAAAAACCACTATTTTGATGGCGGGCATTATCGCCCTCTTTGCCATGATCGGCGGCATGATTGGGGGCAAAAGCGGCATGCTGCTGGCACTGCTATTTGGCGGCGGGATGAATGTGTGGGCCTATTGGAATTCCGACAAAATGGTGTTGCGTATGTACAACGCTCACCCCGTCGATGCCCATACAGCGCCGGAGCTTTACGGCATGGTCGAAGAATTAGCCAGAAATGCTGGCCTGCCTATGCCTAAAGTGTATGTGATTGACGAAGACCAACCGAATGCTTTTGCCACCGGTCGGGATCCAGAACACGCCGCCGTTGCAGCCACCACGGGCATTATGCGAGTGCTGTCTTACCGTGAATTACGCGGCGTAATGGCGCACGAGCTGGCGCACGTTCAGCACCGCGATATTTTAATCTCCACCATTTCAGCCACCATGGCGGGTGCGATTTCCGCCTTAGCTAACTTTGCGATGTTTTTTGGCGGCAGAGATGAAAATGGCCGAGCCATGAACCCTATTGCAGGGATTGCCTTAGCCATTTTGGCCCCTATTGCGGCGTCCCTTATTCAAATGGCCATCTCCCGCGCCCGCGAATTTGAAGCAGATGCGGGCGGCGCACGGATCTCTGGCGACCCACTAGCACTGGCCGATGCCCTACAAAAAATAGAAGCCCATGCGCGCGGTATTCCGATGCAAGCCGCCGAAGAGCATCCAGCAACCGCACAGATGATGATTATTAACCCGCTGATAGGCGGTGGATTATCCGATTTATTTAGAACTCACCCACAAACCGCAGAGCGCGTAGCCAGATTACATGCCATTGCGCGGGGTTAATTTAGCCCATGCTAAAGGGCGTTTTAGCAGCGCTAAAACAGTAGCGATTTTACCCAAGGCGTGATCCTAGTATGGTCAAACGCCTAAATTAATACCTAGGGCTTGAAAATAGCCGCCCCACACGAAAAGAGAATATTTTGTTAGCTACTCAAAAATTTGCCAGCCGTATTGTTGCCAGCGTGCTCGCTGGTCAGAATCTAAACGAAGCCTTGAACAAGGTTTGGCGTGAAGATCCTAGCTTGTTACCCCGCCAAAAAGGCGCCATTCAAGACGTCAGCTACGGCACACTGCGCCAGTTGGGCTTAATTGAAAGCATCCTTAAGCAACTGCTGCAAAAACCTTTACACGAGCCTGAACTTAAAGCGCTGCTATTGGTTGCCATTTACCAACTGCAATTTAGCCGCGCCGCAGCGCACGCCATTGTGGATCACGCCGTCACGGTGGCCACACAAACTGGCGCAGGTCATGGCAAAGGCTTAGTCAACGGCGTATTGCGTAATTTCTTGCGCCAAAAAAATGATCTATTCAACATGGCGCAAAACAGCGAATACGGCCAGTACTCTCACCCCGCTTGGTGGATATCGGCCATGCGCAAAACCTACCCAAAGCAATGGCGTAATATTTTGCTAGCCAATAATCAACATCCCCCTATGACCCTGCGGGTTAATCTCAACAAAACCACCGCCGCTGACTATCTTGCACTGCTGGCGCTGGATGAGATTGGCGCTAGCTCTAGCGATGGCCTATCAATTCAATTGCAAAGCCCTGTAGGTGTAGATCGTTTGCCACACTTTTTTGATGGCTGGGTATCGGTACAAGATTTGGGCGCTCAATATGCCGCCCGCATTTTAGACGTGCAAGATGGGCAGCGTGTACTGGATGCCTGTGCCGCGCCTGGTGGTAAAAGTGGCCATATTTTAGAGCTGGCAAAAGTGGCTTTAACCGCCGTTGATAATGATGGAATCCGCCTAAGACGCGTGCAAGAAAACATTGATAGGCTTGAACAAACGGCCACATTGGTGCTTGGGGATGCAGGTCAGCCAGATACTTGGTGGGATGGTCAGCTGTTTGATCGCATCCTTGCCGATGTGCCTTGCTCGGCCTCTGGCGTGGTTCGTCGCCATCCTGATATTAAATGGCTGCGCCGCAGCGGCGATTTTGCCGGATTTGCCCTCCAGCAAGCCCAAATGCTCGATGCCCTTTGGCCACTCGTAGCGCCGGGCGGGAAACTCCTGTACGCTACCTGCTCTGTTTTTGCAGCGGAAAATACCGAGGCAGTGAGCGCATTTGCCGCTCGCCATACCAATGCAAAGCAACTCCCTTTACCCGACTTCATCCCTGCAGATGGTCAGCTTTTGCCTACACCGGAACATGATGGCTTTTTCTACGCCCTTTTCACTAAAACGGCCTAAACGCCATAGTTTGCGTTTGATGCCATGCTGAAACCTAGCATGGTTGCCGCCTCTTATCTGCAAGGCCAGCGTCTGTTAAAGCTGGCTTTGTTTTGCATGGTTTGGCTCTGCTGCACCATGACGATTGTCGGCAAAGTCTGGGCCGATGCTGGCGAGATTAAAGCGCAAAAAGTAGAAGCGAGCTTTGGCGATAATCGGATTGAGATTGCCGCTCGCTTCGATATATCCCTCTCCAATGATTTACAAGAAGCGCTTAAAAATGGCTTGTCACTGAGCTTTGTTTACGAATTTCAACTGACTCGCCCACGCCTCTATTCTTGGTACCGGCAAGTGGCCGATGGCTTTGGTCCCAATTGCTCACTGAGCTATCAATTGTCTTACCACGCGCTTAGCCGGCAATATCGGCTTCACGTTGGTAGCTTTTACCGCAACTTTCAAAATATTAACGAAGCGCTCGCCGCACTCGGCATTGTGCGCAATTGGGGCGTGCTTTACGACAGCAGTGTTGCCCGTGATAAAGGCGGAGATTTTGCAGGTAAAGTCCGTTTAAAGCTTGATCGATCGCGCCTACCTAAGACCTATCAGTTAACCGCATTTGGCCATGAAGAATGGCAGCTAGAATCGCCGTGGGTAGAGTTCACTAGAGTGCGTGAAGAAGCCAGCAGCAATGAATAAGCCCAAACTTCTACTACTGGCCTCTCTGGGTGCCATCCTTATTTTTTTGCTTGCCACGGCCAGTGGTAATACCTCCGCCTTTGCTCAGTATTACGGCCTGCTACTGGTACTCAATTTATTACTACTGAGTGGCCTACTGTTTTTAGTCAGCTTTCGCTTAATTAATCTCATCAAAAAAGTACGCGCCAAAGTCTTTGGCTCACGGCTTACCCTAAGAATGGTATTGATGTTTGCCTTAGTGGCCGTATTGCCAGGCACGCTGGTTTACACCCTATCCGTCCAGTTCTTAAATCGTAGTATTGAAAATTGGTTTGATGTACGCGTCGATCATGCGCTTGATCGCGGGCTAAATTTAGGCCACAACGCCATTGACTACCAGCTCAATGATTTAGCTCGTAAAGCCACGGTGATTGCGCTCGATATTAGCGATGATAGCAGCGCTGGGATGCTCTCTAGGCTAGGGCGTTGGCGTGAGCAAACCGGCGTGCAAGAGCTGTCTTTATTTGATGAATCTGGCCATACCTTGGCGCATATTGGTGGTGAAAACGCCAGCTTATTCCCTGTTCAGCCTGATCGCACCCAGCTACGCCAAGCAATGCGTGGCCCATTTAAAGTCATCGAGCCCCATACCGATCAGGGGCTGAGCATGCGGGTACTGGTGGCCGTGCGGGCCAGTAATTTTGGTGAGCGCACCCGCCTCTTGCAACTCATTCAGCCCGTGCCCAAACAACTGGCCGCTGATGCCGAGCTGGTTGAAAAAGTACGCAGCGATTACAAACAGCTCTCGCAATCTAGGCGAGGACTTAAACTTATTTACAGCTTAACCCTTACGCTAGCCCTCTTAATGGCCTTGCTGGGCGCGCTGGCCCTCGCTATTTATCTATCTAATAAGCTAGCCGCCCCGCTATCGGTCTTGGCCGAGGGAACGCGTGCGGTTGCAGCGGGGGATTACTCACAGATGCAGCCCGTCATCAGCCGCGATGAGCTAGGAATACTAACGCACTCCTTTAACCGCATGACGCGACAGCTTTCTGAAGCGCGCAGCACCCTTGAAACCCACCAAGCCGAACAAGCCGCGGGCAGAGCCCACCTTGGGGCTATTTTGGGATCTCTTTCGGCGGGTGTATTATCGTTTGACGATGCTTGGCGGCTCCGCTCTTCTAACCAAAGTGCCTTAAGAATTTTAGGAATAGACCCAGAAAGAATTGGCGAAGAATCGCTTTCAAACTGGCATTTAATCTATCCAGCACTTACACCATTTTGTGCTCAGGTCGCAGATAGATTACTATCAGAGCAAGATCAGTGGCAACATCAGTTAGAATTAGCAAATACGAAACGGGTTTTACATGTACGTGGAACCCGTTTGCTAGATCAACAAGATTCATCGCACACGGGTTTTGTGGTGGTATTTGATGATATTACCGAACTCCTTTCCGCGCAGCGTGATGCGGCTTGGGGTGAGGTAGCAAGGCGTTTAGCGCATGAAATTAAAAACCCGCTCACGCCCATTCAGCTCGCCGCAGAACGCATGGAACATAAGCTTGCTGATAAACTAGATGCGGCCAGTGCCGAGCTTTTATCGCGAAATACTCAAACCATTGTGCGCCAAGTTGGGGCACTGAAAGATATGGTGGATGCGTTCCGTGATTATGCACGGCAACCGAGCGGCAAGAAAAAGCCACTCGATTTTCAACAGCTGTTAACTGAAATTTTAGTGCTCTATGAAGCTTCACCTTTGATCTTAAAACAGATGAGCAATGAGCCTTTAATCGTGCTTGGCGACGCTACCCAGCTACGTCAAGTGATCCATAACCTCTTACAAAATGCTCAAGATGCCATCGCTGGGCATGAAAATTCCGAAAATCCAAATCGGATTTGCCTTAAGATGGAAAAAAACGAGCGATTTGCAAGCTTAACCGTATCAGATAGTGGCAGTGGTTTCCCTGCAGAAATCCTGCCTCGGGTATTTGAGCCCTATATAACCACCAAGATAAAGGGGACTGGGTTAGGTTTAGCCATTGTTAAAAAAATAATCGAAGAACATCAGGGCCGAATACAGGCCGGCAACAGGGATGAAGGTGGCGCTTGGGTTCGTATCGAGCTGCCCCTCGCGGAGGAAGCAATTGGCTAGTCAGGATATTTTGATCGTCGACGACGAAGTCGGCATTCGTGAATTATTGTCAGAAATTCTGCAAGATGAAGGCTATGGCATTGTTTTAGCCGAAAATGCAGAAGCTGCTCGCAAAATCAGAAATCAATCTCAGCCACGCTTGGTGCTATTGGATATCTGGATGCCAGATACTGATGGAATCACTTTGCTTAAAGAATGGTCGCGAAATGGTCAGCTCACCATGCCTGTGGTGATGATGTCTGGCCACGCAACGATTGATACGGCAGTGGAAGCGACCCGTATTGGCGCGCTTGATTTCTTAGAAAAGCCAATTGGTTTACAAAAACTATTGGCCACGGTAAAGCGTGCACTTTCTTTACCTAGCGAAGTAGCTCCGCGTGCGCCAACGTTAGAGCGCTTGGGCTCAGGGCAAGCGATTCAAGAATTGCAGGCCACCTTGAGCCCATTACGCGGTAAAACTGGCCCAGTCTTATTGCTAGGTTTACCTGGCGTTGGCTTTGAGCATTGTGCCCGCTATTTAAATCAAGGTAGCGCGCCGTTTATTTCGCCGCCTTCGAATGAAGACTTGGCGCAAGCACCACAAGAATTACTCAATAAAGCCGCAGGTGGGATATTATTTTTGCGTGATTTAGCTTGGTTAGATCGCCGTGCACAGCTCGGTTTAAAAAGCATCCTACCAAAGTTGGAAAAACAACGCGTGCGCTTAGTGTGTGCTTCTAGCAAGCCACTGAGTGTTTTAGCAGGGCAAATTGAGCCTGAGCTGTTAAATTTTATTTCTCAGCTCAGCATTGCCATCCCCTCTTTATCTGAGCACCGCGAAGATATCCCTGCCTTGGCAGAAAAGCTGCTTAATGACGCCATTGGCATTCACAAGCTAGGCCCACGTTACTTTAGCCCCTTAGCTTTGCAATTATTATCGCGCCAAGATTGGGCCGGTAATCTGGATGAGCTAGCCAATGTGGTAAAAAGCGTAGCGATTACCAGCCGCGATGGTGAAATAGATAGCGCGCCACTGGCCCGCTTACTTTCTCAGTTTTCACCCAATGGCAGTGTACATAGCGAAAACCACAGCCAGCACGCAGCAGGCTTGCCCAATATCGATCTCAGCCTGCCGCTACGTGAGGCTCGCGATCAATTTGAAAAGCTCTATATCGAGCGGCAAATTGATTTGTCTAATGGCAATATGAGTCGTGTGGCAGAAAAAGTGGGGCTAGAGCGCACTCACCTTTACCGTAAGCTGAAGCAACTGGGTATTGCGGTGCCAAAAAAGCAGCGCAGCACTGAGGAAGAGTAATGCCACTTATCCCCTGTGATATAGACCGCTTAATTGCGAGTGCTGATGAAATCCTTGCATTACAGACTAACGAAAGCCTGCAACTGGCTAAGTTGGCACAAATGCAAGCGCACTCCATTGGCTATATCCAAGGGGAAGTTCGGGCGGGCCTGATTTTAGGCAAAGCCCAACTGATCTTAGGCGAGCTGCAAAGTGCCTTAAACACTTTGCAGCTCACCCTATTGATGGCGGAGGATGGCTCCTTAGAAAAAGCACAGCTACTAGAGCAAATTGCGCGTGGCCATTTTGACCTTGGAGACTCCACCCTTGCGGCTAAGCTTTGGCAAGAATGTGCACAAATAGCACAGACGCAGCAGCACTTCAGCCCACTGATTCATGCGCATATTGGCCTTGGCCAAATTCATTTTGGCTTTGAAAACTACCCCGCAGCGCTGCATTCACACTACCAAGCATTTGAGTACTTACACACGGGGAGCAATACAGAACTACGCTGCCGGGTTTACGCCAATATCGTGGTGGACTTACTCAGCCTAGAGCGCCTCAGTGAAGCTGCCGCAATGCTGCAACGGCTACAAGATGCGGCACTCACTCAGCGCAGCCTCAGCACCGATATAGAAACCTACCGATTAAAAGGCCAGCTTGATTTAGCCAATCAACAGGTCGCGGATGCAAGAACCCACTTTGCCACCGCATTAAAAATTTGCCACTTACAAGCCAACCCATGGAGTGAAGCCATGAGCTTGCTTGGCTTAGGCCGCTGTGATCTGGCCGATCAAGCATGGGCTGCAGCCCTAGCACACCTCAACCAAGCCCTCGACATAGCCTGTGGATTACAAAACCCACACCTACTGTGCAAAATTCATTTTGCCCTCAGCAGCTGCTACGAAGGGCTAAATGAGCTGCACACGGCTAAAACTCACCTCACAGAATACCTGCAGCTCAAACAGCTATTACAGCCTAAAGTAGGTTAAGGCTGAGTCCTATGAGCGCCCCAATAAAAACCCATTACAGCCACACCAGAATCGGAACCACTCTCGCTTTAAATATTTAATACCTAAGACATAATACTTTTGCTGTGCGATACAAACCTGCGCCATGCAAAGATGACTTTTCTTAAGTATTAAGTGAAAGCGAACCAGCCGCTCGCTAACGCCGTCTCGAATTTATTTGGCGATGACACATACTCCAAGGAACTTTTAAGCCACGAATCACGATAAAAACCAACTTGTTGCCCTCAACACGCTGTTTTTGGCGATAAAAAGCCGTGCTCTAGGTCTCCCCTTTGATTCAATGCTAGGTTTTTTACTGTGTAACATCCCCCTATAAATTGCATCAACAACGCCCCATACTCTACGCCTTACGCTATCCTTCAAATGCATTAATACTTCGCATGGAATAATCGTGTCAAATATCTTAATTCTCGGCGCTGGCCGTGTTGGCGCATCGGTGGCTGAGCAACTAGTTCATGAGCGCTATCACGTGACCATCGTTGACGAAAATCCAGAGCAGCTCAAACCGCTGGCCGATCGGCTCGATCTTCGCACCTTGGTTGGCCATGCTGGTAGCCCTGCCGTACTGGCAGCCGCAGGAGCAGCCGATGCGGATTTGCTGCTAGCCGTTACGCCACTGGATGAAGTCAATATGGTGGCTTGTAAGGTTGCTTACGAATTATTTAATGTACCTACTCGCCTTGCGCGGATTCGTGACCCCGATTTACTAGCGCGACCAGAGTTATTTACCGACAATAATTTTGCGATTGATCATGTCATCACCCCCGCGCAAATTGTGACCGACTATTTAGTTAGCTTGGTAGAAACCCCCGAAGCGTTGCAAGTGCTGGATTTTGCCGGTGGTAAAGCGCAGCTGGTAGCAATTCGGGTAGAAGCCGGCGCGCATATGGATGGGCAAGATTTAGCCACACTGGATAAGCTTTTACCTAAAATTGATCGACGCGTTGTATCAATTTACCGCAAGAATCGCCGTATCCATCCTGATGGCAATACCGTGTTGCAAGTGGGGGACGAGGTGTTTTTCCTCGCCGCTACCGAGCATATTCGCGCCGTTATCAAAGAAATGCGTGGCACAGAAAAAGCCATCAAACGCATTACGCTTTCAGGCGGTGGCAATGTGGGCTATCGCCTTGCAGAAACCCTGCAACACGATTATCAAATCAAACTCATTGAAGCCAACAAAGAACGAGCCGCTTGGCTAGCCGAAGCGCTGCCGCACACCTTGGTGCTGCGTGGCGATGCCACCGATGAAGCGCTCTTAGAAAGCGAGCTGATTGAGCGCTGCGATCTTTATTTTGCCCTGACCTCCGATGATGAAGACAATATTATGTCTAGTCTTTTGGCGAAACAGATGGGGGCACGCAAAACCATCGCCATTATTAATCGCTCACGCTATGTTGATCTTTTGCAAGGCGGCAAGATTGATGTGGCGATTTCCCCAGCCATTGCCACCATCGGCTCCCTACTTGCCCACGTTAGGAGTGGCGATGTTGTGGCAGTACATAGTCTAAGACGCGGCGCGGCTGAGGCGATGGAAATCATCGTACACGGCACGCCCGCCACGAGCCGCGTCGTGGGCAAAAAAATCGATGAGATTAAACTGCCCTCGGGGGCCGATTTAGCCGCCATTGTGCGCGGCAATAAAGTACTGATCGCCCATGGTGACACCATGATAGAAAACGATGATCATGTGATTTTATTTGTGGATAACAAAGCGCATATTCGCGAAGTAGAACAACTCTTTGCCGTAAAAATTGGATTTTTCTGATGCAGCTTATTCAGCGTGTGTTTCCCACGGTTAATATTTTGGCGCGGGTTGCCGCTATTTTTTCGCTATGGATTTTGATCCCAATCGCAGTGGCTTGGTGGGGAAATGATGAAGGGCTACAGCCATTTATTACCGCCCTAGTTAGCTTACTGCTGTTTAGCGGTGCCTTAAGCCTTCTCACTCATCGCTATAAGCGGGAAATGAAATCACGCGATGGTTTTATTTTAGTGGTAGGGCTTTGGACCACCCTGCCCGCCGTAGCGGCATTGCCACTGATGCTGTTTGATGCACAACTCTCCTTTACCCACGCCTACTTTGAAACCATGTCTGCCCTCACCACCACCGGTGCAACGGTGCTCACGGGGCTAGATCAGCTACCTGCATCGATCAATCTATGGCGGCATCTATTAAATTGGTTGGGTGGCATGGGGATTATTGTGCTGGCAGTGGCGATTCTACCCATGCTGGGTGTCGGCGGTATGCAGCTATTTAAAGCCGAAACTCCCGGTCCAATTAAAGATTCAAAACTCACGCCTAGAATCCGTGAAACCGCCAGAAACCTGTGGATCGTCTATGCAGGCCTCACGCTAGCTTGCACCCTGCTGCTTAAGTTTGTGGGTGGCATGAGCTGGTTTGATGCCGTTTGCCATGCGTTTTCCACCATGTGCTTGGGAGGGTTTTCTACCCACGATGCCAGCGTAGGCTTTTTTAACTCGCCTATTATCGAGGCAATTCTTATCGTGTTTATGCTGCTGGCGGCCACTAACTTCGCCACTCATTATCTAGCACTAACCGGCCGCAAGTTTTCCACTTATTGGAAAGACTCTGAATTTAAAGCCATGATTTTGCTCATCGTCATTACCACCCTAGGCAGTGCAGCCTATTTGGTATGGCAAAAAACTTATGGCGACTATCTTACCTCGCTCAGGCATGTGGCATTTAATCTAGTGTCTATCGCCACCGACACGGGTTTTGCCAGCATTGATTTTGGCCAGTGGCCGATTTTTGTACCTTTGTTAATGCTGTTTTTATCCTGCATCACCGCCTGCTCTGGCTCTACCGGTGGCGGGATTAAAATGATCCGTACCTTAATTATGCTACGCGAATCTAAACGGCAAATGTCTACCCTGATTCACCCTAATGCGGTACATCCTCTACGAGTAAATGACATGGTTATTCCTGGAAATATTGTCTTTGCCGTCATGGGTTTTATCTTTTTATACTGCATGAGTATTGTCGGGCTAACGTTTATATTATTGATCTCTGGCCTCGACTTTTTATCCAGCTTTACCGCCATCATCGCCTGCATCAATAATGCAGGCCCTGGCCTTGGTGTCGTTGGCCCCGCATCTAACTACGGCGTACTCAGTGATTTTCAAATCTGGGTATGTAACTTCGCCATGCTACTTGGCCGCTTAGAAGTATTCTCGGTACTGATTTTATTTACCCGCGTTTTTTGGAAATCGTAAGCTGTTATAGATATGTTTATCACCGGTTTTTTGCTTTCTCTATCCCTCTGCTTAGACATTAGAATCGTTCATATTGCCCTGATGATACCAGCCTAAAACATGGCCCTAGCAGCCTGTCGGGCTTAAGCGATCGTAACGAGGGAAAGACCGGTTTGAGACAGATTTCGCGATTTTTTGAGGCGAATAGCTGGCTATTCAATAAGAAAATGCGTGAAATATGGCCAAATCCGGCTTTTCCCTAGTAGATCAGTCTTAAGTCCGACAGGCTGCTAGCCCTACAATGCAGATGGGGCTAGGCTCTTGCTTTGGCGATTTGGTTTGAGCGGTGGTGTCCTTGCTACTGCTGTTTCTTGCCATTAAAACGCTGGAACAACAGCACCCGCATATTTACCCTCAATATAGGTTTTAACTTGCTGACTCGTTAATGCCGCTGCTAGTTTTTTAATCGCCACGCTGTCTTTATTATCTGGGCGTGCTACAAGGTAATTCACATAGGGCGAGCTGCGATCTTCTAGCGCTAAAGAATCTTTAACCGGATTAAGTTTGGCTTCTAAAGCGTAATTAGTATTAATCAAAGCCAAATCAACTTGATCCAACACACGCGCTAACATGGCTGCGTCTAATTCTTTAAACTTTAATTTCTTTGGGTTTTCGCTGATATCTTTAGGCGTTGAGAGTGCATTGGTTGGGTCTTTTAGCTTAATCACGCCAGATTTTTGTAACAGTAATAAAGCACGGCCGCTATTGCTACCTTCGTTTGGAATAGCCACCGTTGCGCCAATGGGCAAATCTTTTAATGATTTATATTTATGCGAATACGCACCAAATGGCTCTACGTGCACACCCGTTACAATCACCAAATGAGTGCCCTTGCCTTTGTTAAAGTTATCTAAATAAGGCTTAGTCTGAAAGTAATTTGCATCGATATTTTTTTGATCAACTTGCAAGTTTGGCTGTACGTAATCAGTAAATACTTTAATTTGTAAATCCACGCCTTCTTTAGCTAAAAGAGGCTTAATCAATTCTAAGATTTCTGCGTGAGGAACCGCAGTGGCGGCAATGGTCAGCTTTTCTACAGCTTGTGCAAAACCAGTGGCTAATAAAGTAGCGAGCACGCTAATAACTAAAGTGTTTTTCATGGTATTTACCTGTGATATTTTAAATGGCATTCATTTATTATCGGCTAGCGCCTTGATCTGTCTGGATTCTAGCAAGGCATTTATTCATTAAGAAGAAATATTAAATAACTTATATATAACAAAAAACGCTATAGATTAATTGGCCTTGCCATACATCCCCTTAAAAAAAACAAGTAAGCAAGAGTAATGTTGGCAAAATGCCGGGGATATAAAAGCGAGTACAATCAAGGCTTCGCCAGCATTTGTGATCCGTCATGCCCTTTCACTATTTGCGTGAGCTCACTACTCCAGAGCGTACCGAACGCAATAATATTCATCTTGGCATCACCCTCTGTTTTGTTGCAGGTGCAACGAATGCAGGCGGTTTTTTGGCGGTAGGGCAATACACATCGCATATGACGGGGATTCTTTCTGGGCTTGCGGATAACTGGGTATTGGGCAATGTCTCTTTGATGTTTGGGGCTCTGGCTAGCGTGTTAATGTTTATGGCTGGAGCCATCACCTCCTCCCTATTGATTAACTGGGCGCGCCGCCGTGATAGACGCAGCCTATATGCACTACCGCTATTGCTAGAATCATTACTTTTACTGTGTTTTGGTTTATTGGGCGGCCAGCTTGATCCGCACTCAAACAGCCTTGTTCCGCTCACCGTACTGCTGCTTTGCTACATCATGGGGCTGCAAAACGCCATCATTACTAAGATTTCTAAGGCAGTCATCCGCACCACCCACCTTACCGGCTTAATTACCGATATCAGCATAGAGCTAGGGCGGCTTTTGTACTGGAACCGCAATCTTAATGCCCCTGATGAGATAAAAGTTTTATGCGATCGCAAATATTTAAAAGTGCAATCTAGCTTGGTATTGGCCTTCTTATGCGGCGCAATTTCTGGGGCCTATGGTTTTAATCATCTAGGCTTTAGCTCCACCATTTTTTTAGCGCTGATCTTAGCGATTCTTTCTGTTGGACCGATGGTTGAAGATTTTTAAGCAGCTTGACCTAGCAGCCTGTCGGACTTAAGCGATCGTAGCGAGGGAAAGACCGGTTTGAGACAGATTTCGTGGGTTTTTGAGGCGAATAGCTAGCTATTCAATATAACTGGGGTCAGAACAAAATTAAATCCTACTATGCTTAATGCTCTTAGAGCCAAAGAAAGCGGATTTAACTTTAGTAGAGTAGAGAGCAGGTTTTCACCTGCCCTCCCTCATCAAACCGTGCATGCGATTTTCCCGCACACGGCTTTCCGATGCTCTTCACATCAAGCATGCGCTGATTTCCAACCTGCTGCTGTCGGTAATGAATACAAACCATATCGCTCATTCAGCACTCGCCTTGGATAACGAAGCATGCTCGTTTTCCAATCACTGATTTTGTGCCGTTTGCTAAGATGTATCCTTAGTCGTTCTTCTGAATGACGCTTCACTTTATAAAATTGCTTGGATGAATTCCGGTAATGGAAGTAACTCGACCAACCGCGTAATGCTTGATTTAAGTCTCGCACCACCTCTTCAATTGGTCGCCATGTTTGGGTTCTTCCAGTAATTTCATTTAGTCGCGTCTTGATTTTCTCTACCGATTTAGCTGAGGCCTCA
>JBDKJX010000033.1:0-40837 GCA_039796405.1 Pseudomonadota bacterium
CTGGCGACCATAGCGAGGTGGCCCCACTCCTTCCCATCCCGAACAGGACAGTGAAACACCTTAGCGCCGATGATAGTGCAGATTACCTGTGTGAAAGTAGGTCATTGCCAGACACCCTAAGCCGTAACAAGACCCCCGTACTCGAAAGAGGCGGGGGTCTTGCTTTGGGCGAAAGGAAAGCAGCCGTAGCGTAATGATGTTGGGTTACGCGATAAAGCGTTGGTAACCCAGCCTACAAAACCTATGTCACAAGAGTTATTTAAGGCCAGCTTGTTTGGCTTTTTTCCAGTCTATGGCTTGGTCTAGTGCATCGCTCAGGCGGTCTATTTCTTGTTCCAGTAGCTGCTGGTGGTCTATGACTTCTGCAATTTGGTGGCCTGCCCACGCGAGTAGTGATTTTAATGCGGCGCTGGAATCAAATAAGCCGTGCAGATAGCAGCCAAGCACTTGACCGGTGATGACGCCATCGTGTTTATTAGCGTATTTAATCAGAGGGATGGCTGCTGAATCGAGAATTTGAGTTTCGCCATGATGGATTTCGTAGCCTGTTACGGTTTCACCATTTGCGATGAGTTGCCCTGATAAATTACGCAGCTGTTTGTCTTGTTCTAGTGATGTGCTAATAGGCAGCCAGCCTAATCCTTTAGAATCTCCTGCCTTGCCTTCAAGCCCGAGTGGATCGGCGATGATTTGGCCCAGCATTTGGTAGCCACCACAGATGCCGATGACTTTGCCGCCATAGCGCAGATGTTTTTCGATTTGCTTATCCCAACCTTGCTGGCGTAGCCATGCTAGATCGCCACGGGTATTTTTGCTGCCGGGGATGATTAGCAGATCGGCCACGGGCAAAGGCTGATTGGGTGTGGCGTAGCTGCAGTCGACGCCCGTAATACGGCGCAGCGGGTCGAAATCGGTGTGGTTGGAAATATGAGGCAGGGTGGCGATGACGATTTTGAATTCGCCGCCATTGCCTGCGGTGCGAGGCACTGCGTCTTCAGCTGCGATATCTAGGCCATGTAAATAGGGGACGACCGCGATGACGGGCTTGCCGGTTTTTTCTTCCAGCCAGTCGATTCCACCTTGCAATAGACTTAAGTCCCCCCGAAAACGGTTGATGATAAAGCCGGTAATTCTTGCTTGCTCTGATGGTGATAGGCAGGCGAGTGTACCGACAAAGTGAGCAAAGACGCCGCCTCGATCGATATCGGCGACTAGCCATACTGGGCAATCGGCTTCTTCGGCAAAGCCCATATTGGCAATATCGCCCGCGCGTAAATTGATTTCAGCTGGGCTGCCCGCGCCTTCAACAATCACCCATTCGTATTGCTCTTTTAAGCGCCCCCATGATTCAAATACGGCTTTTTTAGCAGTTTGCTTATAGGCGTGGTAATCCACGGCATCTAAATTGCCGATGCTTTTTCCTTGAATAATGACTTGGGCACGGCAATCGCTGGAAGGCTTGAGTAATACCGGGTTGAAATCGGTATGTGGGGCAATGCCTGCTGCAACGGCTTGCATGGCTTGGGCTCGGCCAATTTCGCCTGCATCGCTAGTGACTGCGCTATTGAGCGCCATATTTTGTGGCTTAAACGGTGCGACTTTGATGCCTCGGCGTAAGAGAATGCGGCAGAGCGCGGCAACAATGGTGGTCTTGCCTGCGTCAGAGGTGCAGCCTTGAATCATAAGAGTGGGCATGGGTTTGCCTTTTGGGGGAGTGCGTAGAGGGTAAAAATGCTCAAAGCTTCAAACCTAAGATCTGTAGACACAGAGGCCTCAGAGATTAAAAGCAGAACATGGAGAAAACCTTGGGGGCGTTATTTCCTAGTAAACCCTTAGCTCCGTTATGAATTACTTTTCTCCGTGAAACTCCGTGTTCTCAGTGTCTTCTGTGGTTCAAGATTTGGGTTTGAGGCTCAGCGGGGCAGAGGGATAAACCACTCTTGCCCTTCGATGCAGGCGCTGCGTATTTCGGTACGGTAGAGCGCGCTGAGGTTCTTGCTATTCATGATCTCTACAGTTGGCCCTGCCAGCCATTGCCCATCGCCAAACATCAGCAGCACATGGCTTGCCCATTGCTTGGCGTGGTTTGGATCGTGGCTAACCATCAGTAATGTTCTGCCCGCTTGGTTTTCTTCGCGCAGCGCCGAAAGAGCCTGTTGCTGGTGGCGCAGGTCGAGCTGGGATAAGGGCTCGTCGAGTAAAATTAATGGGGCTTGTTGAGCGAGCGTCGCCGCAAGGCTGGCCCGGCGGCGCTCACCGCCTGATAGCGTGGCAAGGTCGCGGTGTTTTAGATCGCTTAAATCGAGCCTCGCTAATTGCTCGTGGGCAAGGTGCAGATCATCTTGGCTTTCCCAATCCCATGGCCCTTGATGAGGGTGGCGGCCGCTAAGGACTTTTTCAATAACGGAGAGTGGGAAAGGGCAATCATCCTGCTGGCTAAGCCATGCAATTTCTTTGGCTCGCTCATGGCCTGCCCATTCTTTTAATGGCCGCTGATTGAGCTGGATCTTACCTGCTGCAGGCTTGAGCCATGCCGCCAAGGTGGCGAGTAAGGTGCTTTTGCCGCAGCCGTTTTCGCCCAAAATAAGCCAGCTTTCGCCCTTATTAATTTCAATATTTAGATCTTGGCAAAGCAGGCGCTCGCCTTGTTGAATGGTTAAGGAGCGAAGAGATAAATGACTCATCGTGCGATTCCCCGATGTTGCAACAGCCATAAAAACACTGGCACACCGGCCAGTGCAGTAATCACTCCGACGGGCAGCTGTTGTGGAGCAAGAAGAATGCGCGAAGTGATATCAGCAGCAAGTAAAACGGTACCGCCTGTGAGTGCCACTGCAGGTAAGAGCAGGCGCTGATCGTGGCCTAAAACCAGTCGCAAGGCGTGTGGAACGATCAGGCCGATAAAGCCGATCATGCCTGCCGTGGTCACCGCGATGGCTGTTGCGGCCGCCGCGACAAAGTAGAGTAGCCACTGCAATTTACGCGTATTGGCCCCGAGTGCATGGGCGGTTTGTGCGCCTTGGCTGAGTACATTTAGCTGACGGGCTAATGGCCAGACCAGCAAAAGTAGCGCCATGAGCAGCGGTAAAGCCAGTTGCCAGCGTGCCCCTGCAAGATCGCCCAGCATCCAAAATACCATGCCGCGCAAGAGGCCATCGGGGGCAAGGCTAAGTAATAAGCTGGACAATGCACCACAGAAAGAGGCAATCGCCACCCCGGTTAAGAGTAAGCGTGCCTGACTGCTGGAGCGATCTTTGCGTGCCAAAATAAATACCAGTGTAATACTGAGTAATGCCCCGCAGCCCGCGGCCAAGTTGACTGTAGCTATGCCTGCGCCGAATAGCATAGCCAACAAAGCGCCGACGCTGGCCCCGCCTGATGTGCCGAGAATATAAGGATCAGCAAGGGGGTTTCTAAGTAAAACCTGCTGCAATGCACCGGCCAGCGCCAGTAAACCGCCAACGCCAATCGCTGCCAAAGTGCGTGGCAGGCGTAGCTCAAGTACGACATCACGAGCCAGTGCGGCATCAGGCCCATTGCCCAGCAATTGCCAAGGGCGATAGCTGGTGCTACCAAAGCAGAGGCTAAGAATAACGGTAATCAATAGCAGACCACTGAGCACAAGCAGCGTAAGGGTGAGTCTGGCGGGGGTAAGCCGGGAATGCTTCATAGTTACTTTGCCTAAAAAACCAAATCTTGAATTGCTGAGAATAATCAATAAAACCCAGATCTTGAAACACGGAGGACTCAGAGGGCACGGAGTTTCACGGAGAAGAACAAAAATTATAGGTTTTAGGTCTTCTCATCAGCGCTGGATTACGCATTTTTTATGGCGATCCCATTATTAGGACTTTGCTCATAATAATTTCCTTGGTTTAAATTGTAGGGCGGGTGCAACCCCATGTGCGCTAACCAAAGTCAAAAAGATCTTTTTAGTGCCTTCGGCACGTTGATTTTGGAGCGGTCAGCCACCACAGGGGCCTTCCTTTCTTGAACGGCCAAGAAACGAAGCCAAAGAAGGCCGCCCCACGAAACACGAAATCCCCTGCGCTGTGGACAATCGAGTCGGCGGCGGGCGGGATTGGCTCGCTGCCTCGCTGCCTGGCCGAAACCCCGCCCCGTTTGTTCCTCGCTCCGGCGTGTTTCAAGGGGACTTTAAGCCCCATACAAAGAGCGTGGATCCTATGTTTTTTCGCTGTTTGCTAATGAAAAACAATTTGGTTAGCGCCTATGGGGTGCAACCCGCGTATTTTTTAGCATTGCTCGCGGGTTGCACCCGCCCTACAAATACAAGCTGCTTTATTCAGTGATGTTATTTCGAGCCATGTCCTTAGAAATTTGCTTATCTCTGTGTAACTCCGTGTTTCAAGATCTGGGTTTGGTTTGGGTTTTAACGCGCTTTATCAATCGCTTCGCAGAGTTTTTCTGTGCCTTCTACCAATCTTGGCCCCATGCGGCTGAGCAGGTCTTTGGGCAGGATATAGAGATGTTTATTGGCTTTTAGATTGGGCCAGCGTTTCCAGCGGTTTAGCCAGCTGTCTTTCACGCCCGGCTCGCCGCTGGTGATGATCACATCCGGATTGGCGGCGAGCACGGCTTCATCGTCGATGGTCGGCACCAGTGCAGGCAGGGCGGCAAAGACGTTGACGCCACCGCAGAGGCGCATCGCGTCGGAGATGATTTGCTCGCGGTTAATTGTCATCAAGGGCCTGTCCCATACCTGATAAAAAACACGGATTGGCTTTCTGCCCGCGTATTTTTTCTCTAGTGCGGCAAGGCTGCTGCGGTATTTACTTGCTGCCGTCTGAGCTTCGCCCTCTTTGGCCGTTAATACGCCTAAACGTTCCATCACCGTGGGAACGTCTTCTAGTTTTTTAGAAAAGGTATAAAAAACCGGCAGGCCCAATGTTTCGATCTGGGCCAGTTGCTTGGCGGGGTTGCCACTTTGCCATGCCACGATTAGATCGGGCTTTAAGGCGCGGATGCGTTCCAGATCAAAGCCGTTATAGCCGCCAATACGCTCAATTTTATTCGCGTCTGGCGGGTAGTCGCTGTAACTCACCGCGCCGACAATGAGCTTGCCTGCGCCGATGGCAAACAAGTCTTCGGTGGCGTGCGGGGCCAGGCTAATGATGCGTTGCGCGGGTTTGGCTAAGGTTATTTCCTGACCACGGTCGTCTTTTACACTAACGCTGGCGATGGCGGCATGGGCTAGTAGTAGGCTGACAAAAGCCGCATAGCGGATGTGTTTCATGCAGTAGTTCCGAAAAGAGCCGCGCTGGCAGCGGGGTTACTCATCATCCATGCATGCACATAGCTGGCGGTGAGGCTGCCTTGGCGATAGATTGCTTCACCTTGGCTGCCAAGGCGGCAAGGTGTGGCATGGGCCAGCGGCTGCAGTGTGCTTTCTAATGTTGAGTAGTGAAAAGTGTGGCCGCGTAGCTCCCCCGCGCCTAAGTCGAAGGCTTGCATGCCGAGGGCTGAAAGGCGTTTTTGCATGGTCGCTGTGGCATCTAAAACGCCCCACATTTTATGTGAGGTGCCATCGTTGAGGGTTAACAATTCGCAAAGCGCCAGCATGCCGCCGCATTCTGCAAATACCGGTTTATCGGCTGCTAACCAGTGGCGTAAATCGGCGGCGATGCTTGGATGAGCCGCGAGTGTTGCTGCGTGCAGTTCTGGATAGCCACCGGGCAGGTAGAGCGCGTCGGCATCCGGCAGGGCTTCATGGGCAAGCGGGGAGAAAAACACCAGCTCGGCATCCATTTCGCTCAGGCAAGTTAAATTGGCTGGGTAAATAAAGCAAAAGGCAGCGTCGCGAGCGATGGCGATGCGTTTGCCTGCAAGCAGCGGCGCTAATGCTGGGCGTGCTGAGCTGCTGTAATCAATGACTAGCGGCAAGGCCGCAATCGGCTGGCTGGCTAAGGCATCGGCCAATGCGTCGAGTTTTTGCGCCAAATCGGGAATTTTATTCGGCAGCACGAGGCCCAAATGGCGCTCAGGTAGTGCTTCATGCTTGCCTAGCCAGCCTTGCCAATGCTCAGGTTTCGCGGATTCTTGCAACATTTGTGCGTGACGATCGCCTGCTACTTTATTTGCCAGCACGCCATAAAACGGCAGGTCGCTTTTATAGTGCGCCAGCCCGAAAGCCAACGCGCCAAAGGTTTGCGCCATGGCGCTGGCGTCGATAATCGCCAGCACCGGCAGACCTAATCGGGTAGCCAGCTCGGCAGCGGAAGGCTCGCCATCAAACAGGCCCATCACCGCTTCAATCAAAATCACATCGGCGTCTTGCGCCGCATCGGCCAGCATCTGGCGACATAAATCCTCGCCCACCATCCATAAATCCAGATTATCAACCGGAGCGCCACTGGCGTAGCTGAGTATGAGTGGGTCGAGGAAATCCGGCCCGCATTTAAATACCCGCACCTTGCGACCCAAGCGGCGATGATGCCAAGCCAAGGCGGCCGTGATGGTGGTTTTGCCGCTGCCCGAAGAAGGCGCTGCAATCAGCAGAGTAGCGGCGCTTACCATTCCAAACCCTTTTGCGCTCTGATACCGGCTTTATATGCGTGTTTTTCATCGCCCAGCACGGTAACGGTGTCGGCAATATCGTGTAGCTCTTGCACTGCGGCGCGGCCTGTGACAACGACGTGTTGCATTTCTGGGCGGGACTCTAGGTCTTTAAGAATGATGTCTTTATCTAGATATTTGTAGCTGAGGCAGTAGGTCAGCTCATCTAAAATAACGACATCGTAGCTGGCATCGTTCAGCATGCGGGCAGCCACGGCCCAAGCCGCTTCAGATTTGAGTTTGTCAGCGTCAAAATTCTGCGTTTCCCAAGTAAAGCCATCGCCCATCACATGCCATTCGCAATGCTTGCCGAGCAGGGCTTCTTCGCCGGTATCGGTGCGGTTTTTAATAAACTGCACTACGCCTACTTTCAGCCCGTGGCCGATGGCGCGTGCCACCATGCCAAAGGCGGAGGACGATTTACCTTTGCCATTGCCGGTGAGCAGAATCATGATGCCGGTGTCGATATTGGCTTCGGCAATATGCGCGTCGATAACGGCTTTTTTACGCGCCATACGGGCGGCGTGGCGGGCATTACGTTCGGTGTTGATGGTCATGGTGATGCTCCAGTAATTCGCTGACTTAAAGTCAAAAATATCTTTTTATAGTGCCTTCGGCACGATGATTTTGGTGCGGGAGTCCCCCGCGCGGGACTCACTTTCTTGAACGGCCAAGAAAGTAAGCAAAGAAGGCCGCCCCGACCAGCACGAAGGCCCCTCACTGCGGATAATCGGCTCGGCGAAAAAGGCTGCTCGCTCGCTGCCTCGCTACCCCTTTTCCGAAACCCCGATCCGCTTATTCCTCGTTTCGGCGTGCTTCAAGGGGATTTTTAAGTCCCGCGCAATGAGTTTCGATCTGAATCTGGGTAACGCTGGGTTTAAAAGTATTAAAACCTTGGTTTTCTCCGTGAAACTCCGTGTTCTCTGTGGTCTCCGTGTTTCAAGATTTAGGTTTTGTGTGTAACTGCCAATCAGCAATGATTTTTTGGATTTGCCCTAAGCCATCCCGAATCGCGGCGATGCCGGGGACGAGGAGGTCGTGGCTGGCTATTTCGAATAGTTGATTGTTTGCAATGGCGGGTATGGATTGCCAGTTTGGTCTTGCACGCACGGCATCGGCATCGAAGGGCTGGCCACACCAGCTGCCGATGATGATATCAGGCTGGGCGGCAATAACTTGCTCAGGGCTAACGGTGCGATCTTTAGCGCGCGTTGCGTGAGATAGCTCGCTAAAAATATCGTCGCCACCGGCAATCTCGATGAGCTCAGAAACCCAGCGGATGCCGGTGTAGAGCGGGTCGTGCCATTCTTCAAAATAGACTTTAGGCCGCGATTTGAAGCTGGCGGCTTTGGCGCTGGCGGCGTCGATTTGAGCCTGTAAATCGGCAATGAGTGCCGTGGCGGCTGGCTGGCAATCGAGCAAGCGGCCCAGCGTAGCGATCATATTAAAAATACCTGCCAGGCTTTTCTGGTTGAAAAAGTGCACTTCCAAACCGGCCAATACGCATTCTTTCACCATCTCGCTTTGCAGGCTGGAATAAGCCAATACCAGATCAGGCTTTACTGCGAGGATTTTCTCGACTTTGGCGCTGGAGAAGCCACAAATAATCGGGTGCTGCTTGGTTACGCCTTCCGGGTGGCGCGAAAAAGCGCTAATGCCCGCGATACGATGCTGTTGGCCAAGTGCATATAAAACATCAACAGTTTCGCTGGAAAGACAGGCGATTCTTGCGGGGGTGTTCATGTTCAAATCCTTTTTTCGCGTGCCGCGTGAGTGGCGGCGGGTTTCACCCGCCCTACAAAACCATCGTTGGATTGCTTAGCGCCGCTATCAGCCGGGTTTTAAATTGCGCCTGCTGATGTTCTGCCACCGGCCCAAAGCGCAGACCCTGGTGATTGTTTTGATCGAACAGGCGGCACCATATTTTTTGTTTGGCGAGTTGGCTATGCAGTGCTTTGGCGTTAGGCGTCGGGCACCAGTGCAGTAGGGGCAGGCTGCCGCTGGGGGCTAAACCTGCCTCGCTAAGCGTGTCTATCATCGACTCCTGATTAGCGAGTAGGCGCTGTTGCTGCGCGGCTTGCCAAGCTTTATCGCTTAAGGCAATTTGCCCTGCCCATTGCGCCGGGCCGCTGATATGCCAGGGGCCGAGTGCTTGTTTTATCTCTTCTAAAAGCTGCTTTTCGCAGGCGATAAAGCCCAGACGAATGCCCGCTAGGCCAAAGAATTTACCGATGGAGCGTAGAATAATCAGCCCCGCTTTGCCTGCATGTGGCAGCAGGCTGGCTGCGGGAGCGCAATCGGCAAAGGCTTCGTCCACAATCATCCAGCCGCCGTGTAAAACCAGTTTTTCATGCCAAGAAAGTAGGGTTGAGGCGCTAAGGTGCTGGCCGCTGGGGTTGTTAGGATTGACCACGATCAGCACATCAATGCTGCGGCTTTCTAAATATTTATCAACCTGCTTTGAAGTAATGGCGATGACCTCATGCCCAGCCTGCTGCCATTGCCAATGATGCTCAGCATAGGTGGGGCTGATGATGGCCACGCGGCAAGCGGGGCGTAGTTTGGGCAGCAGGGCGATGCCAACTTGGCTGCCAGCCAGGGCCAGCAGGTGCTCGCAGCCGTAATAGTTTTGTGCCGCAAGCAGTAGGGCGTGATCTTGGTCGGGCAGGCGTTGCCAGATGTGATCGGGCACGGCAGGCAGGGGATAGGCCCAAGGGGCAATGCCGCTGGAGCAGTCGATCCAGTCGGCTAAATCTCCGCCATATGCAGATACTGCACGCTGGAGATCGCCGCCGTGTTGGGGCTGATTTACAGCATCCATAATGAGCCTCCTAATAAAAGAGCGATCCACAGGGCCATTTTGTACCAGCACAATACCGCGCTGCAAATCATGGGCGGTTGGCACGGGGCCGCAGCCCAGTTCTGGGCGGGAATGGATTTCGCCGTGATACGTCGCCTCGCCGCCCAAAGAAACTTGCAAAGCGCCTGCGCCGCTTGCCATTACGGGGCCGGCATTGGGGCTATCCCAAAGTGGTGCTTGGTTTTGCCAGCAGGAAAACGCGCTGCGGCAGTGGCCGAGTAGGGTGTAGCTGAGTGCGGTGAGGCGGGCGGGGATAAAGTTGAGTACATCGTCGGCCCTTGCGGCAATGCGGCCAAAGTGAAATAAACGCACGGTTTTATAGCCCCACATGGCGTCCAGCGTATTAGCCAGCCGGTGCAGTAGCACGCCGTAGCCACCAAACAGTGCAAAGAAAAATAGGCTGGCAAAAATCGCATCTGCGCCGTTTTCTAAGGTGGATTCAAGGCCCGCTTTGGCAATGCCTGTGTCGTCTAATTCTGTGCAATTGCGGCTGACAATGCGGCTAAGGGCCAGCCGTGCCGCTACCAAGTCTCCAGTGCTTAATGGCCTGGCGATGGCCCGAACATGCTCAAACAGGCTGCGTGCGCCAAGGGCAAACCACAGTGCCAAAGCGTCGGCCCACCAGCCAATAAAATGTTTTAGTAAGGCAAAGGCGGCCAGAGATGCGCCTATCAGTAAGAGCCACGCCAGCGCGCCACGCAAGATATTGTGCCAATTGGATTGGCCTGCTATTTGCGAAAGATGGGCCAGATTAAAGCGTCGCTCCAGCGAGGACGCCAGCCAGCCAAAGCCCACCAGCGGATGAAAGCGCTTAGGCTCGCCCAGGCAAAGCTCCAGCAGCAGGCCAAGGATGAAGGCGAGTAGCCAGTGAGTTGGGCTTAGATTCAACATCCGCTGCGCTTCACCGGCATAGGGATTCCGGCGACCACCAGCGTAACGTTTGCAGCTTGCTTGGCGATATCCTGATGCAAGCGGCCAGCCTCATCGCGGAATAATCTGGCTAAGGCATTATCAGGAACGATGCCAAAGCCGACTTCATTACTCACCAATAACAGCGTGCCGCGGTGTGCCGCTGCTGCTGCGATAAAGGCCTGTTTTTCTTGCGCCCAGCCTGCCAGATCATCCAGACAAAGCCAGTTAGAAACCCACAGCGTGAGGCAATCGATCACACAAAATTGATCTTGGCTTTGTGCGAGTGCCGTGGCGAGTTGCAATGGCGCTTCCAGCGTTTGCCAATGCGCGGGGCGCTCGGCCTTGTGCTGCAGGATGCGATCCCGCATCTCCGCATCAAATGCCTGAGCGGTTGCTAGCCAAAACACCGGCCCGTCATGGGCCAGCGCTTTAGCCAGCGCGTAGCTGCTTTTGCCGCTCCGTGCTCCGCCTAATATGAGCTCGGTCATTGGCCTGCCAGCGCCAAGCGCCCCAGTAGGATCGGTGCTCATTGCTGCCAGCGCAAATTAAGCATGGCATTACGGCCCTGCGTGGCGTAATCCTTTGCCAGCTCGTATTCAGTGTCAAATACATTGTTAACACGGGCTTGCATCGACCATTCTGAATTGATTTGCCAGTTAGCAGATAGATTAGTCAGGGCGTAGCCTGCTAATTCTTTCTTATTGGCAGCATCATCAAAGCGCTTGCTTTGCGCCTGTACTTCGGCGCGTAGCGTCCAGGCATCCAGAGTGATGCCTGCATAGACTTGACCAGAATACTTGGCACGGCGAGCTAATTCATTGCCTTGATTTGCGCCATTTGATTCATCGCTGCCATTAAGGTAATCGTAGCTAAATCCTGCCAGAATGCCGTTTGCTTTCCAATCTGTAGCCAGGGTTACGCCTTGCATTTCCGCCTGTGCCACATTGCTAGGAATCCAATGGGCTGAAGGCGCTGGTTGAGCCCATTGAATTAAGTTTGAGACACGATTTTTGTACACAGTTAAAGATGAGCTGAGTTCTTTACCATTAAAGCGCACAAATATTTCTTTATTGATTGATTCTTCAGGCAATAGATTTGGGTTGCCCGAGTTTGGCGAATATAGGTCATTAAAGGTTGGCGCTTTAAATGCAGTACCAAAGCTGGTACCTACTTGCCAAGCCTCGGCTAGCTCTAAAGCAAAGGCGGCGCTGCCGGTGTTTTTACGCCCCAGCAGAGAGTTATCATCGCTACGCGCATTTAGTTGCATAGAAAAAATATTAAAACGGCCCAAATAGCCGGCTTGCACGCTGTTGATCCGGCGCTGATCTTGATCGTATTTTTGATCGGCGCTTACTTTTTGCTCTAAAGTTTCTGCGCCCAGCTGGAATGTACCTGCACGGGTATCAAAATCATTTATCCATGACCATTGGGTTTGGGTGGTCTGGATTTTTGATGTTTTATCTGTGTAGTCGTTAAAGGCTTTAGGTGTGATGTTTTTACTGTCATCAACGCTATAGCCAAATTTTAGCTGGCTGCTCCAATTGGGCATGAACTGATTTTTAGTCCAAATATTAGCGCTGCCATTTTTGCTTTCTTCTCGGTAGTCATAGCTTTGTGCCAAAGGTCTGTCATTGGCATCGCTGACTGAGCTGTCGTACTGATTTTTGCCCCATGCCTGCAGCAGGCTGGCACCTAATTCATTCTCTTCATTGATTTTGTGTCTTACAGATAAAGCCACGCTATTGTTTTCGTAGCCATCTTTATCCGCATTAAAGCTGGAGCTCTTAGGATTGCTTGAAAGATTAATCCCATCAGTTTTGAAGTGCGCCACGCTCAAGTTATAGCGGGTATCTTCGTTGCCGCCAGAAATACCGGCATTGGCATCCACCGTATTATTGCTGCCATAGCCAATTTCAACGCTAGGATGAAAACCTTTCTGGCCTTGCTTGGTTAAAATCTGGATAACGCCACCAATCGCGTCTGAGCCATACATGCTGGCCGCTGGGCCGCGCAGAATTTCAATACGATCAACTTGTGCCAGTGGTAAGTGCTGAAGCGCTGCTGTTCCTAGTGTGGCAGAACCAAAGCGAACGCCATCAATCAGCACCAGCGTGTGGTTTGCGTTATTGCCGCGGATAAATATGCTGCTACTTTTTCCAGCGCCACCATTGCTGGTGATTTGTACACCGGGCTGGCGAGCGAGTAATTCTGGCAGGCTGATTGCACCAGCTGTTTCAATGGCTTTTTGATCAATGACGGTTACATCGCCGATGACTTCTTTGGCGGCTTGCGGCAAGCGGGCTGCGGTAGTAACAACGGCGGGTAGTTGAATGGTCTCAGCCTGCGCACAGATGCTGGCAATTAAAATGGTTAAAGGGGCGATACGGAATAACATTTACTCTCTCCTGATTGCTACACCCGCTGTGTGGCGAATGATTACAGCAGGGGGAGCAGGAGATGATGCACGGCCAAAGCGCGATGAATCTCACCCGCTTCGTGCACCCTGCCGCGCGTTGGTTGCCTTGGCTGAGTGTCAGCAAAGGTCTAAGGCCGGTCTCCGGGCTTGCAAGAGTCGCTATCGATTTGGAAAAACCGACAGATCAATACACCGCCTTCCCATCTTATGCAGACAGTGGCCGTGGGTGTATTTACGCTTGCTTACCGTTGCAGGGGCAGCACAGGATTTGAACCTGTTTCCCGTTTCACTCGTGTTGAGCACCTTGTAAAGGCGGGATTGTATACCTCCTTGGTATTTATTGCCTTTTTTGGGGTGAAAGGTTTATCTATGACTTTTGTAATTAGATATACTCATTTAAGCTATGGATTAAAAAAACAAATAAGAAAGTCACTGGGTTTTAGTTGAGGTCTGAAAAAATGCTGGGTCGTCATAAGCAAAAAACCACGGCATTGCCAGAGCAACCGCCGATCCCGCTTCCTAAGTGCCTCGCTAAATCGCGCAGAATGCCAGGCAACTCGGTTGAGGCAGGGCGAGTGGTGTTTAGCCATTGCCAAATTGTCGGTGAAGTCGCACGCGCCATCATGCAACGAATGCCGGACTGGCTGCAGCTCGCGTTATTTCCCGCGGGCTCCGAGTTGATTGCGGCGGCTCATGATATTGGTAAAGTCAGCCCGACTTTTCAGATGAAAATTTATCGGGCACTGACGCAAACCGATGCTGAAATCTTTACGCTGCTCAATACAGAAACAGCGAAAGGTTTTGAGAAAGAAAAGTTATGGGGAGGTCACGCTGGAGTAAGCCAAGCCACCGTCGCTGCGGCACACTCAGGCAAATACACCGCAGATATTCTCGGCCAGCATCATGGCTTTTCGCCTAATTTGGCGCTGTATCAGGCGGGTAGCGAAGTTTTTGGAGGCCCCGTATGGAATACCCAGCGTCTTGAATTACTAGCCCAACTGAAACAAGCTTTAGGTGTTGATTTCCCTGTGGTGCAAAACCCATTGCAGGCAAGGGTATTGGCGGGCTTGACCACGGTAGCCGATTGGATTGGCTCAGGGGCTTTGTTTGAAGATCCAGCGAGTGACTGGAAAAGTCATATTGAACAAGCGCTGGATGAAGCGGGTTTTATTGCGCCAAAAATCAAAACCAATTTACGTTTCAGTGATATTTTTCCTTTTGAGCCAAAAGAGACACAAATCAAGTTGATTGAAGCCGTCAATCAGCCCGGGGTGTATGTCTTAGAAGCGCCCATGGGCTTAGGTAAAACCGAGGCGGCGCTGTTTGCGGCTTACCAATTATTAGAAAAAAACCTCGCCACCGGCATTTACTTTGCCCTGCCCACTCAGCTCACCTCCGACAAAATTCATGAACGGGTGAATCAGTTCCTCGTGCAGATTTTAGACGATGCATCACCGCATAAAAAAGCCCTGCTGGTGCATGGCCATGCATGGCTGAAGCAAATCATGGGTGAGGAAGGCAACCCCGGTGGAGCTTGGTTTGCCCAAGGGAAGCGCGGCATTTTAGCGCCGTTTGCCGTAGGCACGGTTGATCAAGCCTTAATGGCAGTCATGAATGTAAAACATGGCTTTGTGCGCACTTTTGGTTTGGTGGGCAAAGTGGTGATTTTGGATGAAGTGCATGCCTATGACAGCTTTACCGGCACGATTTTAGATGAATTGGTTAAAGCGCTGCGCGATCTACATTGCACAGTGATTATTTTGAGTGCCACGCTGACTCAAGAGCGGTGTGAAACCTTACTAGGAATGAGCGCCACCGCCACTGCTGGCAATAAGCCTTATCCGCTGATTACCGCACAGCCCAAACTTGGCGAATTGAGAGAAATTAAAGTGGCAGCAATGCCCGATTCAATGGTCGCCATTGGTCATGCTGCAGAGGTCAGCGCGATTGAAGAAGCCTTACTGCGTGCCGAGCAAGGCCAGCAAGTTTTGTGGATAGAAAACACCGTCAACGAAGCGCAAGCCATTTATAAAGTGTTAGCGGCGCGGGCTGAAAATCTGGATGCACCCGTGGTCTGTGGCCTATTACATTCTCGCTTTATCAAGGCGGATCGCGCGGCCAATGAAGCCGTTTGGGTCAGTGCGTTTGGCAAAGAAGGTGCGGCATGGCGCGGCCAGCAAGGGCGGATTTTGGTCGGCACGCAGGTGTTAGAGCAATCGCTAGATATTGATGCCGATTTCTTAGTGAGCCGCATTGCCCCCACCGATATGTTGTTGCAACGTTTAGGGCGATTGTGGCGGCATAGCAGCACCATTCGCCCTTCGTCCGCCCAGTGTGAAGCATGGATTATTGCGCCCGATTTAGCCGCTGCGATTGCCTCGCCTAAAGAGGCTTTTGGCCCATCGGCCATGGTTTACGCCTCTTATGTCTTGTGCCGTAGCTTGGCGGTGTGGCAGGACATCAGCGAAGTTAAGTTGCCATCGCAAATCCGTGCACTGATAGAAGCGACTTATATCAGCCAGCCTGAAACTGAGCAGATGGCCAAGCACTTGCAGCAAGTGCTTATGGTACGTAGCAAGTTGGAAAGGCTGGCCTTATTGGGCTTATCCAAAGCAGGCACGACTCAGGCAGAAGAAACCGCCCAAACCCGCCATAGCGAATTAGAAACGACTGAGGTGTTATTGATTCGAGCCTATCAATTAGAAAAAAACGGCTCATGGCTGACACTGATGAATAAAGAAAAAATATGGCTTCCACATAATGGTCGATTTTTGCCTGAATGGCGGCAATTAACTGCAATTTTGATACAAAACACCTTGAATGTAGCCGATTACCTTGCCCCCAATGCCGTTAATAAAAAACAAATTGAATGGCTGAATGATTATTTTTATTTAGGTAGGGCGGAATACGAAGAAAGTAATTCATTACGTGTGGCTTTAGTGGATGAAAGTGGTGCTGTGAAATCGCTGCAAGCGGGCGTGGCCAATGATAAGTACACGCTTCGATACGATGCAAAAATGGGCTATCAAAGCAATTGCTAAATAAAAAATAACACCAGCTAGAAAAAGGACAGATGCAATATGGCCACTGAAAACCGCTTCAACCTCATTGATGAGCCATGGATTCCCATTGTGGATGTGGGCAGAGTGAGCCTAAAGCAACTCTTTAGCTCGTCCCACTATCGCGCATTGGGCGGCAATCCAGTGCAAAAAATTGCCATTACTAAATTATTATTAGCCATTGCCCAAGCAGCTGTGACGCCTGAGGATGATGAGGCTTGGTTGGCTTTGCGGTCTGATGGTCTGGCGGATAAATGCTTACAGTATTTAGATCAATGGCATGAGCAATTTTATTTATATGGCGAAGCGCCTTTTTTACAGATGTCTGCGATTAAAACAGCGGCGATCCAGAATTTTGGCGCGGTATTGGCCGAAGTTTCAACGGGTAACACCACCGTCCTCACTCAATCCCAAGTTGAAAAGAATCTAAGTGATGCAGATAAAGCCTTATTGATTGTGCAATTGATGGGCTTTGGCTTGGGAGGCAAGAAAACGGATAATTCAGTGGTGTTATCGAGTGGCTACCAAGGTAAGTCTAATGATAAAGGCAAGGCCTCAACCGGAAGGCCGAGTGCCTCAATTGGCTTTCTAGGATTCCTGCATAATTTTTTGCAAGGTGCTTCTTTGCAAGAAACCCTGTGGTTGAATTTATTTACCCAGCAAGATATTAGCGATATGGGTATTTACCCAACAGGCTTAGGCATCGCCCCTTGGCAGCAAATGCCATTGGGCGAAAACTGCCCAGTTGCGCAAACACTTAAATCAAGCTTAATGGGGCGCTTATTACCGCTTTCCCGATATTGTTTATTAGCCGAGCAGGGCTTGCATTATTCCGAAGGGATTGCCCATGCCGGATATAAAGAAGGCATGTTTGATCCGAGCATTTCTACTGATCGCTCGGGAAAAGAGATAAAAGCACTCTGGGCAGATCCAGAAAAACGTCCTTGGCGGCAGCTCACTGCCTTATTGAGTTTCTTTTCATCGCAAGGCCGTGGGGCTGACTGTTATCAACTGAAACTGACGATGGCCAGAGCAAGCAAGCGGCTTGCAACATTAGGCATTTGGTCTGGCGGCTTGCGGGTCAGTAGTAATGCTGGGGAGCAATATGTTTCAGGCTCCGATGATTTTGTCGAATCGTTAATTCAGCTTAATTGCGAAATGCTGGGTGATGATTGGTTTGCCAATTTGCAATTAGAAATGGATGAGCTGGACAAGCTATCTAAAATCATTTACGGCTCAACGCTTGGCTTTTTCAAAAGCCAGAATATGGAAGCCAAAGGCCAAGCGGCTTTAGCTAGTAATCTCTTTTGGCAGCTTTGCGAGCGGCAATTTCAAGCTTTAGTCAATGCTTGTGATAGTGCAGCAGAGGCGCGTGATATGCGCCTTATATTCTTTTCCAAATTTGCCCACAAAGCCTACGACAGTTATTGCCCTAATGCCACTGCTCGCCAGCTCGATGCATGGGCTAAGCATCGGCCTAATCTTGGCCTTTATCTAAAAAACATCAATCAGGAGCGATGATGAGTTCAGAAATTCAAGCACCAGTAATTCCACAAATCAGTAAAGGTGCCGCCTTTGTGGATTACATCATCAGCCGTTGCCAGGCTGATAACGGCTTGCGTGCCGCGCTTAAACGGGCAGATAACCCTGCGACGGAATATCAAAGCTGGGAAGTTTTAGCGGGTTTCAAAATCAATTTGGAATATGAAAATCAACGTTTACCCTATGCCGCTATTGCTGCCGCCATTGCCCGCGCCAAAATTGAAAGTAATGGCACGGTAAATATCGGCACGGCCATTGCCCGTTGCTATGAGGAGGGTAAAGACAGCGACCAAGCCAAAGCAAAGTTACGCCGCTTATTAGGCTGCGATAGCGTGCCAGAAGCTTGCCGTATTTTGCGACCGCTCTTTAGCCTGATTGAAGCCAAAGGCAATGGGGGGCTGGATTACGCGCGTTTATTGGATGATTTACTGTGGTTTAGCCACGAAGATAGTCAAACGCGAATTAAAGCCCGCTGGGCACAAAGCTTTTATGGCAAAGGCGGCCAGGATGAGTAAAGAGCCCTCTGTTTTAAAAGAACCTGTGGCCTACGCCAGCGTGCTGAAATTAAGCCGTAGCGATATTAAAACCCTGCAAGTAAAAGACGCTTATGCCCTGCATAAAGTGGTATACGGCCTATTTGAAGACGTTCGCACCGACGCTGAAAAAAACAGCAGCGTACCAAGCGGAATTATCTACGCGGATCAAGGCGGTGATTTTAATGTTCGGCAAATTTTGCTGTTATCTAACCGTAAACCCCATCAAACGCCGCAGTTTGGCGAAGTCGTCACCAAGCCGCTATATGCCTATTTTTTGCAGCATCCGCATTACGCCTTCCAAATCACTATTAACCCGACCCAGCGCGACAATCAAAGCCGAAAAATAGTGGCGGTGCGTGGCCGAGAAGAGATTGCAGCTTGGTTTATGCAAAGAGCCAGCGCCGCTTGGGGCTTTAGCGTGCCGATGGAAACATTGCAAGTTGAGCAATGCAGCGTGCAGCGCTTTGAAAAATCAGGTCAAACCATCACTCACGGCAGTGCCACGCTCAAAGGTGAACTAAGTGTCATTGATAGAGAGCAATTTATTAAAAGCTTCACTCAGGGTATTGGCCGAGGCCGGGCATTTGGTTTTGGCTTGCTGCAAATTGTGCCGTTAAACAGTATTTAGGATATGGCGCGAAATAATTTTCCAATATGGCAAATCGTCATCCCCGAGTGTTTTTATCGGGGAACCAGCCGCGCTGCTGGATTCCCGCCAAAGGCATGCGGGAATGACGGTTTTTCGGAGATGGGACGTTAATAATGAGCAAATTCTTAATTCCATTTTAAAAACAATCGACTTTCAGGACTCAATCTAATGATCAATTCTTTTAAAAATCTGCGTATCGAATTTCACATTTTGCAATCGTTCCCAGTCACTTGTCTGAATCGGGATGATGTGGGTGCGCCTAAAACCGCCATGGTCGGCGGGGTGCAGCGCGCGCGCGTCAGCTCACAAGCGTGGAAGCGTCCGGTACGCATGGCGATGCAAGAGTTTGGCGCTAAGTTAGGGCTTCGTACCAAGCATGTCGCCGCAACCATCGCTAAAGCGTGTGTTGATTTAGGTGCGGCGGAGGAGCTGGCAAATGGTTGCGGTGAAACAATGGCTTCTTACCTGAGTAAAGATACCCTGTTGTTTTTTACCCTGACCGAAGCACAGGCTTTTGCCGCGTATGCACAAGAATTAGCTTTTGATGAAAAAAAATTAAAAGATAAAGAAGTGCATAAAGTCGCCAAAAAAGCGCTTAACCCTGCTTTAGATGGCATTGATATTGCCCTGTTTGGCCGTATGGTCGCCCAAGCCGCAGACTTAAACGTCGAAGCCGCCGCCTCATTCGCGCATGCCATTTCTACCCACAAAGTCAGTAATGAAGTCGAGTTTTTTACCGCGCTGGATGATTTAGCCACTGTGCCAGGCTCGGCCCATATGGGCAGCTTAGAATTTAACTCCGCCACGTATTACCGCTATGTCAGTCTGGATTTAGGCCAGCTTCATCAAACCTTGGCAGGGCAATCTTTACCTGAGGCGGTTGAGCAGTTTACCAAAGCCTTGTTTATTGCCGTGCCTGCGGCCAGACAAACCACTCAATCGGGCGCATCGCCTTGGGCTTTTGCCAAAGTCTTGGTGCGTAAAGGCCAGCGCCTGCAAGTGCCCTTTGAAACGCCGGTTAAAGCGGAAGCCGGCGGTGGTTTTATCAACAACAGTATCGAGGAAATGACTCAATACTTGGCAAAACAAGAAAAACTGCATGGCAGCTTGTTTGGCAAAGTCGCGGAATACACTTATTCGCAAGATGCTGATTTGAGTGTCGATGATCTGATTGGCGCACTGAAACAACACGCCACAGAGGATGAAGCGCCAGCCCATGCCTAATCCCACGCTCTTACTCTGGCTAGAAGCGCCCCTGCAATCTTGGGGAGCAGACTCCAAATTTGGCCGCCGCGATACGCTGGCCTTTCCCACCAAATCAGGCATCTTGGGCCTGCTTTGTTCCGCCCTTGGTGCGGGTGGCGAGCAGTGTGCGCTGTTGGCGGAATTTGTCGATCTCAATCAAACGGTGCTTTCTTTTGTGCGCAGCAAGGGCGAGCAGCGGCAAGCGCGTGAGCCGTTGCTGCGGGATTTTCATATGGTGGGCAGTGGCTATGACGATCAAGACCCGTGGGCCAGCTTGTTAATCCCTAAAACCAGTGAAGGTAAGAAGGCCGTAGGGGGCGGGGCCAAAATGACCTACCGCTACTATTTGCAAGACGCCGCTTTTGCCGTGCTGCTGGAAGTGCCAGAGCATCGGGCCGAGCAGATCTGCCAAGCCTTGCAAGCGCCGACTTGGGATGTGTATTTAGGGCGTAAAAACTGCGTGCCGACTGATTTTATTTATCGTGGTTGCTTTGATGATGAAATGCAGGCACTGGCCCAAGCTGAAGAGATCGCTCAAGCCAAAAATCGGCGTGAAGATTTTAGGGTATTGCATGGTGCGGTGGCCGATGGCGAGGCGGATGAAGTGTTTACGCTGAACGATGTACCGGTGCAATTTGGCGCGGACAAACGCTACCGTGATCGGCAAGTGAGCTTGATTCATGTCCGATGAAATCACAGAAGCTAAAGCGCCTGCTAAACGCCTGCTGATCAAGGTAACCCGCGATACTTTACCGCTGGTCAAAGATAAATACCCCTTTATCTACCTTGAGCGCGGGCGTTTGGAAATCGACGATGCCAGCGTCAAATGGATAGATAGCGACGCCAATGTGATTCGCCTACCCATTGCCACACTTAATTGCCTGTTGCTGGGGCCGGGCACCAGCATTACCCATGAAGCCGTAAAAGTGATTGCCGCAGCCAATTGCAGTGTGTGCTGGGTAGGGGAAGACAGCCTATTGTTTTATGCCCACGGCCAAGCGCCCACCTCAGACACGCGTAATTTGCGCGAGCAGATGAAGCTGTCTGCCGATGCTAAAAAATCACTGGAAGTTGCACGGCGCATGTTTGCCAAGCGTTTCCCTAGTGCAGATTTAGCCGGTAAAAGTTTGAAAGAAATGATGGGCATGGAAGGCTACCGAGTTCGCCAGTTGTACGAGCAAAAAGGCCAAGAATATGGCGTGGGCTGGAAGGGCCGCAGCTATACGCCGGGTAAGTTTGAAATGGGCGATATCACCAATCAAGTGCTGACGGCCTGCAATGCCGCGCTGTACGGTATTTTATGTTCCGCCGTACATAGCATGGGCTATTCACCACATATGGGTTTTATCCATTCTGGCAGCCCCTTGCCCTTTGTTTACGATTTAGCCGATTTATACAAAGAGCACCTTTGTATTGATTTGGCTTTCTCACTGACCCTTGCCATGGCAGGGCGCTACAACAAACATCAAGTCTCGACGGCATTTCGGCTCAGGGTGATTGAAGCGGATCTGCTGGGAAAAGTGGGGCAAGATATAGAAAGTGTACTGGGGATAAAAAATGCTAGTAGTGATCGCCAATGACCTACCGCCAGCCGTGCGCGGGCGCATGAAACTATGGTTTATCGAGCCACGGCCCAATGTTTTTATCTCGGGGGTAAAAGACAATGTTGCCAAAAAAGTGGTGGATTACTTGTACAACCATTGCCCGCCGGAAAGCGGCTTAATGGTGTTTCGCCGCATCCCAGAAACACCCGGCTACGAGATCAGTGGCCTTGGGGACACCAAACGCAATCTGACCGAGATTTCTGGTTTGCAATTGGTGATCGAGAAGCAAATGTCGACAGGTTCAGGGCCTTAGAGATGTTTGGTATGAGAAGCACCTTTTTTTTGTAAACCAGAAAACACAACTGCTTGTGCTTTTATGGTGTTCTTTTACAATATGTAGGGTCTTCCCCACGTCCGTGGGGGTGTTTCAATAATAGTTTCACTGGCCGCACACCCATTTGGGTCTTCCCCACGCCCGTGGGGGTGTTTCTCAAGCAGGCGCGATTAACTGATGACTTGCTGCGTCTTCCCCACGCCCGTGGGGGTGTTTCTTCAAAGGGCACTGTTACATTAATGGAGAACTAGTCTTCCCCACGCCCGTGGGGGTGTTTCCCAAGTTAGACATGAAAACGTCTACATTGGAAAGTCTTCCCCACGCCCGTGGGGGTGTTTCCTCACGCGCCTTTCGTTCTGCTTCACGAGCACGGTCTTCCCCACGCCCGTGGGGGTGTTTCCTCACGCGCCTTTCGTTCTGCTTCACGAGCACGGTCTTCCCCACGCCCGTGGGGGTGTTTCTGTGTCTGCTGAGGCCATTAGCCTGATCCAGTCGTCTTCCCCACGCCCGTGGGGGTGTTTCTATCTGGTAGTTGGGTCTTCTCGTAAGCATTAGGTCTTCCCCACGCCCGTGGGGGTGTTTCTAATGCTGTGATACGGATAGCGAATTACCTCTGGTCTTCCCCACGCCCGTGGGGGTGTTTCTGGATATTATCCAAGAATTTGAAGGTTGCAAGCGTCTTCCCCACGCCCGTGGGGGTGTTTCCGCGCCAAGGTCCATCCCTGGGACTTGAGACGGGTCTTCCCCACGCCCGTGGGGGTGTTTGATGCATAGGCAAAAAAAAAGCCACGCATAGAGCGTGGCGTTGATCGGAGCAAGCTGCGCTTAGTGCTGCAAAATCTTGGATAAGAATTGCTGTGCGCGCTCGGAGCGGGTTTGGTTGAAAAATTCGTCCTTGCTGGCGTCTTCTACGATATGGCCTTGGTCCATAAAGATCACCCGTGTGGCCACTTTACGGGCAAAGCCCATTTCGTGGGTTACGCACATCATGGTCATCCCTTCTTGAGCCAGCTCTACCATCACATCAAGCACTTCATTGACCATTTCAGGGTCAAGTGCGGAGGTGGGCTCATCAAACAGCATGGCGATCGGGTCCATCGCGAGCGCGCGGGCGATGGCTACGCGCTGCTGCTGGCCACCAGAAAGTTGGCCTGGATATTTATTGGCTTGGGCTTTGAGGCCAACGCGATCAAGCAGTTTTAGGCCTTTTTCCATCGCTTCATCCATGCTGCGGCCGAGTACGCGTTGCTGAGCAAGGCAGAGGTTGTCTGTGATGGATAAGTGCGGGAACAGCTCAAAGTTTTGAAAAACCATGCCCACTTTAGAGCGTAATTTTGGTAAATCAGTTTTAGGATCACCCACGGAGGTGTCGCCAATCAGAATCTTGCCTGACTGAAATGGCTCCAAGCCATTAACGCATTTAATGAGTGTAGATTTGCCTGAGCCAGATGGCCCACAAACTACAATGACTTCACCTTTCTTTACTTCGGTGCTGCAGTCGGTCAGTACTTGAAAGCTACCGTACCATTTATTAACGTTCTGAATTGAAATCATACTGCTAACCTCTTTTGCAAACGGTGCTGAAGCATGGCGTCAGCGAGTGTATGGGTAACGCTACCGTTTTACCGGTAATCATACGGCAAGTTTTTTCTGCAAACGCTTCACAATCATGGATGCACTAAAGCTAATCAGGAAGTAAACCGCACCAGCAAGTAGTAAGAATTCATGCGGCTGGCCAACAATATCGCCTTTAGAGCGGGCGGTATTGAGAAAATCCATCAGGCCTACGGCATAAACCAAGGATGTATCTTGAAACAAGATAATGCTTTGCATTAACAGCAAGGGCATCATTTTGCGAAATGCTTGCGGCAAAATAATTAAGCGCATTGCTTGGCTGTAATTCATTCCTAAGGCGTAGGCTGCATTGGCTTGGCCTTTTGATATCGATTGAATCCCTGCCCGTACAATTTCGCAGTAATAAGCGGCTTCAAACATCATAAAGGCGATTAAGCAGGAGGTAAACGCACCAATTGGCGTGGGCCTTCCAGTCATCCAGCCAATAATAAAGGGCACCATAAAGTAAAACCAAGTGATAACCAGAAGGAGTGGGATGGAACGGAAATAATTAACATAAAAACCAGCCAGTTTGGATAAAACTGGATTACTCGACATACGCGCCAATGCCAGCATAGTACCTAGGGCCACGCCACCTAATACTGCAAAAAACAGCAGCTCTAGCGTGAGGATCATGCCTTCAATAAGGCCTGGCAGGGCTGGAACGATATTTGATAAATCCATTTTATTTTCCTCCCAGCGACATTAGGCCAGGTACGCTGGTTTTCTTTTCTACCCAGCGCATAAACACCATCAAGCTCATATTGAGCGTGAAATAAATAATGGTGGCAAGGGTAAAGGCTTCAAACAAATTAGCCGTGAATTCGGCGGTTTGTTTGGTTTGTGCCAGTAATTCCATAAGCCCAATTAAAGAGGCAACGGATGAATTTTTAAATACATTTAGAAATTCAGAGGTGAGCGGCGGAATAATAATTCGGAAAGCCTGTGGCAATAGCACATGGCGATAAGTCTGAGCAATATTTAAACCCAGTGCATACCCTGCATTAACTTGCCCTTTAGGGAGTGCTTGAATGCCGGTGCGAACCTGCTCACAAACCCGTGCCGAGGTAAATAAGCCTAAGCAAACAACCACGCTAATAAAGGCGGATGTGGATGGTTTGATATCTTGTTTAAACCAAATTTGCAGTGATTCAGGTAGAAAATCTGGCACTAAGAAATACCAAATAAACAATTGCACAAGTAGCGGAATATTACGGAATAGCTCTACATAGGCACTGGCAATACCAGAAACCCAGCGATTTGGCAGCGTGCGTGCCACTCCCATTATCGTGCCTAAAATCAGCGCAATAATCCACGCGGATAAAGCCAGTGCAAGTGTCCAGCCAAGACCAGAAACAAACCAATCTAAATAAACTTCACTACCGATACCGGTGGGCTTAAAAAAAACGCCCCAATCCCAGTTGTAATTCATACGCTGTCTCCGAAGGAATCAGGGAGGCCCTGAAGCCTCCCTGATGTTTTTGGCTAAATAAAACCAGCCTTTTACATCTGTTCTGCGGATTTATCTGTTGGGCTAGCGATCAATTTCTTCAGATCTTCGCTCATCGGGAAATTAAGATTTAAGTTTTTTGGCGGAATGGGTTGGGTAAACCAGCGCGCATAAACGGCTTTGATTCGGCCGCTCTTATAAAGATCAACGATGGATTCATCAACCAGTTTTTTAAACTGTGGATCTTCTTTACGCAGCATGCAGCCATAGATTTCATTAGATTGGGCGGTGCCAACAATCGCCCAATCTGTTGGTGATTTTGCTTTAGCAATTTCACCTGCCAATAGCGCATCGTCCATCATAAAGGCCGCTGCACGGTTTGATTCCAGCATCAGGAAGGATTCACCGTGATCCTTAGCACTGATGATATTCATATTCATTTTCTTTTCTTCATTCATCTTTTTAATTAGACGTTCTGAAGTAGTACCTGCGGTGGTTACCACATTCTTACCCGCCAAATCAGTGAATTCTTTAATGCCGGATTTTTTATTGGTTAGTAAGCGCGTACCAATTTCAAAAATCCCGTTAGAGAATGCAACTTGCTTTTGGCGTTCTACATTATTAGTTGTGGAGCCACATTCCAAATCAACCGTACCATTTTGTACTAATGGAATACGGGTTTGTGAAGTCACTAGGTTATAGCGAACTTCAATAAATGGCATATTGAGTTTTTTCTTGATGGCTTCTGCAATGTGATTTGCTACTTCAACCGAGTACCCAATTGGGCGTTGGCTATTGTCTAGATAGGAGAAGGGAATGGATGAGTCGCGATGGCCTAGCACCAACGTTTTTGTTTCTTTAATCTTTTTTAAAGTACCGGTTAATTCTTCAGCTTGCGCTGTTGCGGTAAAAAGAGTAGCTACAGCCAAAACAAGCAACAATTTCTTCATGAGTGTTCTCCATCAATAGCGGGGGATCTGTATTGGTTTCAGTATAGGCATGCTGAAAGAATATGACCTGTGGGGATACTCCCTAGTGTTTCAAACAAAACGGCCCACATGGGGCCGCTTTTATTATGACTTAAAAATATTACTGCTGCATAGGCGCTAAAATCTGACGCAGAAATTGCTTAGCCCTGTCGTGCTGCGGATTGGTAAAGAAGGTTTCTGGATGAGCATCTTCTAGAACGATGCCTTGATCAAGGAATAATACGCGGTCGGCCACTTCGCGGGCAAAGCCCATTTCGTGGGTCACCACCATCATCGTCATGCCAGATTCGGCCAAAGTTTTCATCACTTGCAACACTTCACCGATCATTTCTGGATCAAGCGCAGAGGTAGGCTCGTCAAACAGCATGACTTTGGGGTTCATGGCGAGGCCACGGGCAATTGCCACCCGCTGCTGCTGCCCACCCGATAAATTAGATGGATAGGCGTGTTTTTTATCCGAAAGGCCCACGCGTTCGAGCAGGGTGAGTGCCTGTGCTTCGGCGTCAGCTTTACTCATGCCTTTTACTTGAATAGGAGCAAGCGTGATGTTTTCTAGCACGGATAAATGTGGGTAGAGATTAAAGTGCTGAAATACAAATCCGACTTCAGCACGTAGCTTATTGATATCGGTTTTAGGGCTGGTGACTTGCACCTCGCCAATCCAGATTTCACCATCGTTGATGGGCTCTAGCTGGTTGATGGTGCGAATAAGGGTGGATTTACCCGAGCCAGATGGGCCGCAAACCACAACGACCTCGCCTTGTTTAACTTCAAGACTGATATCTTTGAGCACGTGGTGGTCACGGCCATACCATTTATTTACATGATTAAATTTGATCATCGGCTTGGATTGGGTCATGACAAGAGGCCTGATTCTGTTAAATATGAGGTGGTGTTGGCTAGGCGGGGAAACCCTAGCAGCCTGTCGGACTTAAGACTGATCTACTACGGAAAAGCCGGATTTGGCCATATTTCACGCATTTTCTCGTTGAATAGCCAGCTATTCGCCTCAAAAACCCACGAAATCTGTCTCAAACCGGTCTTTCCCTCGCTACGATCGCTTAAGTCCGACAGGCTGCTAGGCCGATGTTTGGGGCGAGTGAAACTCGCCCTACAATTTATCGGCCCGCTGCAACTAGGTAGTTGCTGAGCGCTACGTATTGCGCAAGCGTCACGTTTTCAGGGCGGCAGCCTGGGGGAATCGCAAGGGCTTCTAGCTCGGCATCGGTGGCAATGCCTTTTACGTTGTTGCGCAGGGTTTTTCGGCGCTGACCAAAGCTTTGCGCCACCAATTTTTGCAGGTGCGCATAGCTGCTAGCCATACTTGGCAGCTCAGCCCAAGGCACCATACGCACGATGGATGAATCAACTTTGGGCGGCGGGAAGAAGGCTTCTGGTGGTACGTCGAATACGCGTTCCATATTAAAACGGTACTGCAACATAATGCTAAGGCGGCCGTAGTCGGAGGTGGAAGGCTCTGTCACCATGCGATCAACGACTTCTTTTTGCAACATAAAATGCATGTCAAAAATAGATTCACCAAAGCTAGCCAGATGAAACAGCAGCGGGGTGGAAATATTGTAAGGCAAGTTGCCGATCAGGCGGATTTTGCTACCAGGGGCGATTTCTGCCGCTAAAGCACCAAAGTCAAAGTTCAGCGCATCCACATTGTGGATAACGAGTTTTTCTGGGGAGAATTTCTCAGATAAATGCGCCACGATATCGCGGTCGATCTCTACTACATGCAGGGTATCGGTGCGATCCATTAGCGGCATGGTGAGTGCGGCAAGGCCGGGGCCAATCTCAACCAGCACATCGCCTTTTTTTGGGCTAACGGAGTTGATGATGTCGTTGATTACGCTTTGGTCTTGTAAAAAATTTTGCCCGAAACGTTTACGGGGAATATGTGAAGAAGCCATTAATTATTTCCAGCAGCGCTCAAATCATAAAACGTGAACGCATAGTTTGGTGGGTTTGGCGGGATAAGCCGCCGAAGTAAAAAACAAGAAGGGGCGATTTTAGCCGCCTTATAAAATAATCAGCGTTGGCGGGCTGTTGCCAGCTCGATTGCCAATTGGGTGGCGGCGAGCAAGCTGCCTGCATCGGCGCTGCCTTTGCCTGCCAGATCCAGGGCCGTGCCGTGATCGACTGAGGTACGAATTATCGGTAGGCCAAGAGTGATATTGATGCCAGACCCAAAGCTCGCGTATTTGAGTACGGGTAGCCCTTGATCGTGGTACATCGCCAGCACGGCATCGCCAGAGGCGAGGATATTACGATTAAATAGGGTATCTGCGGGTAATGGCCCGATTAGCGTCATGCCCTCAAGCCTTAGCGCTTCCAATACTGGAGAGATGATTTCTATCTCTTCCATGCCTAAATGCCCAGATTCACCCGCATGTGGATTGAGCCCCGCCACAATAATACGCGGCTTAGCGATGCCAAATTTAGTTTGTAGATCGCTATGTAAAATACGCAATGTGGTGCTGAGCGATTCGGCGGTGATGGCGGCGGCCACGTCTTTAAGCGGTAAATGCGTGGTGGCGAGTGCCACGCGCATTTCGCTACAGGCCAACATCATCACCACTTTGGGGGTGTTGCTTAGCTCTGCAAGGTATTCGGTATGGCCATAGAAAAAACGCCCCAAGGCCGCGCCTTCGTTGATCACCCCTTTGTGGATAGGGGCTGTCACCATCGCGGCAAATTCACCGCTTAGGCAGCCAGCACTGGCTCTATCCAAAATATCCAGCACATAGCGGGCATTACCCGCATTGAGCTGGCCCACATGGCATTGCGTGCTCAGTGAAATGTGTAAAACGCAGACGGCTGCCTTGCTATCTGGCGAGTAATCTGGCCAGTTGGCGGCGATTTGGCACTGATTTGCTCTCTGCTGGAGTAGACCTTTATCGCAAAGAATCACCAGCTGGCAAGCAAGTGGCGCACCTGCTGCCAGCATGGCGGAAATTTCTGGGCCAATACCAGCGGGCTCGCCGCTGGTAATGGCAATGCGTAAGGGCTTACTCATCCTTTAAACGAAGATCCACAAAGGCACGGTCGCGCTGCTGGCGGATCCAGTCTTCAAATTGTTCTTCGCTCTTGCGCTGTTTTAATTCATTCCGCACGCGGAAACGCTCACGCTCTACGGTCATGTCTTTAGAGCGGCGTTCCAGCACTTGAATGATATGCAAGCCAAACGGGGATTGAATCACGCCACTGGTTTCATTGGGCTTGAGTGCATTCATCGCGCTTTCAAATTCTGGCACGGTTTCGCCAGGGGTGAGCCAGCCTAAATCGCCGCCCTTGCTGGCGCTGCCATCATCGGAATAGAGGCGGGCGAGCTCTTCAAACTTGCTGCCATTTTTTAGGCGATCTACTAGTTGGTTTAGGCGCTGGCGTGCATCGTTTTCAGAAACGAGTTCATTGGTGCGGATCAAGATATGCCGCGCGTGTGTTTGCTCGACAATCGTTTTTTGCTCTTGGCTGCGCTTTTCGAGCAGCTTTACAATATGAAAGCCGCCTGGGCTGCGTACCAAATCAGTGATTTCACCTGGTTTTAGTTTTTCGAGTAGCTGCGTAAAGGCAGGAGGCAGTGAGCCCGCCGCGCGCCAGCCTAAGTTACCACCACTGGTGGCGTCCGGCGCGCTGGAGTAAACCGCCGCGATGGAGGCAAAGTCGTTACCTGATTCAATTTCTTTGACTGCAGCGAGTGCACGGGTGCGCTTGGCGGCAATTTGCTCAGGGCTCGCGTTTTCTGGCAGCGGAATCAAAATATGCGCTAAGCGAAATTCTTGCTGCTCTTTGCCGTGATTCAGTTTGAGGTATTCGTCGATTTCGCTGTCACCGATAACAATACGGTTATCGATTTCGCGCTCTCTTAAGCGGCTCAGGGTGATTTCACGGCGAATATCTTCGCGGAATGATTTCCAGCTTATGCCTTGCTTGGCCAGCGTTTCACGAAACTGGGGCAAGGACATTTTGTTTTGCTCAGCCATACGGCCAATTGCACGTTCTAGTTGGCTATCATCAATACGAATGCCGATTTGGTCGGCGTATTGAACTTGTACCAGCTCCAGAATCATCCGATCTAAAACCTGCTGTTTCAGCACACTAGGCGAGGGTGGCGTTATTTGTTGGCTGGCCATGTTTTTTTGAATGCTGCTAATCCGCGCATCTAATTCTTGCTGGGTAATCGCACTTTTATTGACCACGGCAACAATACGGTCAATGGTTTGAATGGATGCCGAGGCAATATGGGCGGTGCCAATCAGGGCAACGAGCGCTAAGGCGCGGGAAACGTGGCGCAGCTTCATATAATCAGTAAACCTTGCTGTAGGTATCGGTGTAACCGGGAATAGTTTGGCGAAGCACATCGATTGGATTGCTGCCTAAACCACCTAGCCCGCCCAATTCGAGTAGGGCAAAGAAGTTGGTGTTGAACGTGCCGTCATTGGTAATGTAGCGTTGGGCAGCAAAACGTAAGGCCCAGCAGCCCGCATTATATTCAACTCCGCCTAGAGTTTCCAAAGCCTTGTTGTCACGTAGGGAATAGTTGGCACGGCCAATGGCATACCATCCTCCCCCAAGTGGCCATTGGCCGGAGAAATCCAGTTGCTCAATATTGCTATTACTATTGAGTATATAGCGCATATTTAGAGCACGGAAAGCCCCAGGGCTCCAGCCAAAATTCACATCGGAGCGAATCGTGCGATCGTCTTTGGCATTGTATTGCAGGCTATAACCCACCATAAAATCACGCCAAACTTGGCCGCTTACCGAAAGTAATAAATTTGAGGTGGTCGTCTCATTTAGCCGGCCTGGCGCATCTAAGGTGACTTTTTGATCGGTAAAATAAAAACGCTGGCCAATGGTGGCTCGAATACGCTCAATCCCTGTGGAGGATTCATAGAGCCGAGATGAAACGGCTAAAGTCAGTTGATTTGCATCGTTAATGCGATCGTTGCCAGAGAACTGGTTTTCCGAAAACATCTGCGCAAATGAAAAATCAGTAATGGCCGAATCAAAGTTAGGGAGCTTAGATTGGTCCCTATAAGGCACGTAGGCATAGTAAGCGCGCGGCTCTAAGGTTTGCGTGTAGTCCTCGCCCCATAGTTGGCTTTCTTTTTCAAAATACAAGCCGCTATCAACGCTAAAAATTGGCACAACGCGGTTTTCTGTACTGTCGAGTTGATTGCCGCCATTGGCGCGTAATTGATAACTTGATGCGTGCACGCTGACCTTGGGTTTAATAAATCCATAGGAGTTATTAAACGGCATGCTTACTTCAGGCTTGGCCCAAACGCGGGTGCCATTGATTTTGGTGGGGTGATTAAACTCGGTGGCTTCCCCTGAAATACTAAGCTGCAGGTTAGGTATCCACTCCGGATTGGCCGAAAACCCTACTTGTGGCACGCGGGCGTAAGGCTCCTCTACTGGATTTGTGGTGCTTTGGATGGTTTGGAAACGCTGCCAGCGACCAAACGCCTGCCAGTTGTCGCCGCGATAACTCAGCACGGCTTCACGCGGTAGATTGGTTTGAGAGGCTACACTTAACCGGTCACCAAAATCATTAAAGTAATCGTTATCTGATACTTTTTGTACATTTAAACTCAGTGTCAGGCGATCAGTTAGCGCTTGCTGGTGCTGAAATACAATACTGCTGCGATCAGAGCCGGAGACGGCATCACTGCTCAGCCCTTCCACTTTTAATGTGCCAGCGTAATCAGGCTGCATATAGCGGAAATCGCCGCCCAGCATCACCCCACGGCGCGACATATAGCGCGGCGTGAGCGTGAAATCGTAATTGGGCGCGATATTCCAATAAAAAGGCGTGCTGAATTCAAAACCATTGCGGTTATTGGTGCTGAATGAGGGCGCTAAAAAGCCGGTTTGCCGATTGCTATTGAGTGGAAAATTCATCCACGGCATATACATAATCGGCGCGCCTTTGAATTCCAACCACGCATTGTGGGCAACGCCCTTATTGGTGGTGTAATCCAGCTCTAGCTCATTCGCGTGTAAAAACCACGCATTATCGCCAGGTTGGCAAGTGGTAAAACGGCCATCTGATAAACGATATTTATCGTCGCCTTCAAATAGTAATTTTACGGCATCACCACGGCCTAAGCCTTGCGCCATTGCATAATCAGGCTGGGTTAGCGAGCCATGCTTGCTATCAAGCAAGTAATCGAGCTGATTACCTTTTAGTACGTCCCCTTGGCGCGTCATTTTGACTTGATCGCCCGCAGTGACGCGATTGGTCTTTTGATCGAATTTAGCCCATTCAGCATTTACATCAAGATCGCCTCGGTGGAGTTGAACATTGCCTTTGGCCTCAGTCTGCCCTTGGGCTGTGCCGACGACGTTGTCGGCCTCGACTTGAATAGGCAGAGGCTCGGCCGAATGCGCCATTGCACAATAGAGTGCCGTGGCGATAACGGTAAGACGAAAATGAAATGGTATGTGGGGCGCGGACATGCGGCCATCAGGAGCTGATAGAATCTGCAGATTCTACTGCATTGCTGGCACTTACGACTATGACTAGAACAGATTCACTCAATTTCTGGTTGACCGAAACCATTGGCGAGGCTCCGATTTCCTTAGAAACGGCCGCGGTTGACGCGAGCGTTCGCTTTTATTGGCGCGCTGTTTTTAGTGATCGCAGCCTGATTATTATGGATGCTTTGCCCGATGTTTTTGATTGCCAGCCTTTCTTGCAACAGCAGCAACGCCTTGCCACTGCTGGTTTGCCGGTGCCTGCTGTGCTGGCGCAAAACCTAGAACAAGGCTGGGTACTGCTGGAGGACTTGGGCTCTCAAACGCTGGCCAGTTTGATCGATGCGGATAATGCCGCCAATTATTACCGCCAAGCGATTGCGCTACTGGTGAAAATGCAGGTCAACACGCCTCGCTCCGGATTGGCCCCATTTGATGGTGCGTTTATGCAACGCGAAATGGATATTTGCCGTGAATGGTATTTTGGCCATCAGTATGGCGTGGTGCTGGAAGGCAAGGATTTGGCGGTTTGGGAGCGCAGCTGTGCACTGATTGTGGCGAACAACCTGAGTCAACCAACCTTATTTATGCACCGCGATTTTCATTCCAGAAATTTAATGGTGCAAGACGCTGCGCTGCGTCTGATTGATTTTCAGGATGCGGTACTTGGCCCTATTACTTACGATTTAGTTTCGCTACTGAAAGACGCTTATCTCGCTTGGGATGAGAGCTTTGTGCTCGATTTGGCTATTCGCTACTGGGAGCAAGCCCGTGCTGCCGGCCTGCCGGTGCACGAAGATTTTGGCGATTTTTACCGCGCCTTTGAATGGCAAGGCTTACAGCGCCACCTCAAAATTCTGGGCTTGTTTGCTAGACTAAAAGCGCGTGATGGTAAAGAGCAGTATCAGGCGGATATCCCTCGCGTGTTTGAATATGTACGCAAAGTTTGCCTGCGTTACAGCGAGCTAACGCCGCTGGGCCGCTTACTGCTTAATTTGCACGGCGAGCCTGTAGCAAGCGGATTCACCTTCTGATGAAGGCCATGATTCTTGCTGCAGGGCGCGGCGAGCGCATGCGCCCGCTCACCGATACCTGCCCTAAGCCCCTGTTAGAAGTCGGCGGTACGCCATTAATTGGCTGGCATTTACGCCGTCTTGCTGAGGCTGGGATTATCGATGTAGTGATCAACCTCGCTTGGCTGGGGGCCATGATAGAAGAGCGCTTAGGTGACGGTAGCAGCTACGGCGTAAATATCCGGTATTCAGCCGAAGAAACCGCGCTGGAAACAGCGGGCGGCATTGCCAAGGCTTTGCCGCTATTGGGGGATGAGCCGTTTGCCGTGATCAATGGTGATATTTTTACTGACTATGATTTTGCTAGGTTGCCAACGATTGCTCAAAATTTGGGTGAAAACCTAGGGCATTTAGTCATGGTAAAAAAAGCGGATTACCCTACTGGCCGTGACTTAGCGATGAGTAACCATGGTAAGGCAACGCTGTGCGAAGAGGGCGATCAGGCCATGACCTTTGCAGGCGTGGCGGTTTATCACCCAGCATTTTTTGCAGATATCGCGGCAGGACAAGCCGCAGCATTGCTTCCTTCGTTTATGCGTAGCATGGAAAAGTCTCAGTTACAGGCGGAGTCATTCTCTGGGTTGTGGCTGGATGTGGGGACGGTGGAAAGGCTGAGTCAGGCAGATGCCATGCTTAAGGCGGGTTTGGCTTAAATAAATATCGGATACTCCCGCCCCGTGTATTTATTTAGCACAGCGATTACGGGGTGTTACCGGCCTGTAATCGCTGTGCGTTTTTTGATTTAGATCAAAAAAACGTAGTTACTCGCTTACATCGTAAATAGAACCTTTTTAAGTTAGTGCAATAGGAATAAGATTGATAGTTGTTCGTATTCAAGGATGAATACGACATATTTCGTTGTTTTTCCTTAGTATAAAGGTGTGTTTATGAAATATCTGGTCCCCGCGATTGCGCTCGCGCTGTCTGCTCAAGCCTACGCTGCAGAGTATCCAATTGGTAAGCCAACGATTAAAAATGGTATGGAGCTGGCGGCAGTTTATCTGCAGCCGGTCAAAATGGAACCGGATGGCATGATGCGTAAGGCGGAAGCTTCGGATATCCACCTTGAGGCCGATATTCACGCAGCCAAAGGTAATCCTAATGGCTTTGGTGAAGGCGAATGGATGCCGTATTTATTAATTAAATACGAGCTGCAAAAAGTGGGCAGCAAGAATGTCATCAAGGGTGATTTTATGGCCATGGTAGCGAGCGACGGCCCGCATTATGGCGACAATATCAAGCTGGAAGGCCCAGGTAAGTACAAACTGAAATACACCATTTTGCCACCATCAGAAAACCCTCACGCGCACTTTGGCCGTCATGTGGATAAGGAAACCGGCGTAGCACCTTGGTTTAAGGCTTTCGATTTAAACTATGAATTTACTTATGCCGGAACCGGCAAGAAGGGCGGTTATTAATATCGCCTGACTCAAAGCCCTCAGCTTTGCAGCCGACTGATACTCAGTTCAACAGGCTGCTGGCTGGGGGCTTTGTGCTTTCTTGCGGCTTAAATGTTGTTGGTCTATTGAATGGAGTTTTTGATGCGACGTATTGTGGTGGCTTTGTTAAGTACATGCAGCCTGATGGCGAGTGCCGATGATTTGCTGACTTTTAGGGTGGAGCTAAACGATGGCAAGGTCACGCCAACGCGCATTGAGGCACCAGCCAAAACCAAATTCAAGCTGATTTTAGTGAATAAGGGTAAGTCACCTGCCGAATTTGAAAGCTTGCCGCTGCGTAAAGAAAAAGTCCTCGCCCCCGGCGTGGAATCTTTTGTGGTGATTCAAGGCGCATCGGCTGGCGAATATATCTTCTTTGATGATTTCCACCCGCAGGCACGGGGTGTGATTGTGGTGAAGTAAGGGGGCTTTATTTTAGTGCCTTCGGCACGTTGATTTAGGTGCGGGATCCCCGCGGGGACTCACTTTCTTGAACGGCCAAGAATAGTAAGCAAAGAAGGCCGCCCCGACCAGCACGAAGGCCCCTCCGCTGCGGACAATCGGGTCGGCGGCGGGCGGGATTGGCTCGATCCTCGCTCCCTTGCCGAAATCCCGCCCCGCTTGTTCCTCGCTTCGGCGTGCTTCAAGGGGGGGTAAAGCCCTATGTCACGATAGAGGTAAAACTAGAGGTTACTTAAGGGGTTGAGGATGCTCAAAACCTTAAAAAAACGTCTTAATTCAAAGCCTGTCTTTCTCCGTGAAACTCCGTGTTCTCTGTGTCCTCCGTGGTTCAAGATTTAGGTTTTTGTCTTATATGTTGTTGCAATTTTTAAAGGTTAAAGACTATGGAACAAGTCGCATTTATTGTCTGGCGTGAAAGCGTAGAGGCGCTGCTGGTAGTGGGGATTTTATACGCTTGGTTGCGCGCCAATCCGGTAGCTGGCCAGCGTGGTATGGCTTATCTCTGGGGCGGTGTGGGCCTAGGTTTTGTGTTGTCGGGCTTGCTGGCGCTGACTTTATTGGGCGTTTCTAGCTGGCTGGATGATACGGCACAGGAGTATTTTCAGGCCGCAATGCCGCTCGTAGCCGCTGCGCTGATTGTGCAGATGGTGGTGTGGATGCGTAAAAATGGTCGCAGTCTTAAGCGTGAATTAGAAGGTGGCCTTGCCAGTAATGCGGCAGAGAAAAACTGGTGGGGTTTGCTGTTTTTGGTGGCCCTCGCTGTGGCGCGTGAAGGCAGTGAAACCGTGGTGTTTTTATATGGCAGCGTAGCAGGCAGTAGCAATGGCGGATCCTTAGCGTTGGCGGGTTTAGGTGGCTTTGTAGCGGCGTTGGCAACGTTTCAGCTTTTGCAATTGGGCGGTAAATACATTTCCTGGCGCTGGTTTTTTAAGGTGACCGAAATTTTGTTGCTGCTCTTGGCTGGTGCAATGTTGAACTCCGGCGTAGAGCATTTGATTGGCATGGATGTTTTGCCTGCGATGATTGATCCGCTTTGGGATAGCTCGGCTTGGCTAGATGAAAGTATGGGTATCGGTAAATTGCTGGCCGATTTTGCCGGTTACCGCTCGCACCCGGCTTTATCTTTGCTGGTGATTTGGAGTGGCTATTGGATTGCCACCACCTACTTGCTGCGCCGCGTGAGTCGTACGGGGCAATCGGTGTAGTGCCTTTGGCACGGTATTTCGGTGCGGGCGTCCCGCTGGACCTTCCTTTCTTGCTTCGCCAAGAAACGAAGCCAAAGAAGGCGACCCCACAAACGCGAAACCCCTTCGCTGCGGACAATCGAGTCGGCGGCTGCGGGACTCACTCGCTTCGCTCGCTCAGACATCCTCGCCGAAACCCCGCCCCGCTTGTTCCTCTCTCGGCGCGTTTTCAGGGGGGCAAATAGCCCTGTGCAATGATGGTCGAAATAAAGGGGGGTCATTGCGCGCCTCAATACTCATAAATTCAACGGCAAAAACATAATGAATATTATGAACGAGCGTACCGCTCAATTCGGCAATTTTTTACGGGACCACGCTCATTGGCTGCGCAAGCTGCAATGGGTGGTGGTTTTCTTTTATTTATTTCTGCTGATTATTCCTACTTTGGTCAGCCTGCCTGATGAAAGCGCGCGGGTTTTTAATCATCTGGTGATCTTTGCGCAGTTTGCATTTTGGGGAATCTGGTGGCCGTTTGTACTGATCTCCATGCTGCTGATGGGCCGCGTCTGGTGTGGCTGGTTCTGCCCAGAAGGAATGCTGACAGAATGGGCGAGTGAGCGCGGGCGCAATCATCCGATTCCTCGCTGGATGCGCTGGCAGGGTTGGCCCTTTGTGGCTTTCGCCTGTACCACCGTCTACGGCCAGCTGCTGAGTGTTTATCAATATCCGCTGGCAGCGATGCTGGTTCTTGGTGGCTCAACCGTGGCGGCGGTGGGCGTAGGCTATTGGTATGGGCGCAGCAAGCGGGTGTGGTGCCGCTATCTATGCCCTGTGAACGGCGTATTCAATTTGCTGGCAAAGCTAGCTCCTTGGCATTACAGGGTGGACGTGGATGCTTGGAAAGCGCCGCAGCAGAAGGTGATTCCAGTTAACTGTGCGCCTTTGGTGCCTATGCGCAATATGCAGGGCGCAACTGAATGCCATATGTGCGGGCGTTGCAGTGATTATCGCGGCGCAATTGCCCTGAGTGTGCGCTCGCCTGAAGCCGAGATCACCCAAGTCGCCAAAGGCAGTGGCTGGGAAACTGTGCTGATTTTATTTGGCCTGATGGGGCTAGCGGTGGGTGCTTTTCAGTGGACGGCTAGTCCGTGGCTGGTGGACGCCAAGCAGATGATGGCCGAGTGGCTGGTGAACCGCGATATCTTCTGGCCGCTGCAAGACAACGCGCCTTGGTGGATTCTGACGCATTACCCCGAGGTGAACGATAGCTTCTCTTGGCTAGATGGTGGCCTGATCGTGGCCTATATCGGCTGTAGCATGTTGTTTCTGGGCGGTAGTCTTTATCTGTGCTTAAAACTGGCTGATTGGATGTTGCCTAAGCGTGATGCTTTAAGCGTGCATAAACTGACGCAATCCTTTATCCCCGCCGCGGCTTGTGGTGTTTTTTTAGGCCTGTCGGCGCTGACGGTTAATTTACTGAAGCATGAAGGCGTGGCAACGGCATGGGCACCTGCTGCCCGCGCGGTGCTTTTGAGTCTGGCCTTACTCTGGTCGCTTAGATTATTTTGGCGTTTGGCTAGCCAGCGCACGATGCAATGGTTGCCACGCTTGGGCGCGTTGAGCTTGGCTGGCTTGGGCTTGGCTTTATATGGCTGGGCTTGGGTGTTGTTGTTCTTTGTATGGGCCTAGATCCGTCAGACTGGCGAAGGACTGCTTTCATCAAAGCATGCGAGTCCGTACTTTTAGCTTAAAAAACAGCAGGCTCTTTGATCTTACTCATTGAGTTCTGCTGCAGCGCAACCTAAGCTAGAGGAACGATCTCAAGGGGATGGCAATGTCTGAGTTAACGTTTTTTACTGAACAATCAAAGCGCTACGCCGATTTACAGCATAAGTTAAGACAGTCGACCGATCCCTTTGGCTTGATGGCAAGTTCCGTCAAAGCGCAGCAAGCATGGCTACAAAATCCGCACGCCTTATCCAATGTCTTGTTTCGTTATGTGAATGATGTAACGAAGTGGCAAAACTTTATGACTCGGCGTTTCTGGGGCGAGGCAGATAGCGATGTTTTCCCACCTCACCCAGAAGACGTGCGCTTTGCCGACCCAATCTGGAGCGACAGCCCTTATTGGGATGGCATTAAAGAATGGTATTTGCTCAATACACATTGGCTACAAGACACGCTGTATGCCACGCCGGATATGGGCGAGCACGAGCGTAACCGCAGTGCATTTTGGCTGAGGCAAGTGCTGAATGCAGCCGCCCCAACTAACTTTTTGCTGACAAATCCTGTGGCGATTGCTAAGGCATTAAGTACTAAGGGTGAAAGCCTCGTTGCAGGCTATAAAAACTTTAAAGAAGACAAAGCGCGTGGCGATATCAGCATGACCGATATGAACGCGTTTAAAGTCGGGGAAAATCTGGCGACAACTGTGGGCTCGGTGGTGTATCGCGGGCGTTTGCTCGAAGTGCTGCATTACGAAGCGACTACGCCTACGGTGCATAGCGTGCCGCTGGTGCTGGTCTCGCCATGGATTAATAAGTATTACATCCTCGATATTAACGAGAAAAAAAGCTTGGTGAAGTATCTGGTTGACCAAGGCTTCTCGGTATTTATCACCAGCTGGAAAAACCCCGATAGCAGCATGCGCGATGTGGCTTTCGATGATTATCTAAGCGATGGCGTGGCGCAAATTATTAAAGTGGCGCAAGAAGTCAGCGGCAGCGAACAAGTCCACTTACTTGGTTACTGCCTAGGTGGCACGCTGGCAGCTACTTACCTTGCTTGGGCAAATCGGCAGATGCCGGGTAAGGTGCCAGTTGTTTCCGCAACCTTACTCACTACGCTCACCGATTTTGAATACCCCGGTGATATCGAAGTCTTTCTGGATGAAGAGGGGCTGGATTTTATTGATAGCGTGATGGAGAAAAAAGGCTATCTGGATGGCAAAGATATGGCCGCCTCATTCAGAATGCTACGCTCCAATAGCCTGATTTGGAATTACTGGGTTGATAATTATCTGCTGGGACAAACGCCAAGTGAATTCGATGTTTTATATTGGAATATGGATTCCACCCGTATGCCAATGAAAATGCACCGCACCTATTTGCGCGAATTATATTGGAAAAACAAACTCGTTCAGCCCGATGCCTTAGAGCTTTGTGGGCAAAAAATCGACTTAGGCCAAATCAAACAGCCGCTGTTTATGGTGAGTGCAGAAGAAGACCATATTGCACCTTGGCGGCAAACTTACACCTTGGCTGATCGCAGCGGGGGTGATGTCACGTTTACCCTCTCCACATCCGGCCATATTATCGGCATCGTTAATCCACCTAGCCCAACATCCAAACGCAGCTACTGGCAGGGCGTGCCCAAAGTGGGTGAGAGCGCTGAAGACTTTCTTGCGCGGCAAAGCAAGGTAGCAGGTTCGTGGTGGCCCAACTGGGTAGAGTGGCTTAAGCCGCAGTGTGGCAAGCAAGTAAAACCCAAATTATCCAGCCGCGCCCATCCACAACAAGGGGCTGCTCCGGGGGGGTATGTTTTGGAGTAGAGGCTTAAGACCCTAGTCTTGAACCACTTCGTCTCCAGAGCACACGGAGTTTTACGGAGAAAAATAGGTTTTGATGTAAGTTGTTTTTGATTGTGTTCTAAGTATTTTCAAGCCTTGAAAAGCTGGATTCATATTGCAGATCAAAGCACGGGCCTTCAATTACCCCTTGAAGCACGCCGAAGCGAGCGGGGCGGGGGATCGCTTGGAAGGAGGATTCCATCCAATCCCGCCTGCCGCCGACTCGATTGCCCCCAGCTGAGGGGCTTTCGTGCTGGTCAGGGCGGCCTTCTTTGCTTACTATGATTTCTGGCCGTTCAAGAAAGTGAGTCCCCTGCGGGCATAAGTATCTACACAACTTATGCATAAAAATTGAGGGCTGCGTCAATCACGGACACCACGCTTTGGGTTTATTCTTAATTTGCCAGCTCAAACTGCTTAGCAAATACCGCCGGTGCCTCGTCGTTCAGACGTGAATGGCGGCGAATTCGGTTATAAAATATTTCAATGTATTCGGTGATTTCTTCCTGCGATACCACTCGTGTTTTGTAGCAACGGTGATGAACCAATTCATTCTTCGATGAGCCCCAAAAACTTTCCATTGGCGCATTGTCATAGCAGTTCCCTTTGCGTGACATAGACCCCCGCAAGCCCGCCAATGCCACTTGCCGCTGGTAGTCGTGCGAGCAATATTGGCCCCCTCGATCCGAATGCAAAATCAATCCTTCCTTAGGTCGCTTTTGCGCCAAGGCCAGCGTCAATGCGGCACTCACCAACTCTTTTGTCATTCGACTACCCATCGCATAACCGACGATTTCACAGGTGAATACATCTTTGATTCCGGCCAAATAGAGCCAACCTTCCGCGGTCGGAAGTAGAGTAAGAGACGGGGCGTAGTCATACTATTTCCCCGTCTC
>JBDKJX010000034.1:0-40112 GCA_039796405.1 Pseudomonadota bacterium
ACTTTGATATTCTTTCACTTTGAAACTCCTTCTTTTGGTCGAGATAGAAGTTTCAAAGCGACCGACGTATAGGTCAAACCTTGGTGAGTCCCCCGGCAGAGCCGGGGGTTTACCTCATTAAATTAAATATATAGGCTAGGCACGCACGACTCAATACGCACGCGTTCAGAAAGCACGCCCCATTTCTGTAACAAACCCTTTATACTTATAAAAAAATGCACTAATAAGTCTGCCAATCAGCATTTTTTAATTTATATTTTCAAGTAAGCTCTTCATTGTTAGTCACTCTGCAACAGGGGTATCGCATGTTTAAAGAATTCAAAGAATTTGCAATGCGCGGTAACGTAATCGACTTAGCCGTCGGCATTGTCATTGGAACGGCTTTTGGCAAGATTATTGATTCACTTGTTAAAGATATCATCATGCCACCCATTGCGATGCTAATGGGCAAGGTTGATTTTGCTAATTTATATTTGTTGCTTTCTGAGGGTAAAACACCCGCCCCTTATGCAACACTAGATGCCGCACAAAAAGCCGGAGCAGTAACCCTTAATTACGGCGTATTTATCAATATATTGATTAGCTTTATCATTGTTACATTCGCTGTTTTTTTAATCATTAAAGGCTTAAATAATATGAAACGTGAAGAAGCAATTACCCCAGCCACCCCTGCTGCCACACCAGAAGATATAGAGCTATTACGTGAAATTAGGGATTTACTTAAAAAATAACAACATCGCATTAGCCGCTATTTTTTAGTGATTCCCCGTTCTGTTACTAAAGAATGGGGAATCCTCTATAAAGAAGGTAAAGGTGGTTTACTTTTCCCATGCCGAACGCCTGCAAGAATAAACCAGCTCACTTTGCAAATGCATTAATAAATAAAATTGGAATGGTTTCACTTGGAACTCTGCTTAAACCATATATGACTAAAGCGCACGGTTCTGGAGATGAATTAACTTTTTTGCATGCAATTAGTACTCATTTTTCAAGCTCACATCCTCTTTAACATTAAGCACATCCACCTTTAGCAAGCGGCAGACTTCAATCTTGGTGCCTTCAACGACTGGCACAATGGGCTCCTGAGCCATCTGCGGTTTACCTGCGATACACACCTTACGCCAAGTGCGTTTGGCTTCTAGCAAGGCCATATCGGCGTTATGCACCAGCCCATTAAATTCTATGGGGCCAAACACCGTTGCTAAACCAAAACTTGCCGTAAATACAGGTAAGCCCGCAATGGCAATTCGACACTCCAAGGCAACACGAACCCTTTCTAAGCCACATAGCGCCCCCGCTTCATCGGTATTTTGAATACACCACCACAAACTCTTCACCACCCAAGCGCCCCACAATATCGCCAAGATGTAATGCTTCTTTCAGCACTCTGGCAAATAAGCGCAAAGCTCTATCCCCCGTATCATGGCCATGACCATCATTTAAGCGCTTAAAGTGATCAATATCCGCAAAGGCAATGCACGCGGGTTCGGGTAAAGCCAGTACACGGGTGGCTTGGTTCTAAGCTGCTGCGGTTCAGTAAACCTGTTAAAGGATCGGTACTGGCGTGCTGCGATTCGCTCATGACTCGCAGCACGCCCAAGCGCATACCTGCATGGGCGGCAATCGCAGTAACACGCAGCATTTACTGCCTCATCTGGTAATTGCCCCGCTGGCCCTACAATATGCAAAATGCCAACCGCTTGACCCATACTGGTCAGCGGAATGCACACCACCAAGCAATCGCCACTTTCCCTGCCACGCATATAGCGGCACACGTCTAAGGCTGAGCTCCCCACGCCGAAACGCGAGGCACTGCACTGGTGACTTCACCCCGCAGCCACAACTTGCATTGTAATTTTTACTCTGGGACATAATCTGCAAGCGCTTCATCTTTTTCATGAGTATTTTGCTTGCTCAGCCCTTGCTAACGCTACAATACGGTCATGAACAGACCCATTCACTTACGTATCCGCCAATTTATTCTGGACGGCATTAAAGAGCGCCGCTTTTTACCTGGCGCAAAAATTCCTACCGAAGCCGAGCTGGTACTGCAATTTGGGGTATCCAGAATGACCGTGAATAAAGCGGTCCGTGATTTGGCCTCTGAAGGCGTGCTGATCCGCTTTGCAGGGGATGGCACTTATGTGGCCGAGCGCAAAGCTGAATCGCCGCTATTAGATGTCAATAATATCGCTGAAGAGATCAAAGGCCGTGGGCATAGCTACCGCGCCGCCATTATCTTGCTGCGCGCCGAACCGGCCACGGCAGAAGTGGCACTCTGGCTGGGGCTGGCCACCGATGCCCAGTTATTTCATTCTGTCATTGTGCATTTTGAAAACGAGATGGCCATTCAGATTGAAGATCGCTACGTTAACCCAGCCTTTGCTCCTGATTACTTGCAGCAAGATTTTAGCAATGAAACACCGAACGCTTATCTAATGCGTAGCTGCCCCTTATCTGACATCGAGCACACTGTAGAAGCGGTGCTTCCTATGGCGGCCGAGCAAGCACTGCTCAATATCAGCGAAGGTGAACCCTGCCTGCGCGTACTGCGCCGCACTTGGTCACATAAGCATCTTGTTAGCTTTAGCCGTCTGCTCCACCCTGGCAGCAGCTATAAGCTACGCTCGCAAACTCGGGTGAAGAAATAAGGCGGATCCCAATAGCTAATCCGCAAAGTGCCCACTATCACGCCCTAATTTTGTATTACATCTTTGCAAGTGAGAACACCCCAAGCGTGTAGACAAGTATCCATACGCTTGAGGTGCTTACTTTGCATAAACCTTACTGGGATTAAATCAATTAACCCACCACTGGGATCTTGCCGATTTTAGCCTGCCAGATTTTTGGTGCCGTGGCGTGTACCGAAACGCCTTGTGAATCTACCGCGACCGTCACCGGCATATCTACCACATCAAACTCATAAATGGCTTCCATACCTAGATCAGCAAAGCCCACTACGCGGCTGGCCTTGATGGCTTTGGATACCAGATAAGCAGCACCGCCAACGGCCATTAAATAAACCGATTGATGCTTTTTAATCGCCTCTAAGCCTGCAGGGCCACGCTCTGCCTTACCGATCATTCCCAGCAAACCGGTTTCGGCCAGTACCTGCTCAGTAAATTTATCCATCCGCGTGGCGGTAGTTGGGCCGGCTGGGCCAACAACTTCATCACGCACTGGGTCTACGGGGCCAACGTAGTAAATAAAGCGGCCAGCAAAATCAACCGGCAGTTTTTCGCCTTTATTGAGCATTTCCACCATACGCTTATGCGCGGCATCGCGGCCGGTGAGCATTTTGCCGTTGAGCAGCAGTGTTTGGCCTGGCTTCCAGCTAGCAACGTCTTCACGGGTTACGGTGTTTAAATCAATCCGAATCGACTCTGCTGATGGTGTCCACGTGACATCTGGCCAGTCTTCCAGCTTTGGCACCTCTAAAACAGCGGGACCGGAGCCATCCAAGGTAAAGTGCACATGGCGCGTGGCGGCACAGTTTGGAATCATGGCGATCGGTAGGCTGGCTGCGTGAGTTGGATAGTCTTTGATTTTTACATCAAGTACCGTTGCCAAGCCGCCAAGGCCCTGCGCACCAATTCCCAGCGCATTTACTTTTTCGTACAGCTCAATACGCAGCTCTTCGGCACGGGTTTGTGCGCCACGCTCGATCAGCTCATGGATATCAATAGATTCCATCAGCGCTTCTTTGGCCATCACCATAGCTTTCTCTGCCGTGCCACCGATACCAATTCCTAGCATACCTGGCGGACACCAGCCCGCGCCCATTTGCGGCACGGTTTTCAGTACCCAATCCACAATCGAATCGGATGGATTAAGCATGGCAAATTTAGATTTGTTTTCTGAGCCGCCGCCCTTGGCTGCAATATCAATCTCTACCATATCGCCTTCCACAATCTCAAAGTGGATCACGGCGGGCGTATTGTCTTTGGTGTTCAGGCGCTTACCTGCGGGGTCTTTCAGAATAGAGGCACGCAGCTTGTTATCTGGGTGCAGATAAGCACGGCGCACCCCTTCGTTGATCATATCGGTGATACTCATGGTCGCGTCGTCCCACTGCACCTTCATTCCGACGCGCACAAAACAGGTGACGATACCGGTGTCTTGGCAAATGGGGCGGTGGCCCTCGGCGCACATGCGGCTATTGGTCAGGATTTGCGCAATGGCATCTTTAGCTGCAGGAGACTCTTCTTTCTCATAAGCTTTGCCTAAGGCTTGGATGTAGTCTTTAGGGTGGTAGTAGCTAATATATTGCAAGCTATCGCTGATGCTATCGATTAAATCTTGCTGGCGTATCGTCGTCATCTCTTGGCTCCCTTTATATTCGGGCTTTTACTAAGAAGCCCCAATTGTAGCGCAAGCCTGCCAATGAAAAATATTGGCACAAACAGCCAAGGCTAAATTTGCCCCAATATCATCTAGATGCAATACACTTCCATTACAATACCTTTTATTATTCTTACAAACTAGACGCCTATGCTCGACCGAGATTCTGGCACCGCCCTTTGGCGACAAATTGAGTTAATTCTTACAAGCGATATTCGCCATAAAGTTTTGCGCGATCGGCTGCCCAATGAAACCGATCTAGCCACACGCTTTGCCGTAAATCGCCACACGATTCGTCGAGCATTGTAAGCCATAGAGGCACAAGGCTTAGTCAGGATTGAGCAAGGGCGCGGCACTTTTGTTCAAGAAGTGCTCATTGATTACCAGCTAGGTAGACGCACACGCTTTTCGCGTAGCTTACAAAAACAACAGCTTGCGGGGCGCAGCCGCATCTTAAAAAGCCAAACCGAGCCAGCCTCTAAGGATATCTGCCAGCATTTGGGCATGACAAGCAATAGCGCCGTGCTGCATATCGAAGCCTTAGATATTGTGGATGATCGCGTTGTGGGGCTTTGCCACCAATATTTTCCCTTGCCACGCTTTCACGGCTTTGACACTATCTACGATAGCGTTGATCATATCGACCAAGCTTTGCAACAATTTGGCATCAATAATTTACAGCGCAAATCATCCCGCATCAGCGCCCGCCTGCCTGAACCTGGCCAAGCGCAGATGCTGGCGCAAACCAAATTTCAACCCTTGCTCTGCGTAGAAAGCATTTACACCGATGCCCAGCATCATGCCGCAGAGTACGGCATTACCCATTTCACAGGCGATGCGGTGCAACTTTATATCGAAGCTGGAACATTTTAAACACGATGCAAACCAACCATTTACGCCGTTTTATTGCGCTTGATCTGCCATTAGGCTGGCTAGAAGACATCAGTGTGCAGTTTTTATCCCAATACGAAGCCATCAGCATCACAGACGATAGCTTTACGCTAGACGCCCAGCTTAGCGCCCAAGAAGTAGAACACAGGCTGGGCAAAGCAGCCCTAGACATGCGCGCCGCAGGCTTAATCCAAGGCTGGCGTGATGAAAACTACAGCGTATTTGCCTCTACCCCACAGGGCGATCTAGACCTCAGCCAACCCTTGTTTGAGCTAGAGCGTGCAGCGTTTAGGCGCTTTGGGCTCACCAGCCGCTCGGTGCATATCAATGGCTACACCAGTGCTGGGGAACTATGGATAGGCCAACGGGCCAGCAGCAAAGCCATCGATCCTAATCGCTTAGATAATTTGGCGGCAGGTGGTATTAGCGCGGGTGAGGCTACCTGGGATTGTATGATGAGGGAATTAGCCGAAGAAGCCGGTGTACCGCAATGGATCGCGCAAAATGCCCTCTACCAAGGCACCATACGCAGCACATCTGCACAACTGGATGGCACGCAAGATGAGATCTTATATATTTATAACCTACTGCTACCAAAGAATTTTGTGCCAAACAATAGGGACGGAGAAGTGGCAAGGTTTAGGCTTTACCCATTTACAGAAATAGATGCAGCCCTAGCGCAGTTCACCACAGACGCCGCCGCAGTGACACGATATTTTTTAAGCCAATTACGCTAGGAGAGATTGAATCCCCATTTTTTATTGCCGCCTTATACATCGCTACGCTGCATTTGACTCGGCATCTGCGGCAGAGATTTGATGTCGATATTCAGATAGCTAGGATCGCCACTTTTAAAGATCTTTGTGGGCTTCGCCTCCACTTCGTCGACAGGAATCAACTCTTTAAATGTGTTCACCCCATATCGCGAGAAGCAGCGATACAAGCCAGCCCAAGAAGCATGAGGATTGATGAACTCCTGAGTAATGACCCGCATGTCATCCAAGAGCAGCAAGAGCAGTCGACACAATTCAACGACGATGATTTCCTGCGCAGGTGCCAGCGTTGTGTGCAAAGTATGCGGGCGATATGAGCGATCCTGCATTTCGGTACGCGACTTCCACTTCCGAGCTGTTGCCTTTGTGAGGTTATATTGCTTGGCTAGGGCATCAGCGGACAAGTGGTGAGGCTTGAATTTCAGCTCGAACGCGTGGCGTTGTTCGAGCCTATGGATAGATTTTGCTCATGTTAGTCGAGGTGAGTTATTTGGTTAATCAGATCATGCATGATGTCCCTCGCCAGAAACAAGGGTCAGCTACACATGGGGATATGATTACCCGAAACTAAAAACCTAGGGTATAGATATGCCGAATCACAAATGCCAAGCATTAAAAACCACCTTACAAAATTGATATTAAATTCATTTAAAAACTTTAAAATAACGTTATTTTTTATGGTTTCCTTACTGCAATTGATGCAGAGAAATCACATAAAAATTTTTCGCTAAAATAAGTTTTTATTGTAAGAGGAGGCTCATTTTTCGTTTTTACAACTCACCGCCTCCCATCCTTGCTGATTGGCATATTGCTTTAACCGCTGGTCGGGATTCACCACGTAAGCCAGACAAAATGCAGACGGTGACTACCTATTTTATGACTCAAGGCCATTTTGCTGCGCACCTGCGCCAAATGCGCACGCTATACCGCAAGCGCCGAGATTTATTGCTGGAGGGTTTAAAACCATTATCCGAGGTGCTTTCCCCCATCAACACGGGGGCTGGATTACAGTTTTCTGTATGCCTAGCCACAGGCTTAGAGCCCGCGTGGACTACAGCAGGAAGTGCAGCAGGCTTAGCCTTAAGGCCTCTTTCGTCTTTTTATTTGGGCGAGCCAAAAATCGAATGCTGGCTGATGGGCTATGCCGCGCTTAGCAACACACAAATACGCAGCGCCAGCCAAGCCTTGATGGATAGTTTTTATACCTTACAGCGCTAAGCCCTAAAAGCTGCGTACTGGCCGCCCACCCTCGCCCATATTTAACGGTGTAATCGGCAAGTGTGCGCAAGAGCCGCTTTTGCACCACAACAAGAAATCTTGAGCGGGCATGGGCGCGGCAATTAAATAGCCCTGGGCTTCATCGCAGCCCATCACGGCCAAAGCCTTCCATACAGTTTCTGTTTCCACCCCTTCGGCGATCACAGATAAACCTAAAATATGCCCAAGCTCAATAATTGATCGCACTATTGAAACATTCTCAAAGCGCTCATTCATCGACATCACAAAGCTCTGGTCAATTTTTAATTCATGCACCGGCATTTTAGCTAAATAGGCAAAAGAGGAATAACCCGTACCAAAATCATCAATCGATAGCTTTACCCCCATGCGGCGTAAATGCTCTAAATTGCGCAGCACTTCATGGGGATTTCTCATCACCCCCGTTTCGGTAATTTCAAGACATAAACTCTCTGGATCAACGTGGCAAAGCGCTAATTCTTTTTCTAAAAAAGTAACAAAACTTGCGTCCTCTACATCGCTCACACCCACATTCACTGAAATGCAAAGAAACAAACCCTGCTCGCTCCATTGTGCAGCCTGCATCAAAACATCGTGCACCACCCATTCAGTAATTAAACGCAATTTACCGGTTTGCTCGGCAAAAGGAATAAACACGGCGGGGGAAATAAAGCCCCGCATGGGGTGCTGCCAGCGCACCAAAGCCTCTGCCTCACAAACCGTGCCATCAATCATTTTAACTTTAGGCTGGAAATACACGCGTAAATGCCCCTCTGCCAATGCTTCACGCAAATCCCCCATTAAAGTCAGTTGATTACGTGAATAGGCCTCTTGCTCTGTATCGTAAAAAGCAAACGCGCGCCGCGCTAATTTAGCGTTACATAATGCAATCTCTGCATTACGTAATAACACTTCTGCATTTAATCCATGAGCGGGGTAAATAGCCACTCCGGATGTAGCACTCATATCTAAGCGCTGGCTATCAATAAAAAGGGGCTCTGCAAAATAAGTATCAACTTGTGCCAATACATCCCTTAAATCTTCTTCGTTAATTTGCTCAAGCAATAATGAAAAGGTATTCCCGCCTAATCTTGCTACTTTAACCACAGGGCGTTTAAAGCCTTTTAATCGATCTGCAATACAGCGTAAAACCATATCGCCTTCTTGATAGCCAAGGTGTTCATTAATATAATGAAAATTATTTATATTTAAAATAAATAAAGCACTCATTTCAGATTCAGGATGTAAGTGCGCCGCTATGAAATGCAAAAAGCCAACTCTATTAGCAAGGCCAGTTAATGAATCAACAAATGCAAGCTCACGCAATTCCTTATCCCGCAAAGAAACAATATCGCCCAGTGCATTGAATGCATGCGCTAGGCTACCTAATTCATCATTCCTACCCGCTTGAACGCGCACCCCAAAATCCCCCGCCGCCATTCTGCGTACGGCCCTAGAAAAAGTGATTAGCGGGGCAGAGAAATGGTGCGCCACAAACATACACACCACTGAAGACACCACAAAGAGTAACAAACCCAACCACAGCGCACGCCACCTAGCCTGATTGATCAAGAGTTCTATCAACCGAGCATCAACATCTGCGCCCACCAAATAATACGAGCCGTTAGCTTGTTTAATCGGCTGCAAAAATGACTGAAACTTACCGTAAGCATTACTCACCGTGCCCTTGTGCCCTTGCGCGCTTGACCATCGAGCAAAGCCGCCATCACCAAGCCGTCGTCATCTTGATATTTGGCTTGATAATGGCCGTAGCGATCTGCGGCTAGCTCAGCAGGCGGGGCACTATCGAGCATATAGCTGACGTGCCCATCCACTAATCTAAATGCGTAAAGATAACGAATCCCAGCAATCTGACAATACTGATTCAATCGCGCAGCAATACTGAGATATTCGGCAGAAGAAACCGCTGCACCCGCCATAGCACGGTGAAGATAATCAGGCGGCAACAGCATCGGCAAAGTTTGCACCGCAACAGCCAAGCGATTGTCTGCATCACGGCGTACCTCTGTGCTCATCACCCACTGAATGAGCATGGTGAACACAAGCATCAGCAGTAGATTCAATGCCAATAGCACGAGTAAAATTTTTACTCGTGCTGTATTGATCCGCCTAAAACGGTATTGAAAAAAGTAAGCAACCATTTGGAGTGACATTTTATAATCCTTGTCATTCCAAATTGATAGCAGTCAGATGCATGCAAGGCAAACCCAATATGTTACCCAAGAAGCCATGCGTCTCTTGTCAAACTTTCTTCAGCATCAAGCGTTTTTAGTTTCAAGCCGCAGGTATTCTCTGCAGCCTGCTGCAAACGCACATGAAAGCGCATTAATTCATCACGGCGAAATGCCAAGACATCCAGCTCGCCATTGATCGGCTGACTAGCAAGCTGCGCCTCTAAATTACCACTGGTCACGCGTAAGCCATTTATTGCAATCAACAAATCACCTGCAGATAAGCCCGCAGCTTGCGCCGCTCCACCATCTAAAACATGGCTAAGCTTTACAAAACTACCGTCGCTGCTACTCCGTATACCGAGGCTATTACTTGGCGGCAACACTTTATCTAACCAGCCCCCCTTATCACTTACGCCAACAGCCGCGCGCATTTGCCACTCCACACCAAACTCGGCCAATAGCGTTTGCAATGGCAACTCTTGCGTAGAGCGCAGAGCTAAATCAAAAAAGCTTTGCAAATCTAGGCCGGTAACTTCACTGGCTAAACGCTCCCAATCTGCTTCTGCCACGCCTAAACCTGTGGAGGCAAAATCTTGACCATAACGCAGCCACAGCGCGCGCATCACGTCATCTAAGGATTTTTGCCCGGCACTTTGCTGGCGAATTAATAAATCGAGGCAGAGAGCCACCAAGGCTCCCTTGGTGTAATAACTCACCAAGCTATTTGGGCTATTTTCATCTTGGCGATAAAATTTAACCCATGTATCTAAACTAGAATCCTCTAAGGTTTGCTTAGTGCGGCCATTGCCCCGCTCCACGCCTGTAATTGTTTGCGCTAATAAATCTAAATAATCTTGCTGGCTAATTAAGCCCGTGCGAAGCAGGGTGAGATCATCGTAATACGAGGTAATCCCTTCAAATGCCCACAATAAACGCGTGTAATTTTCTTGGCTTAAATCATAAGGTGCATACGCAGCTGGTTTTATTCTTTTCACATTCCAGCTATGAAAATATTCATGGCTGCAAAGACCTAAAAACTGGCGATAGCCGGCTTTAATTTGTGTTTCATGTGCTAAAGGTAAATCATCCCGATTACACATTAGTGCCGTGGATGATCGATGCTCTAATCCACCATAACCATCGCCCAGCGCCATCGTCATAAACAAATATCGATCAAATGGTGCGGGCTCACCAAAAAGCTTAATTTGATATTCGCAAATTTTTTTTAAATCGCTTTTTAGTCGCTTTAAATCGGCATTATGCAGCCCAGCAATAACAATATCGTGAGGCGTACCACACGCTTTAAAGCTGATCTGGCTAAACTCGCCCATTTCAACAGGATGATCAATAAGCTCATCGTAATTAGCGGCTTGATAACGGCCAAATTGCCCCACTTTGGCGTCGTCTCTCGTTAAAGTCGTGGCTATTTTCCACTGCTTGTATGCCTTACCTTCAGGCGCCACGATATCAACGTAACAAGGGTTTCTTTCTTGACCTGATACGGCCAAAAACACGCTGGTGCCATTAAAAAAACCACGGCTTTGGTCTAAATAAGCACCCCGTACGGATAAATCCCAAGCATAAACACTATAATGAATTTCTAAAGGGCCTTTGACACTAGCTGCCTGCCAAGTGTGTTTATCACACTTATCTAGCATGACCGGCTTGCCAGCTGATTCGGCGCGAATTTCAACAATATTACGAGAAAATTCACGAATTAAATAACTACCAGGAATCCACGCAGCTAAGCATAAACGCTGGCCATTTTTATCTGGCTTATTAATGGTGATAGAAACGTGAAAAAGATGGGCGTGCAAAGACGCTGGGACAATTTTATATAGAATGTTCATTATTATTCTTTAAACAAAGTATCTAAAAAACCGTGCTTAATGCGCAACCAAGTCAACATAAATCAATTATTATGCAAGCCAATTTGGTTACGCCCTGCACCCTTGGCCTGATAAAGCGCCTGATCAGCGACATCAATCAATTGCTGAGCATCCATATGTAGCTTTAAAGCCGCAATACCTGCGCTAAATGTAACATTAAATTGAATATCACCGGATAATTGGGTTAATTCGGCAAAGCGCATACGCCACTCATCCAACTTTTGAGCTGCTCGAATCAAGCTTGTTTCTGCAAAAAGCACTGCAAATTTTTCACCGCCATAGCGCCCTACTGACCCATCATTATGAATAGATTGGCGTAATAAGCGCGCTAAGCTTTTAATCACTTGATCACCAACTCCATGCCCATAAGAGTCATTAATTTTTTTGAAATGATCAATATCAATCATGGCAAAAGAGAGAGAAAGCGATTCTTTTTTTGCCCGAGCTACTTCACGCTCAAGTAATTCAATAATATTGGTATGATTTAGCAATGCAGTGAGGCTCTCACAAGTCATCCACCGCCGTAATGAGCGATAGCGCGCACAGGTAATGGTAACCGAGGCAACCAACTCTTCTCTAGGCATACTTTTAACCCAGAAATCATCCCCGCCCATGCTACGAGCCATAAGTTGTTTATTGCGATTAGTTTCTGTAGATAAAAAAACAATCGGAATACTGTCAAATTGTGTGTATTGGCGAATCACTTTGGCAATTTCATTGCCCGAGCATTGCGGCATATACACATCCATCAACACAATATCGGGAACAAACCGCTCCAATAGTAAAAATACTTCTAAAGGATTTTTTAAAAGCTGTACTTGCATACCTGCTTGGCCAAGTGCATCGACATTGAACCTCCCCATCGCGTCTGAATCATCAACAATTAACACTCGGTAAGGGGTGTTATGCGAGCGCTCTAGCAAACTATCTAATCTATCAATAAGCCTCTGAATATCTAATGGAAAATAAATAAAATCTGTAATCCCATTATTCATCAGCTCTATTTGCTGGGATATGCTTAAAGTGGAGGTCAGATATAAAATAGGCCCGCGCGACAATTTAACCACAAAAGGCAAAATTTGCTCGACCGAGCAATCCTCCAAGCCAGCCTCACTCAACACAACAGCAAAAGGCACAGTGGTATGCATGGCCGCCAAAAAGGCACTTTTCTTTAAAAAGACATGGCATTCAAAACCAAAAAATGTAAGCTGTCTCGCTAATTCAGCGCCCCCCTGCGCTTGTCTGGCAGAAACGTAAACGATAGGCTTTATTGATTTTTCACTCATTTTGAATCCAGTTTCACACTTAATTAAACTAAAATTTCAGCGGTTGTTTATTCAATACACCTAAATTTATCTAGGGTCTGTTGACGTTTCATTCACAATTGCACTGAGCCGGACAACGGCCAAACACAAGGCATGCAACGAAGGCAATAACCAGTTATTTCCGAGGAGCATAACGCAGTGAATGAAACGTCAACAGACCCTACTTATAAAATAGCTGAAAATGCAAATGCATGTGTCACCCTTGCTAAATTTCACCGTTATTTTTACGCTCAAACTCATGCAATTGCCGCCGCCACTTTTTACTTGGCCGCCCTTCACCACTAGGATGATCAAATCGAGGGGCTAATTGCCGTGCTTCACGCTCATGCTGCCTTTTCTGTTGGCTTACCCAGCTCTCCGAATAGAGTAACCGTGCGGCAGTGGCGGGGCCGCGCTGCTCAGAAACGGCAAGTACTGTTACTTCAAACTCTCCCTGCTCAGTATGAACGCGAAGTAGATCCCCTAATTTTACCGTTCTAGCGGGTTTAATTCGCTCTTTATTTAGATGCACATGCCCCGCATCAATGGCAGCACTCGCCAAAGAGCGCGTCTTAAAAAACCGTGCCGCCCACAGCCATTTATCAATCCGTACAGCTTTTATATTGTCCATTTTAAGCTCCAGAAACAAAAACACCCCGCATGGCGGGGTGTTGTATTGCAATCATTCAAGCAAAGCTTAGTGTGTTTTTGCTTTGTAATGACGGCGACGATCTGTTTCGTTTAAGTAACGCTTACGAATACGGATGCTTGTTGGTGTGATTTCAACCAATTCATCATCATCAATAAACTCAACCGCTGATTCCAGCGTCATTTTGATCGCTGTAGTCAAACGAACCGCTTCGTCAGTACCGGATGCGCGAACGTTAGTCAGTTGCTTACCCTTAACTGGGTTAACTACCAAGTCGTTATCACGAGTGTGAATACCGATAACCATACCTTCGTACAATTTGTCGCCCGGGGCTACAAACATACGACCACGGTCTTCCAGCTTCCACAATGCGTAGGCAACTGCTTCACCATTTTCTTGTGAAACCAATACACCATTATGGCGACCTGGCATGTCGGCTTTAGCCGGTGCATAGTCATCAAACACGTGACCGATCAAGCCAGTACCGCGAGTCATGGTCATGAAATCGCCTTGGAAACCGATCAAACCACGTGCTGGAATATGGTATTCCAGACGAGTACGGCCATTACCATCGGATTCCATATTGGTCAGCTCACCACGGCGACGACCAATTTCTTCCATTACCGCACCTTGATGTTCATCTTCAAGATCGATAGAAAGATTTTCGTAAGGTTCAGATTTTACACCGTCGATGTCTTTGTAAACAACGCGTGGTTTAGCCACGGCCATTTCAAAGCCTTCACGACGCATGTTTTCTAGCAGAATGGTCAGATGCAATTCACCACGGCCTGAAACACGGAAGATATCAGCGTCTTCAGTGTCTTCTACTTTCAGCGCTACGTTGATCAGCAGCTCTTTAGTCAGACGGTCACGAATTTGACGGCTAGTAACAAATTTACCTTCAGTACCGGCTAATGGTGAAGTGTTCACCATAAAATCCATAGTCAGTGTTGGCTCATCGATGGTTAACATCGGCACGCCTACTGGCATTTCTTTGTCACAGATGGTAACGCCGATACCGATTTCATCCAGACCAGAGATAATAATAATATCGCCAGCTTGTGCTTCTTCAACAGCAACGCGCTCCAGACCACTGAAACCCAATACTTGGTTGATACGGCCTTGACCGACTTGGTCATCGTGGTTCATCACAACAACGGCCTGACCTGGCTTGATACGGCCATTCAATACACGACCAACCCCAAGGCGGCCGGTATAAGTGGAGTAATCCAGCGCAGAAATTTGCAATTGCAATGGTGCATCAGGATCGCCAACTGGCGCTTGAACGTGTGTCAGTACAGTGTCTAGCAATGGACGCATATTGTCGGACTCGGTTTCGAGTTCGAGCTTAGCATAACCATTCAGAGCAGATGCATAGATAATTGGGAAATCGAGCTGTTCATCAGTCGCGCCAAGCTTGTCGAATAAATCGAAAGTTTGGTCTACAACCCAATCCGGACGCGCGCCAGGACGGTCAACTTTATTGATCACAACGATAGGCTTCAGGCCAAGAGCCAAAGCTTTTTTAGTAACGAAGCGTGTTTGTGGCATAGGGCCATCAACAGCATCAACCAGCAGCAATACACCATCAACCATACCTAGAACACGTTCTACTTCACCACCGAAATCGGCGTGACCTGGAGTGTCTACGATATTGATATGGTAGCCTTCGTACTGAAGGGAGGTGTTTTTAGCCAGAATCGTGATACCGCGCTCTTTTTCGATATCGTTGCTGTCCATTACGCGTTCTGTAACCTGTTGGTTTTCGCGGAATGTGCCAGATTGGCGGAGAAGTTTGTCAACGAGGGTAGTCTTACCATGGTCAACGTGGGCAATAATTGCAATATTACGAATGGCGCGGGTTGTCATTGTCTGGGCTGCAGATTGTAAAAAAAGTGCGCGATTGTACCACGCGAAGTGCCACGTGCTACTAAGTTCCTTCGTCTTAGGAAATAATTCATAAAAATCAGTCGATTACTGGTTATCCCAAACCAATAATCGCCTAATATTTTTTTAAATTAAGCAATAACTGCAGCGCTTGCCAACTCAAAAACCACCCCCGTTTGACTGGATGAACGAGTGCCCGCGAGAGGGGTATTGTTGCTGGCGTGGTAGCTATAAACCAAAGAATATTTGGTCTGCGCAGTGCGATTACGGCTTGCTGCATGAAAGGTACGTGCATCAAACAGCACTACATCACCTGCAGCTAAAGCAGGAAATTGTGCCAAAGCCACCCAAGGGGCCGCTTCGGCATGATCGGCCATCAGGAATTCATTGTCATCATAAGCATCGCTAGGGAAATCAACTCGATGCGAGCCTGGCACAAAGCCTAAGCCACCGTTTTCTGTGGTTTCATCGCCTAAAGCCAGCCATGCTGAAACTAATTCTGGGCGACTAAAGTGCCAGTAACGTACATCTCGGTGCCAACGCGTATCGCTGCTAAAGCTAGGCTGCTTACTCATTAAACTATTGTGATGCACTTGGGTAAGGGTGATCTGCGGCGTACCCAACAAGCTACTTATAATAGAGAGGAGCTCTCGATCACCTGCCCACTCTGCAAATATCGGGTCTCGCTCTGCCATATTTCTTAAACGCCGAATCGTACCGCCCCCCACATCGGCGGTAGAGGCAGGAGCACCTGGGTAACCCAGCTCCGCCTCCAACTCAAAAGGGGGAATACGCTGAGCGAGCGCCCCCATCGCGGCCTTGCGAATTTGCTCAACTCGCTCCAGAGCAACAAAGCCACGCAATACGACCACACCATTCGCTTTAAAACGCGTAGATAAGGAGGCTAAATCAATGGGCAAGCAAAATTGGGGAAGCAAAACCGTCACTCCGGCAAATAAAGTCAAATTGTAACAGTCCCTATTTAGCCACGTCTTGCCTTAGCCGTGCATTTAATACCTTGGATATCCCTTACAAGATCAGCCACTTTAATAAAAAGCAGCTTTTACATATGGCTCCTATATCAAGCAAATTGCTCCTCTATTGGATCCTTACCTATTCCCTTATTCTATGCGCTTATGTCTAAGCTCTTTGTAGCCTGCTAGCTACTTTCAAAGTGTAGCTAGCCAAGCAGCCACTCAAAAGGCATGATTAAAAGCTCGCCCCTTACCGAGCCGAGCCCATGAATAAATCATTCTCCCTTTCTTTATTAACTGCTGGCTTTATCACTGTCTTGGTTGGGTATACCAGTTCAGCGGCAATTGTGTTTCAGGCAGCAAGTAGTGCGGGGGCTACGGCAGGGCAGCTAGCCTCTTGGATGTGGGCCTTAGGGCTGGGCATGGGTTTAAGCTGTATTGGCTTATCGCTACGCTACAAAGATCCCGTTGTCACTGCTTGGTCGACCCCTGGCGCTGCATTATTGGCAGGCAGCTTAGTAGGCGTACCAATGGGAGAAGCCATTGCTGCTTTTATGTTTTGCGCCGCCCTTATTACGCTATGCGGTATCACAGGTTGGTTTGAACGGATTATGGGGCGGATTCCATTGCCGATTGCGGCGGCGATGCTGGCAGGTGTTTTAGCGCGTTTTGGCATTCATATTTTTACGGAGATGCAAACTCAGTTTGCCCTTGTATTCAGTATGTTTGCCACCTATTTAATTTGTAAAAGAATTTGGCCTCGTTACGTAATCATGCTGGTATTGGCGCTAGGGATATGCATTGTGTCGGCTCAAAACTTATTGCATCTACAAACCGTAAAACTCGCCATAGCCACGCCAGAATTAATGATGCCCATTTTTAATTGGCAATCCATGCTCAGCATTGGGATTCCGCTGTTTGCCGTCACAATGGCTTCACAGAATATGGCGGGTGTGGCCGTGATTCGGGCTAATGGCTATAACACGCCGGTTTCTCCATTAATAACGTGGACGGGGCTCACCACGCTGCTGCTTGCGCCATTTGGCTGCTTCTCGCTCAATTTAGCCGCCATTACCGCCGCGATTTGTATGGGCAAAGAAGCGCACGAAGACCCTACCCAGCGCTATAAAGCCAGCATTGCCGCAGGGTGTTTTTATTTATTACTCGGGATTTTTGGTGCCACGATTGGGGCGCTATTTACCGCACTGCCTAAAGCTTTGGTTTTAGCTATTGCAGGCCTTGCCCTGCTCGGCACCATTGCCAATAGTTTAAACGTAGCAATGAGCCATGATAAATTTCGTGAGCCCGCCGTTATTACTTTTTTAGTGACCCTATCCGGCGTTACCTTAATGGGTATTGGCCCAGCATTTATGGGGACTGATTGCTGGAGCCATCGCCAGCATCATTTTATCCCACTAAGCCAGTAACACCTTTGCTAGGCCGTTTTACACCTCAACCATCAGGTTTATCAAGAATCAACTAAGGCCACTTCAAACCCATAAAACAATACTTAGGGGAATTTACTTATAAAAATAAACGCTGTTTGAAATGGGATTCATTCCACAAATGAGCTAGGACGTATGTAAGCCAAATTAAACACATATTTGATTGGCGAAACAAAGAGCGCCACACCGCTCTATACGTTTGATTAAAAGCCATGAGGAATTTGGAATGAAATATTTTCTAAAATGCTTTGCACTTTTTATATCCCTAGCCGCACCAGTAATGGCAACCGGCTACACAGAGACCCGCTATCCAATTGTTTTAGTCCACGGCCTATTTGGTTTTGATCAAGCGTTAGGCGTTGATTACTTTTATAAAGTGCCGCAAGCCCTGCAAGCAGATGGCGCAAAAGTGTATGTTGCACAAGTTTCAGCCACCCATTCTAGTGAGCTCAGAGGTGAGCAATTATTGACACAGGTAAAGCAAATTTTAGCCATTACGGGTGCCAGCAAAGTCAACCTCATCGGCCATAGCCATGGTGGCCCAACAACCCGCTACGTGGCATCAGTGCGGCCTGATCTAATTGCATCGGTGACCAATATTGCGGGAGTAAATAAAGGCTCTGCCGTGGCCGATGTGGTCAGAAAAGTAGCGGCACCAGGCACCGTGAATGACAGCGTTGCCTTGCTGATTGCCCAAGGCCTATCAAAGCTGATTAGCCTTGCCTCTCAGGATGGCAATTTGCCTCAAAACCCCAATGCGGCACTGGATGCACTGACCACGGCAGGCTCGGCCAAATTTAATGCTAAATTTCCTGAAGGCCTGCCAGCAGGCAGCTGTAATGAAGGCACCTATCAAGTCAATGGCGTGCGCTATTACTCTTGGAGCGGTGCCAGCCCACTGACCAATCCTATTGATGTGAGCGATGCTGCGATGGGATTAACTTCATTAGCCTTTAAAGAAAAAAATGATGGCCTAGTTTCATCCTGCTCTAGCCATTTAGGCCAAGTGCTACGTAATGATTACCGTATGAATCACTTCGATGAAGTGAATCAATTTATTGGGATTGTTAGCCTGTTTGAAACCAATCCCATTAGTGTATTTAGGCAGCATGCAAATCGTTTAAAGAACGCAGGTTTGTAATGCTGCGTTGGATTTTTGCGGCGATGGTAGCCACCGTATTTTTGGTGGCTGCTGCGGCTTGGTCACTCAAGCCAGCACCGGCAGCCGCTCCGGTCGCAACCATTACAGCAAAGCCCAACTTTGCTCCCTCATTATTTGGCACCTTACCCGATGGCGATATGGAACAAGCGGAGGGCGAGCTGCAACTGAACCAAGCCTTGCTGCGCCGCTTTGATTATTACTTAGCCACCGTTGGCGAGCGCTCCCTCTCTGACATCATGGCGCAAATTGGCCAAGATTTAGACCGTGAGCTAAAACCCGCTGACGCCAAAGAAGCCAAGCGAATCTTGGCGCAATATCTTCAATTTAAACGCGCTCTAAGCGAGCTCGCCAACAACCCAGCCATGGCAGGGCAAAGCATTGCCACCATGCGTTTACGGCTTGCTGCCATCCAAAATACCCGCAGCCGATTTTTTAACCGAGTGGAAATCAACGCTTTATTTGCCAGCGATGATCAACAAGATGAGCTGCTTTTGGATCGCTTAGTGATTAATCAAGACACACAACTCAATGCCATGCAAAAAGCACAACAACAAGCAGTGCTTGATGCAAAACGAAGCCCTGCCGAGCAACAAGCACGCGTGGATTTGATCGCACACCTAAGCTTGGCTGCAAACGTGCAAACCGCCAAAGCTCAAGGCGCAACGGCAAACCAACTGCATGCACTCCGCCGCGCAAGTGTGGGTGAGCCAGCTGCAGACCGGCTCGCCGCCTTAGACCAAGAAGAAAGCCAGTGGCAGGCTAAAATTGATCGCTACCTCACTGCCAAAGCCAACGCTATTAATTCCCAATCCCAAATGGAGCAAAACAGCGCCATCCAAAAGCTACGCGATGCCAACTTCACCCCACTGGAGCAAAAGCGCTTAGGCGCATTTGAATAAAACGACCTATGGCGGCTTAGGCTAAGAAGCGTAAGCCGCCCCACCTCACGTTTCTGCAATACCTGTTAATTGCGCTTCAATCGATTGATGCGGCAGGGCTAAATACTCCTCGGTTTGCATCTCAGTTAATCGGCTAGCGGTACGAAAAAATTCACTCGCCTGCACGCCCTCTTGATAAAGCGCATCCACCGGCACTTCGGCAGAGATAATCAATTTAACGCGGTGGTCATAAAACACATCCACCAGCCAAGTAAATCGCCTTGCCTCAGCAGCCTGATGGCCAGCCAGCCTTGGGATATCCGACACCATCACCGTGTGATAGCTATGTGCAATTTGTAAATAATCTGCTTGGCCGCGTGCATCACCGCAAATTGCAAAAAAATCAAACCACACCACCCCAGCCGCCACCCGTTTGGCTTTAATCGTGCGTCCTTCTATTTTAAGCTGTGGCGCGCTGTCTTTACTGGTGGCCATGGCCGAAAACAAAGCATCTAGCTCGCCAACGCTATCCGCAGTATTAGGGGAAAGATAGGTTCTAGCTTGGGTAAGGGTACGCATACGATAATCGTTCCCCCCATCCAAATTAAACACATCTAGCGTGTTATTGAGTAGAGCAATAGTTGGCAAAAAATTACTGCGTTGCAAACCATTGGGGTACAAGCCATCAGGTGGATAATTTGAAGTGGTGACCAGCACCACGCCGCGCTTAAATAAGTGCTCCATTAAACGGCCCAGAATCATGGCGTCGGCAATATCAGAGACATGGAATTCATCAAAACACAGCACACGTACTGATTTAGCTATTTTTGTCGCGACAGCGGCTAGAGGGTCTGACTCACCTTTTAGCTGACGCAATTCATGATGAACTTCTTGCATAAACTGATGAAAGTGCAGACGTTTCTTACGCTTATAAGGCAAAGCGGTATAAAACGCATCCATCAAAAAGCTTTTACCCCGCCCCACTCCGCCCCAAAAATACAGGCCGCGTGGTAAATCTGGCTGTGGCAGCAAAGATTTACCAAACAAGCGGCTACGCTTGGTTTTAAAGAAGATCAGTTGATGATAAAGGGCATCTAGGCGATCAACCGCCTCGGCCTGGGCAGGATCTGGAATAAAACCAGGACTAGCACTAAGACCTTGATACCAAGCTTTAGGGCTGGTTCCTTGCGGGGGCGGAGCAATATGGTGTAGAGACATTACTAAAGCCTATCGAAAAACAAGTTGTAATTATAAAGCCAGCAAGCGCTTTCCCCTATTTTGATCTTCCCCAATCTTGCATTTATCCCTTGCATCGCACTATAAATTCTGTAGATACTGGCAAAGCTTTTTTGAATGAAAAAGCAGTGGACACCTTACTCATCGCCCTTATTGATAACGCTAAGATCAATAGATTCAGTTAAAGGATTGCGTCATGCATAACATCAGCGTTAGAAACAAACTTTTTATTGGCTTTGCCGTAGTTTTAGTTCTGCTTGCCACCATGGCGGCCCTTAGTTTAAGAAGCATGGGGAAAATCGATGATGCTATGCGTGATTTAATGGAAGATCGTTACCCCAAAATTGAGCTATCCAATAGGTTAATGAATTTATCTCTCGACAATGGCAGACAGGTGCGCAATATAGCGCTCTTTCCAAACAAAGAAGATGATGAAAGAGCACTCGATAAACTCAATAAAAATCGCAAAGAAACAAAAGAAAAATTACAAGTTTTAGAAAAAGGAATCACAATCCCCAAGGGGCGAGAACTGTTTGAAAAGCTGAGTCAAGCTGAAAAAATATTAGACACTAAATTTGATGAATTTCAAAAAGTAGCAGATGACCCCGCTCAAGCTTGGCCATTTATAAAAAACCAAGTAGCTCCTAATAATAATGCTTATATAAAAGCACTGGAAGAAATAACTAGCTTTCAAGAAGATATAATGAAAAAAAGCAAGGAAGACGCTTATGCCAGCTATAACTCAGCCAAGATTTTTTTAACTTCTGCAAGTTTAATCGCCATTGCCTTAGGCTTATTCATGGCCTTTTATATTGCTAATTTAATTACCAAGCCACTTATACAAGTTGCCGAAGTAGCTAAACAAATCGCCGCGGGCAATCTGTCTTATAACTGGCAAGGTGTAACGATACATAAAGACGAAATTGGCTATTTACAAAGTGATATTAAAGAGATGCAGGGCAATCTCCGTGGCATTATTCAAATGATGATCAATAATTCGCACGCGGTTTCATCTGCAGCCAGAGAGCTGACATCTGCATCGCAACAAGTCTCTGCCAGTACCGATCAACAAACGTCCTCGGCCAGCTCAATGGCCGCTGCAGTGGAGCAAATGAGTACCAGCATGGATCAAGTGGCCTCCAACACCGAAGACGTAAGTAGCCAAGCATCAGAAGCAGGCGCATTAGCTCAATCTGGTAGTACCGACGTACAATCAGCGGCCAAAGAGATGGATGAGATCGCCAAAGATGTTGGTAATGCCTCTGAAAAAATTGAAGGCCTAGGTAAGCAAATTGAAGAAATCGGCAGTATTGTTGTGGTGATTCGTGAAGTAGCCGATCAAACAAATTTATTAGCACTCAATGCCGCAATTGAAGCAGCCAGAGCCGGTGAGCAAGGCCGTGGCTTTGCCGTAGTCGCCGATGAAGTCAGAAAGCTCGCGGAGCGTACCACCTCATCTGCAGCGCAAATCACCGCGATGGTCAGTGCCATTCAGCAAGGCGCACACGATGCAATTGGCAGCATGCAAAATGGGCATAAGCGCGTGGGGGATGGCTTAACGCTCACAAATCAAGCCAGAGAGAGCATTCTTAAAATCGATAATAGTAGCCATGACGTAATTAGCTCGGTAACAAACATCACCGATCAAATGCAAGAGCAGCGCACTGCCGCACGCGAATTAGCCTTAAATGTTGAGAAAATAGCCCAAATGACCGAAGAAAACGCGGTTGCAGTGCGCAGCATGGCCTCGTCCATTGTTGGGCTAGACGATATGGCTAAACAGTTAAGCGCTTCTGTTACGCAGTTTCGCCTAAGCTAATGAGCAGCAAAGGGGCGCAATATCGCCTCTTTGCTCAGTCTTTATTTAGGCCAATATCGCAGGAATAAACTGCCCTTATTTTGCATCTCGGTACTTAGCCATCAAGCGCACATAATGTGCCGCAGAGTAATTAAAGTTGGCAAGCTCTGCCTCGGTCAGCAAGCGCTTTTTCTCTGCTGGGCGGCCCATATATAGCCAACCTGATTCTAAAACGCGGTTTGGCGGCACTAATGAACCGGCCCCAATCATCACCCGATCTTGGATCACCACTCTATCTAGCACAATCGTGCCCATACCTATCAAACACTCATTACCAATCGTGCAACCATGCAACATCACACCATGGCCAATGGTGACGCGCTCGCCAATAAGCAAAGGCGCACCGAGTGGATCATCCGCACGTTTATGGCTTACATGCAGCACGGCACAGTCTTGCACATTGCTATCTTTGCCGATGCTAATTGCGTTTACATCGCCACGAATCACCGCCCCTGGCCACACCGAAGCACTCTCTCCTAGGCTCACTTCACCCATCACCTGTGCCGATTCATGTACCCAAGCACCCTCTGCTACGACTGGTTTAATGCCATCAAACACACCAATTGCCATGACTTTAAATCCTTTTAAAAAATCTATTGTAAGCGATAGCTACCTTGCTTTTACTTAGCCGCCCTCAATAATATATTGCATATGCCATACGAATCATTATCATCTGACTTTTACTGTGCCTGAGATCATGAAATGAAACGATTCAATCGCGTTCTGTGCACCGCCATGACTGTAGCTCTCCTGCTAACAGCCCTACCGTCCGAAGCGACAGACATTACAACCAGCGCCGCACTCGAACAATACTCAAGCATTGTGTATGCCAGCTATAGCGATAGCATTGCCGCTGCACGTGAAATGAGCAGCGTGATTGATGCATTTTTAGCCGCACCCAGCGAAGAAAGCCTTGCAAGCGCCCGTAAAGCCTGGCTTGCTGCCCGCGAGTTTTATCTACCTACCGAAGCTTACCGCTTCTACTCCGGCCCAATTGATGATGCACAGGGGCCTGAGGGCCGTATCAATGCTTGGCCAATCGACGAAAGCTATATTGATTATGTAAAAGGTAAAGCCAAAGCGGGGATTATCAATAATCCTAAAGTAGCGATTACCAAAGAAAAACTAAAATCACTGAATGAAAAAGGCGGCGAAGAAAACGTCTCCACCGGCTGGCACGCGATTGAATTTCTGCTCTGGGGCCAAGACTTTAACCCCAAAGGCCCAGGCGATCGTAAATTTACTGACTTTGTAGACGGCAATGCCGCCAATGCAGACCGTCGCCGCCTTTATATGAAATTGGCAAACGAGCTGCTGATCGAAGATCTGGAATACGTGGCTAAGCAATGGGTAGCTGCAGAGCCAAACTACCGCCAGCGATTTGTTGCTGGCGATAAAGAAAGCCTAAAAAAAGCCCTAACCGGCCTTGGCGTACTGACCCGTGGCGAGCTAGCAGGCCAGCGTATGGAAGTTGCAATGGATACGCAAAATCAAGAAGACGAGCACTCTTGCTTCTCTGATAACACCCACCGCGACATTATCGGCGATATCGTCGGCATGCAAAACGTGTGGGAAGGCCGCTATACCGGCAAAGATGGCAAAACACTGGAAGGCGCAAGCTTTAAAGCGCTGGTTGCGCAAAAAAACCCCGCCATTGCTGATTTAGTGAGCGCCGATATTGCACAAAGCTTAAAGCTATCCAATGAAATTCAAGCGCCTTTTGACCAAGAAATCATCGGCAAAAAAGACGCCGCAGGCCGCAAACGCGTGCAAGCCGTCATCGACGCCTTAAAAAAACAGGGTAAAGATCTAGTCGCCGCAGCTGAAACACTAGGTGTTAAGCGTTTGACGACCAAACAGCCTTAAAACTTAGCTAAAAGTACGCTGCAATATAAGGGAGAAAAACGGTTTATTTTGCCCAAGCAGCACAATGGCTTATTGCAGAGACGCGTGGGCATAAACACCTGCCCACCCTACATGCAGTGCTTCAAGTAGCAGCGTTCATACCGGCCAGATCATTAACGTTCAGGGCAGATAAAGCGCTTTGCCCACACTCGTAAAAAAACAGCCCTGCTCACGATCTATCGTGGCAGGGCCTTTGCCATTCAGAGCTTGCACCATGACCAAAACATCGCTTCGTCTTACTTTACTCAGCTCTGCCCTCCTTGCCTCTGCCGCCATTGCTTATGGCTCCGGCCCGCTTGCCCTATTTGAGGAAGGCGAAGATCGCCCTGGCGGCGTGGCGGCAACGGCGGATGATCATGGCCGTAATGCCTTTTCGCTGGATGCACCTGCCCTTTCTGAGCAGCATAAAACCGACTTTGCCGTGGGGAACTCTTTCTTCAAAAAGCCTTGGGTGGCCGCACCATCATCCACCACGGCCAGAGATGGCCTAGGCCCGCACTTTGTAGCCCGATCCTGTGGGGCCTGTCATACCGAAGATGGCCGTGGCTCGCCACCAAGCTTTACCAATGGACTGCAAGATGAGCAGCCGCTGTCCCTGCTACTCAGGCTGTCTATCCCAGGCAATAAGCCAGACCCACGCTATGGTGGCCAGTTTAATAATGATGCCGTTGAGGGCGTCAAGCCGGAAGGCAAAGTCAATATCACTTACCGTGAAATAGCAGGGCAATTTGCTGACGGTGAAAAATACAGTTTGCGCGCTCCCACTTACACGCCCAGTGATTTAGCTTATGGCAAAACCCATCCTAAGCTAATGATATCCCCACGCGTGGCCCCACAAATGATCGGCCTTGGCTTACTGGAAGCCATCAGCGAAAAAGACATTTTAGCCAATGCGGCCCGCCAAAAAGCCGAAGGGCTGGGCATTAAGGGCATGCCCAACTATGTGAATGATGTGTACTCAGGCAAAACCATGTTGGGCCGCTTTGGCTGGAAAGCCAATGTTGCCACCGTGGCTCATCAATCTGCAGCTGCATTTAACGGCGATATCGGCATCACTTCTAAGCATTTTCCAAAAGAAGAATGCATGCCGATACAAAAAGACTGCTTACATGCACCGAATGGCGGCAAACCAGAAATCAGCGAAAAAATACTCGATAAGGTTATTTTATATAGCCGCACCTTAGCCGTACCATCGCGCCGTGATCCGCAAAACCCAGAGGTGCTGCGTGGCAAGCAAGTGTTTAAAGAAAGCAATTGCGTCAGCTGCCATACACCAAGCTATACCACGGCTCGCTTTAAAGCCGTACCGGTCTTATCTGGACAAAAAATCTGGCCCTATACTGACTTACTGCTGCATAACATGGGGGAGGGCTTAGCCGATGGCCGCCCAGATGGTCTAGCCAATGGTAAGCAATGGAAAACGCCGCCACTCTGGGGATTGGGCTTAGTGCCTGCAGTGAACGAGCATAGCCAATATCTGCACGATGGCCGCGCCCGCAATCTAATGGAAGCGGTGCTTTGGCACGGAGGCGAGGCAGATAATGCCAAACAAGCCGTACTTAAACTATCTAAAGCTGACCGAGATAATCTGCTGAAGTTTTTGCAATCACTCTAAAACAAGGTAGGGGCGCGGCATACGTTCCCCAAAGAAGCCCAATGAAACTAGCCATCATTCTAAGTACCGCCCTCCTCAGCGCCCTCGCTCACGCCGAGCCCGTGCTGCCCACGCCTGAATTTAGCGTTCGCTGGCTAGAAGAAGCTTACCTACCACGGTATAAAACACTGATCGCAGCCAGCGATGCCTTTGCCGCGCAGAGCAAAACCTTTTGCGCTAGCCCCAATGAAAAAACCCTAGCCGCCACCCGCGCCGCATGGAAGCAAAATGCGCTGGCATGGCATGCAATGGATGCCGCGCCCGGCGGGCCAATCGTACTGGAAAGAACTGGCCGTAAAATTGACTTCTGGCCAACGCGTGAAGCCGATATCGAAGCCATGATTCCTCAAGGTTTGGATGACCGCAATGTAGGCGCACGGGGCCTGCCTGCCGCCGAATATCTACTCTGGGGCAATAATGAAGCCAAGGCTCAGCTAGCCAAGCTAAAAGCAAAAGATCGCTGCCTCTATCTCATCGGCATTAGCGAGCGCATTGCCAGCGATGTGGGCTTACTTCATGAAGGTTGGCAGAACTACCACCAACAACTTGGTGCCGAAAACCCGTTTTTCCGCCAAAACTTACTGCCAGAAACGCTGAATTTGATGCTAGGCGCGCTGGATAGCCAAGCTAAACGCCTACCCAAAGAAGCCAAACGCGAAGCCTTTGCCGAGTGGCGTAGCGGCACGGGAAAGGCCAGCTCAGTAGCCGTGCTCAATGCCATCGCAACCACCCTATTTAGTCAGAGCGGCGGCATTGCCCTACTGCTTACCGATAAGCCCGAAGTGATTGCAAAAGTAAAACTCGCCCTTAGCAATGCCAAAACCGCACAGGCCGCCATCCCAGACGCATTCGACAGCCCCGCAGCAGCCACAGCACGCAGTAATTATCTGGCCAGCATTAAAGAACTGAAACGCAGCATAGAAACCGACATCGCCGAAGCGCTAGACCTCACGCTGGGTTTATCCGAATCGGATGGCGATTGATTTAGCCTAAATAAACCCAAGCTTGCACCACAAAAGGCACGACGTTTCACAAACACCTACGATTGGCTTTCTCCCTAGCGCAAGATTTGGGTTTTAATGCAATAAACAGGCTTACTTAATATGTACCCACTTACGGACTTCAATGCTTTCTGATCCATCCCGGCGGCGTTTTTTGCAAAGCCTTGCCTTGCTCACGTTGCCTGTTTTTGCCAAAGGCGAGGAGGCAGCATGCCCTACCCCTACTTTACTTGCGGCGCGCTGGGATAAATCCTTTGGCTCTGTAGCAGGCGCCGCCGTGGCCACGCCCACCCGCGGCCACGGCATTCTCCCTGTATCCGCCTCTGAAGCCATTGTGCTGGCGCGTCGCCCCGGCTACTGGATAATGCGCGTCAACTGGCAAAGCGGTGAAATCGTGCGGCAGACTACTGCGGCAGCCGAGCGCCACTTCTTTGGCCACGCCGTACTCAGCCCCGATGGCAAACTCCTGCTAGCCAGCGAAAACAATATCCAGACCGGCCAAGGCCTGATCGGCCTCTATCATCCGGCCACGCTGCAAAGATTAGGCGAGCTACCCAGCCACGGCATAGGCCCGCACGAGCTGATATTTATCGATGGGCAAACGCTGGCGATTGCCAACGGCGGCATTCTAACCCTGCCACAAAGCGGGCGTAGCAAGCTTAATCTGGCCAGCATGGAGCCCAGCATCGTGCTACTCGACTGGCCTTCCGGCAAAAAACGCAGCCAGCACATCCTGCCCGATACCTCACTCAGCCTGCGCCATCTGGCATTAGCTGCGGACGGCACGCTGGGCATCGCCATTCAGGCCGAATCCAGCACAGGGCACAGTGTGGACGACGCCCCGCTATTGGCTATTTTAAAAGACGGCAAGCTCAGCCTTGCCGAAACAGTACCCGGCCTTGGCGGATACGCGGCCAGCATTGCGGCGCTTGGGAATCAGTTTATTGTAAGTGCACTAGAAGGCAACGCCCTTGCGCTATGGGATACAAGTGGCCGCGCTACCCAGCAATACGGGCTGCTACGCCCTGCTGGTATTGCTGTATGGAATGGAAAAGCACTGGTCAGCACCGAGCTGGGCGTGATCACCCAGCTTAATCCACAAAACGGCACACTCACGCCCCTTGTCAGCTACCCCAGCATAAAATGGGACAATCACTTGATTTTGGCTTAAAAAAACTTACAGGTTTACACCTCACGATAACATCCCTTACCACCAGAGTTTTCAAAGCACGCATCTTGAAATTACACGCCATCGCGCGCATTTACCCCCTATACCATTCTAAATACGCGAGCCAGCTGCATGAGCAATCCACTCCTTGATCTGACCGGCAAACTGCCTGATTACCCAAGCGTTAAACCGACACACATCAACCCAGCGCTCGATACTCTGCTGACCAGCAGTGCCGCTGCCGTCACGGCGGCCGAACAAGCCCAGAACCCAAGCTGGGAAAGCTTTGTAGAGCCGTTGGATGAAGCGCTCAATAAATTGGGCCTTGCATGGGGCGTGGTGGCTCACTTAGAAAGCGTGGTAACTACCCCAGAGCTGCGCGATGTTTACAACGCTAATATCGCCCGTATCTCTAATTTTTATACCGAGCTAGGCCAAAACGAGCGGCTGTATGCGCAATACAAGCTCATTGCCGCCAGTAGCGAATTCGCAACTTACAACTCAGCTAAAAAAACCATTATTGAAGACACGCTGCGTGATTTCCGCCTCTCTGGTGCGGAGCTAGCAGACGCGCAAAAACAACGCTTTGCCGAAATATCTGAAGAGCTTTCAGAGCTAACGGTTAAATTTGGCCAAAACGTGATGGATGCCACCGATGAGTGGGCGAAATATATCCAAGCCGAAGACCTAGCAGAGCTGGATGGCCTGCCGCAAGACTGGCTTTCTGCCGCTAAATCTGCTGCCGAGGCAGATGGCAAAACCGGCTACAAAGTCACACTTAAACAGCCTAGCCAAGGCCCAGTAATGCAGTTTTGCAGTAATCGCTCACTGCGCGAAACGGTTTATCACGCCAATGTGACTCGCGCCGCAGAATTTGGCCCAGCAGAGCGCGATAACGGCCCGCTGATCAGCCGCATCCACGCGCTGCGCTCTGAAGCCGCTCAATTGCTGGGCTTTAATAATTACGGCGAAGAATCACTGGCGACCAAAATGGCCGACACGCCCGCTCAGGTTGCCGAATTTTTACGCAATTTGGGCCACGGTGCCAAACCGTTTGCCGCGCAAGATCGAAGCGAGCTAAAAGCCTTTGCCAAAGAACACCTTGGCTTAAATACGTTGGAAGTGTGGGATTACGGCTACGTGGCAGAGAAACTATCCGAAGCTAAATATGCCTTCTCTGCCCAAGAAGTAAAAGCCTACTTCACCGAAGACGCGGTGCTTGCAGGCCTATTTAAAGTGATCGAAACGCTCTACAGCCTACGCTTTGTTAAAGCCGAAGCGCCGGTCTGGCACCCCGATGTAAACTACTACGCCCTGCAAAATATGGATGGTAGTGCTGTAGGTGGCCTGTATCTGGATCTTTACGCCCGCACCGGCAAGCAAGGCGGCGCGTGGATGAACGATGTGCTGTCACGTAGCCGTAAAGGTGCGTCGCTGCAAAACCCAGTGGCGCTGGTAGTGTGTAACTTCGCGCGCGGGGTGGACGGCAAGCCTGCACTGCTTACCCACGACGATGTAATCACATTGTTCCACGAGTTTGGCCACGCCCTGCATCACCTCTTAACCGAAGTCGACGAATCCGGCGTATCCGGCATCAATGGCGTGGAGTGGGATGCAGTAGAGCTGCCTAGCCAGTTTATGGAAAACTTCTGCTGGGAATGGCAAGTTCTGCCCGATTTAACCCGCCATGTAGACAGCGGCGAGCCACTGCCGCGCGCACTATTCGATAAAATGCTAGCCGCCAAAAACTTTATGAGCGGCAGCGGCATGGTGCGTCAGGTTTTACTTTCTTTATTTGATATGGGTCTGCACGCCAACGCAGATGTAATCGACGCCGCCGCGCACAATGCCGCATTGGTCGCCGAATTTGAAACCCCCGTCGCGCCAGACTATAACCGCTGGTACAACACCTTCAGCCATATTTTTGCCGGTGGCTATGCCGCAGGTTATTACAGCTATAAATGGGCCGAAGTGCTGTCTGCCGACGCATATTCCGCCTTTGAAGAAGCCGCAGCAGCGGGTAAAGCCATCCTCGACCCAGTAACAGGCGCGCGCTTTCGTGCCGAAATCCTGGCAAAAGGCGGCAGCCGCCCCGCCATCGATTCCTTCATCGCCTTCCGTGGCCGCAAACCAGAAGTGGCGGCTTTGCTGAGGCATAATGGTTTGAATTAAGGTAGAGGCTTGGGTATAAAACCCAAGTCTTGAACCACAGAGGGCACGGAGAACACGGCGTTTCACGGAGAAAAACCAAGGTTTTCCGTGATTAAATGTTGTTTTTTGGCGCTTCTGAATTGAAATTAATTAAATAAAGTAGCGTGGGCACGATTTTGTGCCCACGCGGAAGGCAATAAACTTTATATATCTGCCGCGTGGGCAAGATAAAACACTTTGCCCACCCTACAAAAAATCCTATCAACTTAAGTAAAACACAAAGGCATCAGGTATTTCGTAGGAGCGGCTTTAGCCGCGAAAGTACTATTTTTAAAAGATTCGCGGCTAAAGCCGCTCCTACGTTGATCCTTAATTGCTCAAATAAAACACACCATCCATAAAAAAACGGGCCATGCAGCCCGTTTTTTTTACGCACCTACAACACCCTCGACTTCAAATACTGCTCCAAAAACCGAATCGTATGCCCAATCGAATAAACGCGGTTTTCGCGCTTAGCTGCGCAAGCTCGGTGCGCTTGAAGATTTCATGCAGCGACAGATTATCGCGAAAATACATCCTTTGGATTTTGCCCATCATTTCCATGGTGACCACCTTTGACCCTCTGCTCAATAATTAAGCAGAACAAGTAAAACATCTGAGTCAATCTTGGATCGGAAGAACTTGCTGTAGTGGGTCAGTTTCCGGTCGACGTCAACATCAGCCCCCTCAATTTTAGACAACTTGTCTAGCCTTCATTCTGATATTGATCCCACAGGACCTAGCTATGAATTTCTCTCATGTCTTTATTGAAATAACTTCATTTTTATTCATGATTTGATTCAGGTATAAATCATACTGAGTTCTGAAGGCTAGGCAATTTTATTGCCAATTATTAATCATGCTATTAGGAAAGAATTAGAAAAACTTGGAGCACGCTTGACTGTGAGTATCCGAAAAAAATTGGAAATTCCAAGCAGTGAATGAAATAAATTCAGGTTTTATCTCAAAAATTAGGATACCAGATCACAATGAGTAAAGAGTTTACATTTACGATTAATAGCATTAGTTTCGATGAAAACTATCTGCCAGCAGAAAATACGCGTATCACCACCAATTTTGCGAATTTAGCCAGAGGAGAGCATCGCCAAGAGAATCTACGCAATACCTTAAAGATGATTAATAATCGTTTCAATGAGTTGGCACATTGGGATAACCCTAAATCAGATCGTTATTCTGTAGAACTTGAGATTATTTCTGTTGAGTTGAATATTGATACTGAAAAGAGCCTTAAGGGTTTGCCTTTAATTGAAATATTAAAAACTAATATTGTTGATCATAAAACTAAGGAGCGAACAGAAGGAATTGTAGGGAACAACTTTTCCTCTTATGTGCGAGATTATGATTTTAGCGTATTGCTGCTGGAACATAATAAGCAGCAAACCCATTTTAGTACACCAGAAAATTATGGTGAGCTGCACGGAAAGCTGTTTAAAAGTTTCATCAATTCTAAGGCATACAAAGAAAACTTTAAAAAACAGCCTGTGATTTGTTTAAGTGTTTCCAGCAGTAGAACTTATGAGCGGACTGAAAACCAGCACCCTGTATTAGGTGTTGAATACATCCAGGATAAATACTCGCTCACTGATGAATATTTCAAAAAGATGGGTATGCAGGTTCGCTATTTCATGCCTGCGAATAGCGTAGCACCTTTGGCATTTTATTTTTCCGGTAATTTGCTGGCTGATTATACAAATCTTGAGCTGATTAGCACCATCAGCACCATGAGCGCATTCCAAAAAATTTATCGACCTGAAATTTATAATGCCAATTCTGTTGCAGGAAAATTTTATCAACCCAGTTTACAGCACCAAGATTATTCATTAACCCGAATTGTTTATGATCGAGAAGAACGTAACCGACTAGCGATTGAACAAGGAAAGTTTGTTGAAGAGCACTTCATCAAGCCATACCAAGACATTCTTGGGCAATGGGCTGCTAATTGCGTTCTTTAATCTAATAAAACATCGCGGATATTGATTATGAAAATACTATTGCCAACTTCAACTGCGGGCAGTTTACCCAAGCCTACTTGGCTTGCAGAACCAGAGAAAATTTGGTCTCCCTGGAAATTACAAGGTCAAGAATTAATAGACGGCAAATTAGATGCTTTACGTTTGTCACTGCAAGAGCAATTACACGCAGGGATTCATATTGTTAGTGATGGAGAGCAAACGCGCCAACATTTCGTCACTACATTTATTGAGCATCTGAGCGGCGTTGATTTTGAAAAACGTGAAACGGTCAGAATTCGTAATCGCTATGATGCAAGCGTACCCACCGTGGTGGGCGAGGTGGCTAGGACAAAACCTGTTTTTGTTGAAGATGCCAAGTTTTTACGCCAACAAACCAAGCAGCCAATTAAATGGGCTTTGCCCGGCCCAATGACGATGATCGATACCTTGTATGATCGCCATTATAAAAGTCGTGAAAAACTGGCTTGGGAATTCGCTAAAATTCTTAATCAGGAAGCCCGTGAATTAGAGGCTGCTGGGGTAGATATTATTCAATTTGATGAGCCTGCATTTAATGTCTTTTTTGATGAGGTGAATGATTGGGGGGTGGCTACCTTAGAAAGAGCCATTGAAGGACTTCAATGTGAAACCGCCGTGCATATTTGCTATGGTTACGGCATTAAAGCCAATACCGATTGGAAAAAAACGCTGGGATCAGAGTGGCGCCAATATGAAGCCGCTTTCCCCAAATTGCAAAAATCGAATATTGATATTGTCTCACTAGAATGTCAAAACTCGCGGGTGCCCATGGATCTGATTGAACTGATTCGAGGAAAAAAAGTGATGGTAGGCGCTATTGATGTGGCAAACCATACCATTGAAACCCCCGAGGAAGTCGCAGATACCCTGCGAAAAGCACTGCAGTTTGTCGATGCGGATAAGCTCTACCCTAGCACCAATTGTGGTATGGCACCTTTGCCGCGTGCAGTCGCACGAGGCAAACTCAATGCATTAACTGCTGGTGCGCAAATCGTTCGCAAAGAACTATTGGCCTAGTTCTACTTGGCCACCCCAAAAATATTTAAGCGCAGAGAAGCGGAGAAAAACAGCGAAATCGGATTTATCCCTAAAGATTTCGAATACATTGAGTCAGTTTGATTCTTTCTTCCTCTGCATCTTTGCGGCGGGCTCTTTTCCATTCAACTCTGCACACTGATAGATGATGTACTGAGTGCACGCATGTATACATGTCATCTTCATATTTAAAAATACGGTTTAATTTAGGAATAATGTGATGATTGAAACAACAGACTATAAAAGTGCAATGTCGTTGTTAACGGGTGCAGTCAATGTAGTTACTACGACAGGCATATCTGGTCGTCACGGGTTTACTGCGTCTGCCGTTTGCAGCGTGACGGATACACCGCCAACATTATTGGTCTGCATGAATAAATCAGCCAGATCACACAGTCATTTTATAGACAATAAAATTTTAACTGTGAATGTTTTAGGTGTGCATCATCAGTCTATTTCCAGCGCATTTTCTTCCCCAATAAACTCTGAAGAGCGCTTTGAATATGGCAATTGGACTGAATTAAAAACAGGCGCACCTGTTTTAGTGGATGCTTTGGTGAGTTTTGATTGTCAGATTGAGCAAATTCAAGAAGTCGGCACGCATACTATTTTTATTTGCCCTATTGTCGCTATTTCGCAAAGCGAATATGAGCAAGGCTTGGTTTATTTTAATCGTGCTTATCATCATGTGGGTCAGGCGCAAATCGCGTAAACCCACAATGTTTAACCTGCAGCGCTTAATAAAGTAAGTATATCGTGGAATTAATCATTTTTTTAGCCATAGGTGCCATCGCTGGATTTGCAACTGGATTATTTGGTGTGGGTGGTGGAATTATCATCGTACCCATATTGTATGTGGTTTTTACGAAAATGAGCTATGGCCCTGAAGTAGTGATGCATTTAGCTTTAGGTACATCGTTGGCGACTATTATTGTCACATCGATTAGTTCATTAATTGCACACCATAAAAAAGGTGCCGTCATATGGTCAGTATTCAAAAATTTGGCACCCAGTTTGATCATAGGCTCTTTTTTTGGGGCGGGAATTGCCGGATTACTTGCTGGCACACACTTGCGACTGATCATTGGTATTTTTGCACTGTGGGTTGCTTACAATATGTTTGTCGGTGCAAAAAAATTAGTCGATCAAAATAAAGCCCTTCCCTCAAGGGCTGCGCAAGTGTTTGCAGGTACGGGGATAGGCGTAGCTTCTGCTATTTTTGGAATTGGGGGAGGGAGCTTAACCGTCCCTTATCTCAATTTTTATGGCGTGATCATGCAAAAAGCGGTTGGCACATCCGCCGCATGTGGTTTACCCATCGCGATTTCGGGCACTTTGGGATTTATGCTTTTTGGTATCAAAGACCAGGTCAATATTAGCAATAGTATTGGCTTTGTTCATATTTATGCTTTCTTGGGAATGAGCATAATGAGTTTTTTTACCGCAAAATTAGGTGCAAAAGCGGCGCATATATTATCACCCGTCGTGCTTAAAAAAAGTTTTGCCATTATGTTATTTATTGTCGGATGTTTTTTTATTCTTAAGGGATTAAGTAGTTCGATATAAGTTATATGGCATTTTAAAATGCAATAACAAGTGATTTTCCCAGAGTAATCCTATCAACTTAAGCAAAACACAAAGGCATTACGTACTTCGTAGGAGCGGCTTTAGCTGCGAAAGCGCTATTTTTAAAACATTCGCAGCATGCCGCTCCTACCTTGCTAACCCTTAATTGCTCAAATAAAACACTCCATCCATAAAAAAACGGGCCACTCGGCCCGTTTTTCCTAGTTAAAATTTAATCTACTTCAAATACTGCCCCAAAAACCGAATCGTATGCCCTATCGAGTAAACTCGGTTTTCGCGCTTGGCCGCGCCGTGGCCTTCGTCAGCAAATAGCATCAGCTCAGCAGGTATATGGCGTTTTTGGGCCGCTTCATACATTTGCACGGCTTCGCCCACCGGCACACGCGGGTCGGACACGCCTTGGATCAGCATCAGCGGGGCAATCAGTTTATCAATATGGTTAATCGGTGAAAGCTGAATTAATGCTTCACGATCTTTGACTGGATCGCCATATTCAGCGATGCGTAGCGCTCGACGATAAGGCGCGGTGTTTTGTAAGAAGCTCATAAAATTAGAGATGCCCACGGTAGAAACGCCCGCATCATAACTGCCCGCAAACATCGTCATCCCCGCCAAGGTGGAATAACCACCGTAGCTGCCGCCAATAATCCCCACCTTAGGCACTTGACCACTCTTCCCCCACTTAGCCCGGATATAGCGCGATGCGTCTTCGATATCGCTCACCACTTGCAAGCGCTTAGCGCCGTCATCCATCGCAAGCCACGCTTTGCCATAGCCATCCGAGCCACGCACATTGGGCTCTGCAAAGATAAAACCGGCATCCACATAAAGCTGCGCCACTTGCGAGAAACCTGCCTTGGTTTGCCCCTCTGGCCCACCATGAAAATGCACGACCACGGGGCAAACCATCGTTGCGCATTGTGCTGGGCGGCGTACAAACATCGGGATTTTAGTGCCATCTCTGGCGGGATAGCTCTCTAAGCTGGCTTTAGCAAAGCGCTGCGTATTTACTTCTGGGCTCATGGCCTGCTGCCATTGCACTAGCTTGCCGGTGCTCCATTCATAGCGATAGCTCAGCCTTGGCGAAGTGGCGGTTTCTACGCTGATCAGGCTATAGCGGCCATCTGGGCTGTGGCCGCTGATCAGCACATGATCGCTGTCTTTAAATGCGGGTAGCTTAATTGGCTGTAAATTGCTGGCATCCAGCGCAAAGCTGCGGGTATAACCCGCTTCATTCACGCTATAGCTGATATGCCTGCGCGATGGATCCAGCTGAAAACTACTCACATCCCAATTAATCTCAAGAGAAATCGGCTTGAACTGGCCAGCCTTCCATTGGTAAAGACGGCGGAAATTACCAAATTTAGACGTTTGTACAATCAGCTCATCTGCACCCGCGCCATAAGCGGCTTGGTATTCTTCTTTTTCATTCTGGCCAAACAGCGGCCTTAGCTCGCCATTATTCAACTCGTAATATTCTGCAGCCAAATTGGTGATGGTTTTTTCCAGCAAGATGCGCCCATGGCGCTGATCTGCAATATTCCATAAGCCCGGCTGATCAAATACCACTTGTTTGGTCGCGCTGGCGATGTGGTAGCGATAGATGGTGTAGCTGTCTTTTTGCTTATCATTCGCGCTGTAATACACATATTGATTATCATCTGAAACAAAGGCAAAGCGGGTTTGCACGCCTGCAATATGCTGAATTTCTTTGAGCGCCCCGCCCCCCGCTGGCTGCAAATACAGCCCAGGGTTTTCTTCGCCTTTGCGATCACGCTGAATCACTAAAGTCTGGCCATCGGGGCTGATGCCGGCAATTTGGGTGGAATCTTCTCCGCCCGTCATCTGTACCGGAAAGCGCTGCGGTCCATCCAAACGCCACACTTGGCTCACACCCGTAACCCGCCAGCTAAAGTAAAGCTTTGCGCCATCGGGGCTAAGCATGCCTGCACTGGGACTAGAAATATCCAGCATGCTTTGAATCCGCCGCGATAAACTAGGCTCTAGCGGCTTGGGGCGAAACGCTTCTATGCTTTCCTTGCTAATGCTATCTGCGCCAAGGCCTGCGTAATCTGCAGCAAAGGTGCTGCTGGTGAAGAAGCCACATACTAATAAACTGCTGATTCTTTTTTTCATTGTTTTATCCCTGTCTCTGCACCACGCTATGCCCATCAACGCCCCCAATCTTGGCAGCAAGCTAACAAGCAGCACATTTAATTACACTAGCTTGACTAACTCAGCTAGAAAAAAACAAGCCACAGTAATGAATTATGCATGATGCAGCAACTGCGGCTATTCCCAACGGAGATCAATATGGCCCAGCCCCTGATTAGCCAACAAACACTGGCCCACTACCAAGCCCACGCCGAGGCGTTTAAAACAGGGACGGCCGATCACGATGTGAGCCAGAATATCACCGCACTTTTGCGCCATATTAGCGGCACGGTGCCTTTTGATATCTTGGATTTTGGCTGCGGCCCGGGCCGTGATTTAAAACGCTTCAGCGCACTTGGCCACAGGGCCATTGGTCTAGATGGCACGGCGCGTTTTGTTGAGATGGCCAAAGCCGACAGTGGCTGCGAAGTATGGTTACAGGATTTTCTAGCACTAGATCTACCCAGTGCCCACTTTGACGGCATCTTTGCCAATGCCGTGCTGTTTCATATTCCCAGCGCAGCACTGCCACGCATCCTCATGCAGCTGCACGCCACGCTCAAAACCGGCGGCGTGCTGTTTTGCTCTAATCCACGCGGCAATAATGAAGAAGGCTGGAATCAAGGGCGCTATGGCGCTTATTACAACTTAGAAATATGGCAAAGTTATTTAATCGCCGCAGGCTTTACCGAGCTAGAACACTACTACCGTCCTGCTGGCTTACCCCGTGAGCAACAGCCTTGGTTGGCAAGCGTATGGCGCGCTTAAAAGACATCCGCGCTGAGTAGCATCCTGTCGCCACAACACAACAAATTGTTAAAATTAGCCTAATTCATTTATTCCAAACAAATATATCAGCTAAGATATACTCACACAAACCAATATAAGACAGGATGCCGTGAAACTCACCCACGCCCTTGCCCTGATTCTTGTCAGCGGCAGTACTTTTGCCTCCTCATCCACCGTGCCAGCAGGCATCGCCTGGGAGCAAGGAGATGTTAGCGCCGCTTTTGCCAAAGCCAAAGCAGAGAAAAAACCACTGTTTCTTTACTGGGGAGCCACTTGGTGCCCGCCATGCAATCAAATTAAAGCCACCGTGTTTAATCAACAGCGCTTTATTGATCGCACCAAACAATTTATTCCAGTCTATGTGGATGGCGATAGCCCAAGTGCGCAAAAGCTGGCCGGCCAATTTAAGGTGCGTGGTTATCCCAGCATGATTTTATTTAAACCAGACGGCACAGAAATCACCCGCTTGCCTGGCGAAGTAGATGCGGAGCGCTATCTCAGCACGCTAGAGCTAGGCCTCTCTAACGGCCGCCCCGTTAAAGAAACGCTGAGCAGCGCACTAGCCGGAGGCAAGCTTAGCGCGGATGACTGGCGTTTACTTGCAGATTACTCATGGGAATCTGATCAGGCTCAGTTAATCGAAGAAAGTAAACTAGCCAGCACACTTAAAACGCTGGCCCAAGCCGTGCCTGACACCGAAACCTACGCAGCCACGCATTTGCAGCTAAAAGCCATTTCTATTGCCGCTGGGGATGAGCAAGCCAGCACCACGCCTGAAGAGCTAGCACTTCTGCATAAAGTATTGACGGATAAGCAACTTAGCCGCGATAACTTTGACGTGATCGTCAATAGCGCCAGCGATATTGTCAGCCAGCAGAGTAAAGCGGCTTCTGCAGAAAGAAATAAGCTGACTGCAGCATGGAGCAGCGCACTGCAAAAACTGGCTTTAGACCCTTCCCTCTCTGCAAATGACCGCTTAAGCGCGCTGACCAGCCAAGTTGCACTGGCCAAGCTAGATCTGGCCAAAGATGTAAAGCTGGCCGAACCGCTGCTCAAAGAAGTACGTTCACGCGTCAGCGATGCCGATAAAAACACCACCAACGGCTACGAGCGTCAATCTGTGATCAGCACCGCGGCTTACACCCTTAGCGAAGCTGGCTTGCTAGATGAATCAGATACCTTACTCAAAGCCGAGCTAAAACGCTCACACGCGCCTTACTACTTTATGCTCTCCTTGGGGGCAAATGCCAAAAAGCGAGGCAATAAAGATGAAGCCTTAGGCTGGTACGAAGAAGCGTATAAAAAATCAGAAGGCCCAGCTACCCGCGTGCAATGGGGGAGTAGCTATATCAGCGCACTGATTGATTTGGCACCGCAAAGCGATGAGCGTATCGAGCAAACCGCACAAAGCATTCTGAAAGAAGTTGCGGTGACACCCAATGCTTTTTATGAACGTAGCCGCCGCTCGCTGGAAAAAATCGTCGCCAAGCTTTCTACATGGAATAAAGACAAGCAGCACGAAACCTCAGTAAGCCGTGTGCTGACTCAGCTAGATGGCATCTGCAGCAAGCTGCCCGCGACGGATCCGCAACGTGCCACTTGCCAAGGTTTGCTCAAACCTAAAGCCTGACGCACTTAATTTGATTCAATCAGCCAATGGCCTTGCACAATGCAAGGCTATTTTTTTAAGCCAAGGATACAAGCATCACGTTAAATCGTGGCCATAATAAAATACAGCTTTGCAACAAGATGAATCTTCGCCTAGCGGGGGTAACCCCATGTGCGCTAACCAAATCGTTTTTTCATTAGCGGACACCGAAAAAACACAATGCCCACGCTCTCGGCATGGGGCTTAAATCCCCCTGAAGCACGCCGAAGCGAGGAACAAGCGGGGCGGGG
>JBDKJX010000035.1:0-39629 GCA_039796405.1 Pseudomonadota bacterium
AGGGCTTTGGCACCGGGGAGCACAGTGACTTCAGACGGTCTGATCGGTTTTGAAGTGGTGCGGCAATTGGGGTTTAAGCATTTGGTAGTCCAAGCCCCCAAAGGCAAGGCCGGAACGGAAATTGACGCATTTAAATGGCTCAATGTGATGCTGGGGAATTTAAAAACGGCGCAATCTGGCACTTACCATGCATTCAAATAAGTAGTTCGGTATAAGTTTTACAGGGTATGTTTCACTATAAATCAACAAGTTGATGCTGAGTTATACAAGGTAACTTTTGCCTAACTACTTACAGTAAATATGCGGGTCGCTATTTGGCAGAAATGCAGTATCGATTTAATCGGCGTTTTGATTTGTGTGCCCTTATCCCCCGCATGCTACATGCCTTACTCATAGCCAAGCCTTGCCCGTACGGGCGCTTGGCTGAGCAAGAGACATAATCAGGTTAAGCTATATGATCGCTGGCTCGATACAAACACAGGGCAAGACTTTTTTTACATTAAAGAATAACGATAAAATGCCCGTTAATCCCAATAACACTTGGCCTTTTTATCCGACTTCATCCAGCTTTAACGCACTGCCTAGCTTAAATTTAAAGCTGGTGACTATTTTGGCGGGCAGCGGCACTTGTTCCGCCAGCGAAGCCATTATTAACGGTTTACGCGGTATTGACGTTAAAGTGAATTTAATTGGCGGGCAAACTTGCGGCAAGCCTTATGGCTTTATTCCGCAAGATAATTGCGGCACTACTTATTACACCATTCAATTTCAAGGTGAAAACCACAAAGGCTTTGGTGATTACGCTGATGGCTTTAGCCCCACCTGCCGAGTTACAGAAGATTTTAATCTACCACTGGGCGATAAAAATGAGCGCCTGATTGCTACCGCATTAACTTACCGTAACACGGGTGCTTGCCCTGCTTATGGCCAATCACTTGGCCAATCCAGCGCCGAAAGCACTCCTCTGCGCCCAGCTAGCAAAGAAATCATGAGCTTGGAGCGGCCTAAGCGATGAAACGCTTGCTGATTTGCTTACTACTTAGTGGCTGCCAAGCCAGCCGTCAGTAGCGGCGGTGCTAAGCGAGCCAAATCAAGAAGTTAATCGCTTAGTAGCCAATCTTTTAGGCGTGGCTGATGTGCGGCTAGCCAGTGATGCGCTGGTGCATGACAGCCAGCTGCTGATCGAGCGTAGTAAGCTGCAGGGATTAAACCTAGAAAGACCCGAGTTATTTAAGCTTAGCCTGATCGGTAATCGCTGCTGGCTAACCCGCGTAAGCACAAGAGAAAAAGCAGAGCTTAAATTAGCAAAGTGCATTAAAAAATAAAAACCGGCCTAGTAGAGTGATCTACTAGGCCGGTTTTACCTTAGCTTAAGCCCGCCACTCCTACCAAACGCCCATAAACTCCAACATGCCTTCCGCTGCTTGGCGGCCTTCAAATACGGCACGCACTACCAAATCTGCACCACGCACCTGGTCACCACCGGCAAACACTTTGGGATTGCTGGTTTGGTGTTTCAAGGCTTGTTTCTCTGGCGCAATGGTACGGCCACGGCTGTCCACCTTAATACCCTCCGCTTCAAACCATAATGCCGCTTCTGCCTGAAAACCAAAGGCCACGATCACGTGATCGCATTCGATGATTTGTTCAGAGCCTGCCACTTCAACTGCCGCTTGACGACCATTTGCGTCTGGCGCGCCCAGCTCAGTTGTAACTAGTTTTAAGCCCAAGCTGCCGTCGCTGTTTTGGATAATGCCCACTGGTTGGCGATTCCACAGAAACTCTACGCCCTCTTCCTTAGCATTTAATACTTCACGCTTGGAGCCTGGCATATTGGCTTCGTCACGGCGATAAGCGCAGATCACTGATTTTGCTTGCTGGCGAATCGAGGTACGGTTGCAATCCATTGCGGTATCGCCACCACCCAGAACCACTACGCGCTTACCGGCCATACTGATGTAATCTTCACCCGCTGGTAAGGTATCCATGCTGTTTCTGACGTTATTAATCAGAAACGGCAGCGCTTCCATCACGCCGGGCAACTCTTCACCTGCAAAGCCGCCCTTCATGTATTTGTAAGCGCCCATGCCCATAAATACGGCGTCGTAATCGCTCAGCAAATCTTCAATCGTAATATCTTTACCGATTTCGGTATTCAGGCAAAACTCAATGCCCATCCCTTCCATGATTTCACGGCGGGTTTGCATCACTGATTTTTCTAGCTTGAACTCTGGAATACCGTAGGTGAGCAGGCCACCAATTTGCTCGTAGCGATCGAACACCACCGGCTGCACGCCATTACGCACCAGCACATCGGCACACGCCAAACCCGCTGGGCCAGCACCAATGACGGCGACTTTCTTGCTGGTTTTCACCACGCCCGACATATCCGGACGCCAGCCTTGTTTAAACGCTTCATCGGTAATGTATTTCTCTACCGAGCCGATTGATACCGCACCAAAGCCACTTTGATTCAGCGTACAGGCACCTTCACACAGGCGATCTTGCGGACAAACACGGCCACAAATTTCTGGCAGAGAATTGGTTTTGTGCGATAGCTCGGCCGCTTCAAACAAACGGCCTTCTTCCACAAGTTTGAGCCAATCGGGGATGTAGTTATGCACAGGGCATTCCCACTCGCAATAAGGATTACCGCAGCCTAGGCAACGAGCGGCTTGCTCTCCGGCATCAGGCTTATTCAGTGGTTCATAAATTTCTTTAAATACAATCTTACGCGCGGCAGCTTCAACCTTCTCGCCTGGATTGCGCGCAACCTTCATAAACTGGAATACATCTGACATGATCTAAACCTCGGTATTTGAATCTGAGGGGGGTGAATAAGGAGCTGGAGAATGTAGGGTGAGCAAGCTGCCCACGCGTGGTGGCACATCACTCACAGGCCCACCCTACATCTTTCTATTAATCTTTTAAAAGATCATCCAACTTGGCCGCCTTAGGTTTCACCAGCCAGAAGTTATCCTGCGCTTCATCAAAATCGGCCAGAATATCAATAGCGCGGGTCGATCCGGTCAGCTTGGCATGGTCACGCAATTTACCGCGTAAGAAAGCCCGCACTGCACCATACGATTCGCCATTAATCAGATTAATATCCACCAACTCATTATTAATACGGTAAGCAAAGCGCTCTTTAGGATCGTAAACCAGCGCAAAACCACCGGTCATCCCCGCCCCAAAGTTGTAGCCTGTCTCGCCCAGCACAATCACACAACCACCGGTCATGTATTCGCAGCCATGATCACCAATGCCTTCAACAATGGCCGTAGCCCCCGAGTTACGCACCGCAAAGCGCTCACCCGCCATACCTGCTGCAAATAATTCGCCGCCGGTAGCACCGTAAAGGCAGGTATTCCCCACAATCACGGCCGAATGCGATTCAAAATCAGAGGCTTTCGGTGGATAAATCACCACGCGCCCGCCGTTCATACCCTTACCGACGTAATCGTTGGCGTCGCCTTCCAGCTCTATCGTCAAGCCCTTGGCATTCCACACACCCAGAGATTGCCCAGCCGAGCCATGCAATTTGATATGCAGACAATCACTTGGCAAGCCATCCGCGCCATGTGCCTTGGCAATTTCACCCGACAAACGCGCACCGATAGAGCGATGAATATTACGCACTGCATATTCAAATTTTTGCGGCGTTTGGCTCTTAATACCGGCAATGGCGTCTTTCACCATTTCTTCAGCCAACTCACCCTTATCAAAAGATGGGTTGCGCGCTTCCACGCAGAAACGCGGTTGCGATTCTGGAATCGTGCCTTGGCTGAGCAACACACCCAGATTCAGACGGCCTTGGCGTTCGGTCGCGCCCGCTGCCAGCTCCAGCATTTCGCTATGGCCAATCAGATCGGATAATTGACGAACCCCAAGCGCCGCCATCCATTCACGGGTTTCTTGCGCGATAAAGGTAAAGTAATTCACCACCATTTCTGGCAGGCCAATAAAGTATTTAGAACGCAGCTTGATTTCTTGCGTCGCCACGCCGGTTGCGCAGTTATTCAGATGGCAAATTCTTAAGAACTTACAACCCAGCGCTACCATCGGGCCGGTACCAAAACCAAAGCTTTCCGCGCCCATCATGGCGGCTTTCACCACGTCCAGACCTGTCTTTAAGCCACCATCAGCCTGCATACGCACGCGGCCACGCAAGCCGTTGGCACGCAATACTTGCTGCGCTTCGGTCAGGCCCAGCTCAAATGGCGTGCCGGCGTATTTCACCGAAGCCAAAGGCGACGCGCCTGTACCACCGTCGTAACCCGAAATAGTAATCAGATCGGCATAAGCCTTAGCCACACCGGCCGCAATCGTGCCTACACCCGGCTCGGCCACTAATTTCACCGACACCAATGCTTCTGGATTGACCTGTTTCAAGTCAAAAATCAGCTGGGCCAAATCTTCAATCGAATAAATATCGTGATGCGGTGGCGGGGAAATCAAGGAAATCCCAGCCTTAGAGCAACGCAGCTTAGCAATCAGTGGGCTGACTTTATCCCCCGGTAACTGGCCACCTTCACCCGGTTTTGCACCTTGCGCTACCTTGATCTGCAAGACTTCGGCGTTCACCAGATAATGCGGCGTCACCCCAAAGCGGCCAGAAGCCACTTGCTTAATCTTGGACATTTTCACCGTGCCATAACGCGCCGGATCTTCACCGCCCTCGCCCGAGTTCGATCTGCCGCCCAGGCGGTTCATCCCCTCGGCCAAGGCTTCGTGCGCTTCTGGGCTGAGTGCGCCCAAGCTCATGCCTGCAGAATCAAAACGCTTCAGAATCGATTCGACGGATTCGACTTCATCAATCGAAATCGCCTTCGCGGCATCCAGCTTCAAGCCCATCAAATCGCGCAACATGGCGATAGGGCGCTTGTTCACCAGATCGGCGTACTTGCGGTATTCCTTGTAATCGCCGTTTTGCACGGCTTTTTGCAGCTGCATCACCACATCAGGGTTGTAAGCGTGGTATTCCTCGCCAAACACATATTTCAACAAGCCACCCTGCGCAATCGGGCGCATGGTGTTGAAAGCTAGCTTGTTGAGCTTACCTTGGTCATCTTGGAAATCAGCAAAATTAGCACCAGAAATCCGTGAAACCGTGCCGTTTAAGCAGAGATCAACCACTTCTTCATTCACGCCAACCGCTTCAAATAATTGCGAGCCGCGATAAGACGCAACGGTTGAAATGCCCATTTTGGAGAGAATCTTCAACAGCCCTTTATTAATCCCCTTACGGAAATTATTACATGCTTTCTCTAGCGGCAAATCAAGCTGGCCGATTTCTACCAACTCTTTAATAGTTTGGTAAGCCAAATAAGGGAATACAGCCGTTGCACCATAGCCAATCAAGCAAGCAAAGTGATGCGGATCGCGCGTGGTGGCGGTTTCCACAATAATATTCGTCAGGCAACGTAAGCCTTCATTCACCAACACATGGTGCACCGCGCCTACTGCAAACAGCGCAGGAATCGGCAAGCGGCCTTTTTGAATATTTTTATCGCTTAATACCACCACCACAGTTTTTTCATCACGCACGCTGGCAAGCACATCAGCGCGCAGTGCTTCGATGGCCGCTTTTAAAGTGGTTTGAGCCGGGTCAAACGTAATATCAAAGAAAGCAGGCTTGTAATCTGAACCAGTCATGGTGGTCAGCGCATCAAATTTATCTGACGACAACACCGGTGAGCGCACTTCTAAGCGGCTGGCGTTAAATTCTGTTTCTTTAAACAGATTACGCTCTGGCCCAAAACAGGTGTTTAGCGACATCACGATCGCCTCGCGGATCGGATCGATCGGCGGATTGGTCACCTGTGCAAATTGTTGGCGCAAATAATCATATGGGGATCGTACTTTCTCGGATAACACCGCCATTGGCGTGTCATCCCCCATGGAGCCGATGGCTTCTTGGCCATCTGCGGCCAGCACGCGCAAGATTTGATCGCGCTCTTCAAAAGTCAGCTGAAATTGCTTCTGGTAGGTCAGCAACTCGGCCCGGCTCATCGCTTCTAGCGGCGAAGTGTCTTCGGCCAGCTCTAAATGCTGGGCGTGTTTCTTCACCCATGCACGATAAGGCTGGGCTGTTTTAAGGCGGTTATCAATGGTTTCGGTATCTAGGAATTCGCCATTACTTAAATCGACAGCCACAATCTGGCCCGGTTTAACACGGCCTTTCTTCACTACATCTTCGGGCTTATAGCCCCACACGCCAATCTCGGAAGCAATCGTCAGGTGGCGATCTTTGGTAATCACATAGCGAGCTGGGCGCAAACCATTGCGATCTAAGGCACAGCCTGCGTAACGGCCGTTGGTCCAAACAATACCGGCAGGGCCATCCCACGGCTCCATATGCATGGAGTTGTATTCGTAAAATGCACGTAAGTCTCTATCATTACTATCAACGTTTTGCCATGCAGGCGGCACCAGCATGCGGAAAGCACGGAACACATCCATGCCGCCCATCAGCAAGCCTTCGAGCATATTGTCCATCGACATCGAATCAGAGCCATTGGTTTGAACAATCGGGCGTACCGTGTCCATATCCAAAAGCTCGCTGTCCATAATCGCCTCGCGGGCTTTGGCCCATAAACGATTGCCGTGCAAGGTATTAATTTCGCCGTTATGCGCCAAATAGCGGAAAGGCTGAGCCAGCTTCCACTGTGGCCAAGTATTGGTCGAAAAGCGCTGGTGATAAACCGCCAGTGACGATTCAAAACGCGGATCTTTCAGATCAAGATAGAACTCTGGCAGATTATCCGGTGTAACCAAGCCCTTATAAGACAGCACCTGCGGGCTTAAGGTTGGCATATAGAAAGCGGCATCGTCAGTATTGGCTTTTTCTGCCACGCGACGTGCCTGATAAAGCTTTCTTTCAAAAACTTGGCTTGTCATCCCTGCGGGCGCATTGACAAACAGCTGGCCAATTTGCGGCAGTGTTTGTAAGGCATACTCGCCACAGGCCTCAATATTAACCGGCACGCTGCGAACCCCAGCCACCGACAAGCCCTGCTCTTCCATCGCTGCAAAGAGTTTTGTTAATGTTATTTGCGCGCTGAAGAAAATAATCCCTACAGCGTATTCATCGGCCACCGTAAATTGATTTTCTGCGGCCACAGCGCGCAAGAAACCATCCGGTTTTCGAAATAGCAGACCACAGCCATCACCTGATTTTCCATCAGCGGCAACGGCGCCACGGTGTGTTAGACATGCAAGAGAGCTAATTGCAGTAGAAACCAGCCAATGCGAGGGCAAGTCATCCATTTGGGCAATCAGGCCGAAGCCACAACTATCTTGTTCGAACGTCGGGCTATACAACGTGCCCTTTAACCAGCCTTGTCGATCCATCACAAAACCCTTAGGGGAAGCAGAAATTTTTATATCAAATTGGGGCGAAATGGCCTTGATTCTATATGCCAAACCCAAAAGGGAGCAATGTTTTCAATCAGGAAATCCCTTATATGCACATACATTTTAAATAAGGTTTTTCACCTATCACCATTACTGACTAATTTAAAAAGCTAAAAAAATATCTAAGAAAGCAAAACCTACAGCGTCGTTTCAATCTCATCAGAAAACCGCTGGTAAAACAGTAATCGCAAACTAGAATTAAGCGACCCACTTTGCCTTAATACCGCGGAGGCTCGCCATGAAGCCACAATTCCCTTTACGCCCACTAGTACTGGCTATTTCAATAGCCTTACCGCTACTAGCCGGCAGCCCCGCCTATGCCAATCCTGAAGGGATAAAAATCATTCACGGCACGGCAGATATCCAGCAAGTGGGCAAAATGCTCACCATTAAGAACACGCCCAACGCGATTATCGAGTGGCAAAAATTCAATATCGCCAAAGATGAGGCCACTCGATTTCAGCAGGAGTCCGCCAAAAGTATCGTGCTAAATCGGGTTAGCGGCATCGATCCATCGCAGATCCTCGGCCAGCTCAGCTCTAATGGCCGCGTTTTTCTGATTAACCGCAACGGCCTCTTGGTCGGCAAAGATGCTCGAATTGATACCGCAGGCTTTGTGGCTTCCACGCTCGATATTAAGAATGATGACTTCCTCAATGGCCGTTATCGCTTTGATGGCAATGGCGGAAAAATAGCCGTTGAAGGGATGATACGCAGCCAAGATGGTGATGTTTTCCTGATCTCTCCTGATATTAAAAACAGCGGCTTAATCGAATCGAGTAATGGCAATGTAGTGCTTGCCGCAGGAAAATCAGTTGAAATTGTCAGTTTAAGCTTAGAAGGCCTACGTTTTACCTTACAAGCACCAAGCGATAGCGTCATTAATCTAGGCCAAATCAAAGGTGATGCCGTTGGCCTATTTGCGGGCACCTTAAAACACAGCGGCGAGATCCGCGCGGTGCGTGCCGAGCAAGTGGGTGGCAAGGTTTTACTGCGTGCCAGCGATAAAATCGAGACCAGCACAGGTAGTCATATTGCTGCCAATGGTGCCGTTGGCGGACAAATCACCCTCGATGCAGGCCCTAGCGGCACGCTACTTGCCAGTGGCCAAATAAGCGCAACGGGCCTTAAAGGTGGCGATGTACAGCTACTTGGCAAACATATGGGACTGATCGAGCAGGCCGTCATCGACGCCAGCGGTCAAAATGCAGGCGGCAGTATTTTGCTGGGTGGGGATTATCAAGGCGGTAATCCTTTAATTTCCAACTCACAAGCCAGTTACACCAGCCCAGAAAGCACTTTGCGCGCCGACGCAATAACCGAAGGTAATGGCGGAAAAATCATTGTTTGGGCAGATAAAACCACGAGGGTAAACGGCCAAATTAGCGCAAAAGGCGGATCTAAAGGTGGTAATGGCGGCTTGGTGGAAACATCGGGTAAAGAGTATTTGGATTTTAAAGCGCGGGTGGATACTTCAGCGGCTAAGGGCTGGGAGAGTGGAACGCTATTACTTGATCCCTCAGGAATTAGTATTTGCTCAACAGTATCTGCGTGCACTTCAACACTTACAGAATCATCTGGGATATTTGATCACACGACGGTAGCAAGTAGTAGCCTGACGACTGAAGATATAAACTCTGCACTTACATCAAACAATGTCATTGTCCAATCAATAGGACCAATAACATTTGATGCAGATTTAAACATTGCCACAACAGTTAGTTCTGATAAGTCACTTACTTTCCATGCTTATAAAGATGACACCAGTGCAACAGGTGGAGATGGAATTGATATGACGAGTAAAACTATTACCACGGCAAGCACTGGCTCATCTATTTGGACTGGTGATTTAACTTTAAAAACAGATAAACTTGGCATAAAAACAAAACAAATAACAACCAATGGGAATATTAATTTGCTTGCGAGCGATGGCTCAGTTTTTGTAAACGGAGATCTGACTAGCGGCACAAATAAGCAAATAAGCATCAGTGGTAAATCAGGAATCAGCCAAGGCACAGGAATAACTATATCAAGCAATATACTGAGCGTATCAACCTTATCTTCAGCCGCATCAGGCACCACAGTAGACATTGGAAAATCAGCCCATTCTGTGAATAAAATAAGTAGTAACACAGACTATGCTCTTTATTTTAAAAACAGCAAAGCTGTCGAAATAATCAGCCACCCAGATTTAAGCAGCAAATCCAAAATAGGAGAAAATAGTTGGATAGAAACCAATGGTAATATCAGCCAATCAGCCCCTCTTGAATTGATTGGATCTGGTTCACTCACTCTTCGTGCGACTACGGGGAATATTAATTTTAATAATACTAACAATAAAATTGGCAGTTTAAGTGCAAAAACTGATGCTAGTGGAGCAACAATTACTATTAAAAACAATAGTGCACTTAGTTTATATAACAATATAAATAATCAAACCCAAGTTGGCCCAAGTCAAAGCGGGATGAGCACCAGCAATGGAAACATCAGCTTAGAAAATAGTGAAAATATTACATTCGGTGGTCTTGAAATAGATGCAGGCACAGGTAATGTTGATTTAATTACTACCGCTGCCATTAAAACAATTTCTATTCCAAATGGCATCAGTACAGGAAAAATAAGCGCTGCAAATATTAATCTACAAGCAGACACGATCACCTTAACTGCGACTGCTGAAGTAGGAAAAAATTACGGCAACCTCAAAGCTGCAGGTGGCACCGTTAATCTATCCCCCACCAGTAATAATAGCGCAACTCAAATCGGGGGCACTAGCCGTAGTGGCTTTGCATTTGGTGTAACACAGGATGAATTAGATAACATCACCGCCAACAAATTAAAATTAGGCAATAGCAACCATCCAATCGGCAATGCCAGCATTAATAGCGTTGATTTATATACCAATAATAATATCACCACCCTGGATTTATATTCATCAGGCACCATTAGCCAAAGTGGTAGTATTAAAGTCAATGGTTTGGCGGCAAGAGGAACAAGTATTACCCTAAGTAATAGCGGTAATGTATTTAATGAAGGTATTGCCATGACTGCCAGTGGCGATATTAGCCTTGATTACACCGGAAATCTAAATATTGGTTTATCTGGCTATGCCGATGGCTTAGCTAGCAGTAATGACATTACTGCCCGTGCTAGTGGCAACTTAGCTATTAATAATTTTATTTCAGCTAAAAATTTAACCCTAACGGCCACCAGCGGAACAATCAATCAAAACGCAGGCGTGATCACGGCTACTAAATTAACGGCCACTTCATCTGGGGCATTAAATCTAGAAAAAGAAAATCAATTAGATGGTTTAAGTACCAGTAATAGCAGCGGCGATATAAAAATTAAAAATAGTAAAGCGCTGAGCATTAGTAGCCTAAAAAGCAATGGCAATATTGAATTTAGCAATACGGGGGATACTACGCTTAATGGAGATATGACCTCAGTCAATAGCAATACCATCACACTCAAATCCAATAAGCTGACTCAGGCTAGCGGCATTATCACCACAAGTGGCTTGAATGTTAGTGCTACTGGCGCGGTTAATCTTGATAAAGACAACATGATAAGCAAAGCTGCAATCAGCGGCAGTAATATTTTGCTTAAAAATAATAAGGAAATGACTTTAGGCCTTGTAAACGGCGGTACTGGCGATGTAAAAGTCAGCAACAAAGGTAATATTACCTTAAGCGATGTGCTAACTGCCAATACCGCCACCATCGAAAGCGATGGAAATATTGATTTTGGTGGCAGCTTTAATGCAAAAACAGCCACCCTCATTGCGGCATTAGGTGGAATTACTGAATTAAGTAATGCAAGTATCACAAGTAATAATCTAACCGCCAATGCAGGCACAGGTATTACCTTAGATAAAAACAATTTAATCGACAATGCCTCACTAAAAACGACCCAAGGAAATATATTACTTACTAATAATAAAGCTTTATCCTTGGGGGAATCGAGCGGGGATCAATTCAAGCTCACAACTACAGCAGGCCTTGTGCTTAGCGGCAATTTAAACGCCAACCAAATTGATATCTCCGCCAGTAATATCAGTGATAGCGCTAATGCATCAATTACAGGTAATGCTAAACTCACGACGACTGGCGATATTGTACTCAATAATAGTAGCCAAAACCTAAGTACTTTAACTGCATCCGCCAGTGGTGACTTAATACTTAAAAACCTTGGCACACTATCGTTGCAAGAAATTAAAGCTAAAAATATTGATATTAATAGTGATGGCAAACTCAGTATTGATGGAGTGCTTGTCAGCAGCGAAGGAAGTAAATTACAATCGGCGAGCGGAATAAGTATTAATAATAGTATTACGAGTACAACCCTTAATTTAAGCACTGATCAGCTTAATATGGGTGCTCAGGGGCAGATTGATACAACAGATTTTATTTATACTCCAAATACAGCTAATACGATTAAAGTAAGCTTAGGCGGTAATAATAGTAGCAATAGTGGATTAGACTTAAGTCAGAATGATTTATCACGAATAAAAGCCAGCAAAGTGATTATTGGTGATGAAAAAGGAAATAGAGTCGGTGATATTTCTATTAGAGGATTTAATGCTGCTGGGGCGGAAGTATTTATTAATAGCGCAGGAGCGCTAAGCCAAAGCGCTGGCGGAACCATCACCGCGAAACTACTCAACGCTCAAGCAACAAGTATTAATCTTGGTGCAGCCAATACTGTAGACACTTTTATCGCCAATAGCACGGGTGATATTATTTTTTCTAATACTAAAACACTGGCACTTGGCACTATAAAAACCAATGGCCAGCTAAAAATTGATACTCAGGGTAGTCTAGGTATAAATGATGCAATATCTGCAAAAAATATCAGCCTAAAAGCAAGCGGCGGGGATTTAACAAGCCTTAGTAATGGCACGCTGAATGCAGATAGCTTAATTGCTACGGCCAGCAAAGGCATCAAGCTAGATAATGCTAATACGCTAAATCAGGCCAGTTTAATCAGCAGCGAGGGTGATATATCGCTGAATAATAGCCAAGCAATCACGCTGGGCAAAGCCAGTAGCAATGGTAATCTACGCCTCAGTGCTGCGGGTAATTTAAAGCTGAATGAAGATATTTCTGCGAATAATATCAGCCTTAATTCCACTGCAGGTTTAATCAGCGCGGGGCTCATCAGCGGTAAAATACTCAATGTAAAAGCAGGCACGGGCATAAGCTTAGATGCCGCTAATGCTTTGGATCAGGTTAAATTAATCAGCGATATCGGAAATATCAGCTTATTTAATTCAAAAGCCTTGATACTTGACACCACCAGCACGATTGGTGATATAAAAATTAATAACAACGGCAATTTATTAATAAAAGAAAATTTAAGTGGCAATCAGATTCAATTAAAAGCGATAAACGCTAATATTAGCCAGGCTGACGGGGCAAAAATAAGTAGCAATAAGCTCAATGCAGAAGCAGAGCTAGGTATTACTTTACAAGCGAATAGCAATAGTATCGCTATGGCACAACTAGCCAGCAAAGGCGATATCACATTAAATAATAGTAAGTCGATTGAGCTATTAAGTGTGACGAGCGCAGCGGGGATAGATATTAACGCTGTGGGAACTTTAAAAATAAACGATCAGCTGCAAGGTACGACCATTAATCTAAAAGCCATAGATGTGATTGATAGCGCCTCCAGTAAAATCAATACAAATAAGCTACAAATCGAGGCTCAAGGCCAAATATCCTTAGACAAAGGTGCAAGCACTATTTTCCAGCTCAGCGCAAAAAGCTCGGGCGATATCACACTCAATAATAATGTGGATCTAGCGCTGCAAGGTATCAGCACTAAAGGCAATGTATTAATTGATAATCAAGGCACGCTCACCGTGAGTGCGCCATTTAGTGCAGATGATACATCCTTAAGCAGCAAGGGGGTATTGCGGATAAATAGCGGCTCATTTAAATCGACAGGCACCATTAGATTAAGTAGCCGCGATACAGGTGCAAATAACGACAACATTATTCAAGACACTCACTTAATTGCCGCCGGTGATATAAAAATTAACGCTAACGATAGCTATATTCAAAACGCTGATTTAATTGCAGGTGCTAGCGCAGCACAATTAAATCAGGGAGCTAGTGCGGGGGCTCGACTTGGCACTGCACAGGGTGTGGCTGGCACGACGGGAGAAATTTCCGTCGACGCTACAGTGATTCAAGTGGCTCCTGGCGTTAAAGCAGTTTCCGCCAATGGTGGCGCTATAAATTATGGTAGTGCCAGAACAATTAGCAATAACATTACTGCGGATCAAATCAAAACTAGCGGACTAATCAATAAAACGGGTAAGAACCCAGATGGTGGCCTACTTTCAAAACTGCCGATTAGGACAACTGAAGAGCAAGTTAAACAATTAGTAAAAGCCATTGTTATTCAGAAACAAGATCAGCAAAGCCATTTCCAAATTATTGGCACTGGGCAATTACCCTTTGAAGCAAAAAAACCAGAAGAGCTTGAGCCGCCTAAAGAGACCATTCGCGTTGCCGGAGAAGACGATGCCAACTGCCCTTAAGCTCTTTTTCCTTATCTTTTTGCTACAAGTGCCAAGCTATGCAGCCATTGTGGCCGAAGTGGCTTCGGTGCAAGGCGCGGCTTCGGCACAGGGTAAAAGTGGCGGGCTTAAGCTAATTGGTAAAGGCTCGATTTTAAATGAGGGCGATGAAATCATTACCGCGCCCAATAGCCACGCCGTGCTGAAGTTTAATGATGGGGGCCAGATTACGGTGCGCCCTGATACGCGGATGAAAATCGATAGCTTTGCCTTTAGCCAGGCAGGGCGTGAAGATGGCATGGTTTTGGGCCTGTTTAAAGGGGGCCTGCGTGCGGTCACCGGCTTAATTTCCAAGCAATCTGCCACGGCAGCCAAGATTCAAACCTCCAGCGCCACCATCGGGATTCGCGGTACAGATTTTGATGCGCGGCTTTGTACCGGTGATTGTGCGCAAGAAGCAAAAGAAGCACCCACTCAGCAAAACAAGGCCGTTGAAGTGGCTGCAGCCGCCCGTGTTGTTAGCTTGTCGGGTAAAGCTAACGCCCGAAACAAAGAAGGCGTATTACGCATGCTGGTGCAAGGCGGCGCAGTTTATGTGGGCGAGCGAGTTGAAACCGCCGCCGATGGTGCGCTGGTACTGGCCTTCAGGGATGGGGGCAAAGTGTCTTTACGCAACGACACACAAATGCAGATTGATCGCTTTGAATACAAAGCCACAGCGCCTGCGGAAGGCAGCTTTGGCCTCTCTTTATTTAAGGGTGGTTTACGCGCTTTAACGGGCTTAATTGGCAAAGCCAAACCCGATGCGGTGCAATACAGCACCAAAAGCGCCACGATTGGCATACGCGGTACAGGGGTCGATTTTGAATGCACAGCCGCCTGCGCAGATCCCGCCTTGCCCAGCATGGATGGCTTTGGCGCTTATGTATGGGAAGGCAGTATCACTGTTAGCCCTGTGAACGGGCCAGTTCAGCAGCTTAATCTCGGTGAAACGGTTTTGATTCGTGTCTCCGGCATTTTACGCCCCAGCACCCCGCCCGCAGGACTAGGCAATATGCCAGTACCACGGCCAGATACCATCCCAGTCGATCTACAACTCTTATTTGGCCAAAGCGAGGGCAATAACGAAATGCCGGGGCTCTATGTACACGTCCGAGATGGCAATGTTAGTCTAACTGACAACACCAGCCAGCAAATATTGTTTTTAGGGAAAGATGAAACGGGATTTTCAAATAAAAATAATCCAATTCGCTTACGTGAACTTCCTGTATTTATTGAGTTTGATAAAACACCGATCGGCATAGTCAAGATTCCACTTCGAGACATACTCAGCAAGAATGGCCTTCCCTCTAACCTTGGCTGCAAAACGGGTACAGTCAAATAAACGAGAGCGACTACGCGCTATGAAATTTAGCCAGTTTGTACCTGCTAGCCTGCTCGCTAGCCTAATTGCAGGCTTTGTATGGGCCGAAGAACCGCTCTTTAATGTCAGTGCCTATGAGGTAAAAGGCGAAAATCCACTTTCTAGCGAGGACAGCAAACAGCTATTACAAGCCTATGTAGGCAACAATCGCTCACTCAGTGATTTACAACAAGCAGCCAGCGCGCTTGAATCTGCTTTGCGCGAACGCGGCCATGGTTTTTTACGCGTCACTCTACCGCCACAAGAAGCATCCTCCACCATCACTTTGGAAGTGCTGAGCTTTAAACTCAGCAAAGTGATTATTAAAAACAACACTTTTTTTGATGAAGAAAATCAAAAAAATAGCCTGCCCGCCTTGCAAGAAGGTAGCTCGCCTAATTTTCAGGCCATGACCACGCAGCTGGTGATGGCCAATGAAAACCCCAGCAAGCAAACCACCATCACCTTTAAAGAGGGTGACACCGATAGCATTGAAGCCATTGTCGATACCCAACAACAAAAACCGTGGAGCATGTTTGTTTCCGGCAACAACTCTGGCTCAGACGATAACGGCCGCTTACGCGTCTCCTTAGGATTGCAGTACGCCAACTTATTTAATAGTGATCAAGTCGCCACGCTAAGCTACTCCACCGCGCCTAGCGAACCCGATAATGTCAGCCAATACGGCGTGTTTTATCACCTGCCTTTCTATCAGCTGGGCGGTAGCCTATCCGCCTACTATGCACAATCAAAAGTGGATTCTGGCAGCTTAGGCCAAGGTTTAACCATTACTGGTAAGGGTGAGTCGGGCGGACTGCGCTACACCCACTATCTAGCCCCACAGGGACAATACCGCTCGCAAATTGAAGTTGCGCTTGATGATAAATTATTCCGTGGAACGGATATCTCCACCGTTGGCCAGCTCAGCCCCGATGTACGCAGCCGCCCGCTCACTTTGGCTTATAACGGCCACTGGCAAAGCGAAGACATAGAGTTTAATTTTGGACTGGATTACACACACAATCTGCCATCAGGAGTAGGCAATGACGATACCGCCTATCAAGCCAACCGAAAAGACGCGTATAGCAACTGGCAATCATGGCATGCCAGGGCGGATGGCCTGTATCGCTTTGCGGGCGACTGGCAAGCCAGCCTGAAACTAAGCGGCCAGTTTTCAAATGAAGCACTGATCGCTGGTGAGCAATTTGCATTAGGCGGCAATAACTCTTTACGCGGCGTGAGTGATCGCAGTGCAACAGGGGACAGCGGTGTGCAAGGCACAATAGAAATAAGCACGCCCAAAATTTATGAAGGCTTACGCCTGCTCAGCTTTATCGATACAGGTGCCATCCACAGACGCTCTCCCGATGCCGGATCCAGCAGCCAGGAAGCGCTCAGCAGCGTGGGGCTGGGATTACGCTGGCAGATTCAGGATTGGGGCTTAATCAGCGCCGACTGGGGCTATATCGTAGACGGCAGCAGCTCGCCCAAAATTGAGCGCGGCGAAAGCTTTGGGCATTTTGGGTTTTACTTGAAGTATTGAGAAAAAAAGTCTGTAGAAAAAAACAATACTGAATTGCAGAACAGCACGACGAGGGGAGCATAAGAAAAACGACTTGCTCCCATTGGAAGGTCAAAACCTTAAATTCCAGCAGAGTTCCAATACAAACGAGATAACGTTCAAATCAATACCTACCTGAGTTTTCTCTGTGTGCTCAGCGCCCTCCCCGATCTCTATCCATATAGATCTTCTTTTACCTTCACTGTATACCCCAGATCGCAGGTCGGCGTTTGCATACCTTATATTGCAAGTGGCTCAGATCGGCCACATGATCACCCTCAGCCTCTACGACTAAAATCTCTGAGGCGATTGCGCCAAAGTCAGCGCGAAAATGCACACTACTTTTTAAGACCAACACCTCCACCTCGCTAGGCTCTACCCCTAAATGACGGAACATCGCCTGATCGGCCGCCTGCTGCTTACGGCTACTCACTAATACTGTTAGCCCTTGGTATTGCAGGCAGGCCATAGGGCCTAAATCCATTTGGCAGCCCGCATAAAAAGGCCCTGTGGCCGCAAATTGCCCTGTGCCTAAACTGATTACCCGCCATTCTCCCAAAGCTTTTCTTCCCTGGCCAATAGCACGCGATAAAACGCCGCCAACACCCACAGCATGTGCGGCCTGAGCGGTTGCAGGATCGCAAAGTATGCCAACCACCATGGCCGACATGCCCATACTTAAGCCATCGCAAATCACTCCCGCAGCATCACTGCCTGCCCCGCCACCTGCGTTATCACAGGTGTCCGCCAAAATGATGGTTTTACCCTGCCCTGCGTATTGCTTGGCGTAGCTCAGCGCCTCCTCTACCTGCCACAACCGGCCCGCAAACTCCGGCTCGGCAGCCTGTACTTTTTGCGCCAGAATCCGAGCGGTGGCCTCTGCAAGAGAGGCGCTGTGGGCATAGGCTAGGAGGCAAGGCCCGCTATCAGCCACATCCGCCAAGGGAAACCCGGGGAAGAAACTCACACTAACTACATCCCCTGTTTCTGCCTGCTCTGCCATCCGCATCAGCCTAGCCACCGGCTGTATTAAGGAACATTGCCATGGCATAGAAATCAAAAAGGGCAGCTGCTCAAAAGCCGAATGCACCACCTCGCCCGCCAGCAGTCGCTGCAACAAACCCACCGCCCTTGCCCCAGTTTCGGCCATATCGACATGCGGATAGCTGCGATAACCGACTAGGGCGCTGGCTGAATTCACCATCAAAGGGCTGACATTGGCATGAAAATCAAGTGAGGCCACGATGGGGATTTGCTCCCCCAGTAATGCGCGAGCACGGCGCAACCACTCACCATCGCCATCGTCATAGCGCTCGGTGACCAAAGCGCCGTGCAAATCTAAATACACACCATCAAGAGGCCCAGCCTGCCCCGCGGCGAGCAGGGCCGACTCAAGCATCGCCCAAAGCGCTTCAAACGCCGCATCCTCTACCCGCCCACTGGGGTTCGCCGAAGCCCAGAGCAGCGGCAAGACTTGCAAATGAGCCGCCTCCAGCGCGACAACCGCCCCCGCCAAAGGTAAATTAGCCCCTGCCACCGCCGCCAAAACCGCCTCACCCTGAGTCAGCCCCGGCCAAGCATCTGCCTCAATAAAATGAGCCAAGGTGGTGGGCATGCTGGAAAAGGTATTGGTTTCATGCTGAATACCCGCTACCGCAATACGCTGCATACCTGCTCCAGTGGGGGGATGTGGGCTTTGGCCATTGGTAAAGCAAAGTCAAAAAGACCTTTTTAGTGCCTTCGGCACAGTGTTTTTGTATTAGCGAACCAAGAAAAAACGTACAAACCACGCTCTTTGCATAGGGCTTAAAAGTCCCCTTGAAACACGCCGTAGCGAGGAACAAGCGGGGCGGGGTTTCGGCAAGGGAGCGAGGAACGAGCCAATCCCGCCCGCCGCCGACCCGATTGTCCACAGCGAAGGGGCCTTCGTGTTTCGTGGGGCGGCCTTCTTTGCTTCCTTTCTTGGCCGTTCAAGAAAGGGAGTCCCCCGCGGGGATACCGCACCTAAATCAACGTGCCGAAGGCACTAAAAAGATCTTTTTGATTTTTCTTAGCGCGTATGGAGCGACATCTGCCATACGCCCCTACAACAATCCATCCAAAGCCGCAGCGCAAATACCGCGATATTGCTGAGCAGTAAACGGAATCGGGTTAGTGCCATGAGCGCCGTCAGCCACAGCGGCAGCGCCGATGGTTTCCAGACAGGATTCGTTTATGCCTATGCTTTTGAGCGTATGCGGAATGCCGACTTCTTCACGCAAGCGCAGCACCCAATCTAGAAACGCGGCGAAAGAAGGATTGGGCAGGCCCAAGTAGCGGGCGGCGGCAGTGATACGCTCGTCAATAGCGCTCTGATTGGCTTTTAAAACATAGGGCATCAGAATGGCGTTGAGCATGCCGTGATGGGCGTCGAAACGCGCACCCAGCGGATGAGCCAGCGCGTGCATCGCGCCAAGCCCGCGCTGAAACGCCGTTGCCCCCATGCTGGACGCCACCAGCATTTGCATCCTCGCCTCAAGATCTGAGCCATCGGCAACGGCGCGCGGCAGCCATTCGCGTACCAGTTGCATGCCTTCCAGAGCAATACCGCTGGCCATAGGGTGATAAAACGGTGAGCAGTAGGCTTCAAGGCTATGGCTGAGTGCATCCATTCCCGTCGCAGCGGTCAACTTAGCAGGCAGGCCAGTGCTGAGCTCGGGGTCTAAAATCACAATCGCAGGCAGCATACGCGGGTGAAAAATAATCTTTTTGGCGTGCTCTGCTTCGTTAGTAATCACCGAAGCCCGACCCACTTCAGAGCCTGTGCCAGCCGTGGTAGGAATCGCCACCAGGGGCGCCATGCCCTCCGTTTTAATCCTTAGCCAGTTGTCACCTTCATCCACATAATCCCACAGCGATCCGCTCTGCCCAACCATCATCGCCACCGCCTTGGCCGCATCCAAAGCCGAGCCACCACCAAGCGCAATCACGCCATCAAAACCACCCTCCCGATAAGCCGCCACCCCATCAGCCACATTCTGTCCGGTTGGGTTGCCCTTAATCTGGTGGAACAAGCCTGCGTGCAAATCAGCCCCATCCAGCAGGGTCAGGGTGCTGAGTACGGGCGATAAAGTGGCCAAGCCCGGATCGGTAATCAGCAGTGGTTTTTTAATCCCCAAAGATCGCGCCAGCTGCGGCAAATCCTTCACCCGCCCCACGCCACATTTCACATTGGTGGGGTAATTCCAATTTACGGTGTAGCGGTCGAGATTCATTTATGTATCCTGTTGAGTAGCGTTAATTTCAGCTTCAGCAAACAACGAAAAATCGTAATAACCACGCTATGGGCATGGGGCTGTTGAGTCCCCTTGAAACATGCCGAAGCGAGGAACAAGCGGGCGGGGTTTCGGCGAGGACTGTCTGAGCGAGCCTGCGAGCGAGTTCCGCAGCCGCCGCTCGATTGTCCGCAGATGAGGGGCCTTCGTGTTTCGTGGGGCGGCCTTCTTTTGGTTCTTTTCTTGGCCGTTCAAGAAAAGAACGCCCCTGCGGTGGCTACCGCTCCTAAATCAACGTGCCGAAGGCACTAAAAAGAACTTTTTGATTTTGTTTTGCGCACAGAAAGTTAGCCCTCATCCAAGACAAAACTTAAAACTCGCCTCTAACACACAGAAAAACTCCCACTACATCTGCTTCAAATGAAACGACTTCGGCCTTGTCAGATAGTCATACCCCAGCACCGATAAAGTCGCTCCCCGCCCTGTTTGTTTAATGCCGGTCCAAGGCAGAGCTGGGTCTAGGTAATCGCAGCGGTTCATAAAAAACGTGCCGCATTCCAGCTGATCACCCAGGCTGAGTGCCACGTTTTCGTCGCGGCTGAATACGGCGGAGGTTAGGCCGTAGGGACTATCGTTCATCAGGCGGATGGCTTCTTCGTCGTTTTTCACCGACATGATGCCGACCACGGGGCCGAAGCATTCGTCGGCCATCAGCTGCATCTGGTGATTCACGCCGGTAAAGATTCTCGGTGCCAGATAAGCGCCTTTACCATCGTCCAGCGCAAAGCGGCGGGTATCGACGATTTGGCTTGCGCCTTTGGCCAGCGCATCGGCTTCTACCGCTCGCACCGCATTAGCGGCGGCGACTCGTACCACGGGCCCAAGGGTGGTGGCTACATCCAGCGGATTACCCAACACATATTGCTCGGTCAGTGCCAAAGCTCGGTCTACAAATTCCTGGTAAACAGACTGGTGCACATAGATACGCTGAGTACCGCAGCAGCTTTGCCCAGAGTTAAAAAATGCGCCATCAACCAGCGTATCGACTGCATGGGCCAGATCAGCATCACTGCGCACCAGCGCCGCATCATTGCCGCCCAGCTCCAGCCCCACGCCGATAAAGCGCCCAGCCGCAGCCTGCTCCACGGCTATGCCGCCAGCCACCGAGCCGGTAAAGCACACGTGTTTGATTTCTTTGGCCTGAATCAGCTTTTGCGTGCTGGCGTGATCAGTGTGTAAATACTGGAACACGCCAGCAGGCAGGCCAGCCGCCACAAAAGCGGCGTGGATTTGCTCTGCGCAAAGTGGGGTTTGTGCAGAGTGTTTTAAGATCACCGTATTGCCCGCCATCAGCGCAGGAATAATCGCGTTTACCGCGGTCAGCAGCGGGTAATTCCACGGTGCCACCACCAGCACCACGCCCAGCGCTTCACGACGGATAAAGCGATTAAAGCCATCAATCGGCGGTGGCCGGATATCGGCCAGAGCCTCGGGCGCAATCGCCATCATATGCCGCGCACGGGTATCAAAGCCGACCACTTCATTGGGCGTATAGCGAATTGGCCGACCAATTTGGCGGCTGATCGCCTCTGCAATAGCCTCTTTATTAGCGGAAAAAGCATCCACCGCCCGGCTCAGCACGGCCATACGCTCAACAAGAGAAACCTGCCGCCAATCCCGCTGGGCAATCTTGGCACGGCGCAAAGTGGCCGCGATATGGTGCTCATCGGCATAAGCCCGCCGCGCCACTTCGCTACCATCGATAGGACTAATCGTGATCAGGTCAGGCATAGCTACTCCAAGTGGATGAAATGGATTTTAAAAAGGTCTTTTCAACATCAGATAATTTCAAAATAGCGTTTTAATTCCCAATCCGTGACGTGTTTGCGAAATTCTCTTTCTTCCCATTCGCGGGTGGCGGTGAAGTGCTCTACAAAAGGCGAGCCAAATAGGGCGCGGGCGGCCTCGGATGTTTTGAGGCGCTTTGCGGCTTCTCCAAGTGAATTGGGCAGGTGTAAGCGGTCGGGGAAGGTTTGCGTATAGGCATTGCCGACCACCATTTCTTCCGGCTCCCACTCATGCTCAATCCCGTAAAGCCCAGCGCCTAAAGCCGCGGCCAGCGCCAGATATGGATTAGCATCGGCCGAGCCAATTCGCACTTCAATACGTTGCGATTTAGCCGATCCGGGGATGAGCCGCAAAGCGGTGGTGCGGTTTTCTAGGCCCCAAGTCGCATCCAAGGGCGCCCAATAGCCCGGCACTAAGCGGGTATAGCTATTCACCGTCTGGGCAAACATAGCCATAAATTCAGGCAGTAAACGCTGCACACCCGCCAAGAAATGTCGCTGGGTTTTGCTCATATTGTGCGTCTGGGTAGGATCGTAAAACACCGATTTACCGCTATTTATCTCATTTAAAGATAAATGAATATGGCCGCTTTGCCCCGGCAATTCATGTGACCACTTGGCCATAAAGGTCGCCATTAAATTATTTTGCTGTGCCAGCACCTTACAGAAGGTTTTAAATAAGAACGCTTTATCCCCTGCGTTACTGGCTTCATCTACGCCTATCGCGGCTTCCAGCACGCCGGGGCCGGTTTCGGTATGCAGGCCTTCGATGCCCATATCCATGGTTTCGCTGAGTTTCAGTAGCTGGTGATAAAAATCGGCATTGACCGTGCTACGCAAAATGGAATAACCAAAATAGCCGGGCGTCCAGGGGATTAGATTTTGGTAGTTTTTCGCCCTGACCGATTCAGGCGTTTCTTTAAAAACAAAGAATTCATACTCCAGCGCGGAATAAGCAAGATAGCCCATGTCAGCGGCTTTTTTAACGATGCGGCTTAAGAGCTGGCGTGGGCAAATCGCCTCGGCATCGCCGCTAAATTCACCAAGGAAAAACAGCATCGGCTTGCCATCGACCATTTCCAGCGGCAATTCACGGCAGCTCTCGGGAATAATATGCGCCTGAGCATCGGGGTAAGCGGTGTGCCAGCCGGTGTATTGCACATTGTCGTAAAGCTGATCATTAGAATCCCAGCCCAGCACCACATTACAGAAGCTTAAACCGCCTTTCAGGATGGAAATAAACTTCTCTTTAGAAACATATTTCCCCCGCATCACGCCATCGATATCGGATATACCCACCTTGATATGCGAAAGCCCGCTGGCCTCAACCACGGCGATGGCATCTTCGATTGTTTTGACTTCACGAGCTTGCATATTGATCCCCTGATGCGGTGTGTGTTTAGTGCCTTCGGCACGTTGATTTTGCTGCGGTAGCCACCGCGGGGCCTTCCTTTCTTGCTTCGCCAAGAAACGAAGCCAAAGAAGGCGACCCCACGAAACACGAAGGCCCCTCATCTGCGGACAATCGAGCGGCGGCTGCGGAACTCGCTCGCAAGCTCGCTCAAACAGGGATCAAAGAAACCCCGCCCGCTTGTTCCTCGCTTCGGCGTGTTTCAAGGGGAGATTTAAGCCCCATACTAGGCGTAGCGATATGAATAAATTTTACTGAGGTTGAGATAGATCAAAACCCAATAAACAGCTCAGTTCTAAACGCTTTTCTCCGTGAAACTCCGTGTTTCAAGATTTAGGTTTTAGCCTTAGTTTTTGCATTACTTCACCGTATCCCCACTGTTTGCAGCATTTCATCATGCGGTGCATCTTCTCTGGCTTGGCGGGTGGCGAGGAAGTAGGCGTAGCCGCCGAGCATAAAGCCAATAAAAATGCCAAAAATGGTTGGGTTAAAGTAGATCATCGCCACGAGTGCAACTAAAGCCAGCGCTAATGCGACGAAGGGGAAGAAAGGATAAAAAGGCACGGAGTAAGGGCGGTCGAGCTGAGGCTCGCTGCGGCGTAATTTAAACAGTGATGCCATTGAAATGATGTACATCACGATCGCACCAAACACTGATATGGTAATGATCGCCGCAGTCAGCGACATGCCTTGCAACTGGATCACCGAATCGGCATAAATCGCCGCCACCCCCACCACACCGCCTGCCAGAATCGCCCAGTGCGGGGTTTGAAAACGCTGATTAACGCTAGCTAATACGCTGGGTAAATAGCCAGCACGGCCCAGTGCATAAATCTGCCGTGAATAGCCCATGATAATGCCGTGAAAAGACGCAATCAGCCCGAATAAACCTATCCACACCAGCATATGCAACCAGCCTGAATCTGCTCCCACCACCATCTGCATCGCCTTAGGCAAAGGCTCGTTAATATTAGATAGCTGCCGCCAATCACCCACGCCTCCGGCAAAGACCATCACACCAATAGCGAGAAACACGAGGGTAAGTATCCCGCTGATATAGGCTCGGGGAATCGTTTTGCGGGGGTCTTCTGCCTCTTCAGCCGCCATCGCCGCACCTTCAATGGCCAGAAAAAACCAGATCGCAAAGGGAATCGCTGAAAACATGCCCCTATAGGAGGCGCTGCTGAATTGATCCGCCCCCGACCAGCCGTGTGCAGCAAAATTCGCCCATGAAAACCCGGGTGCCACCACGCCCATAAACACCAGCAATTCTAAAATGGCCAGAATGGTGACACAGAGCTCAAAAGTGGCGGCGATGGTGACGCCGATGACATTCAAAAACATAAAAACGAGGTAAGCCCCCAGCGCCGCGTGCTTGGGGTCTAGCCCCGGAAACTGCACGCCCAGATATGCGCCAATAGCCAGTGCAATGGCGGGCGGGGCAAATACAAATTCGATCAGTGTAGCCATGCCGGCGATATAGCCACCAGTCGGGCCAAAGGCGCGCCTTGCATAGGCAAAAGGTCCGCCCGCATGGGGAATCGAGGTGGTCAGCTCGGTGTAACTAAAAATAAAAGTGGTATACATGGCCGCAATCACCAAGGAGGTGATCATAAAGCCCAACGTGCCCGCTTTATCCCAGCCATAGCTCCAGCCAAAATACTCGCCCGAAATCACCAAACCCACCGCAATTCCCCATAGGTGGATGGTTTTCAACGAGCGCTTTAACTCCCGTTTAACTTGCTCTGCCATGATGTTCCCTTTATTAAAAAGTGAAAGCACTCGCATACAGAAACTAAATCACCGCTAAGAAGCAAACCGGAAGCGGGGACTGAAAGCTGAGGTGTCAGTTTATGGCGGGGAAACTTATGACGACAAGCACTATCGTTTTAGCTTATTTATTACTATTACTTACAATTATCTTTGCGTATTTCAGCAACAATCTTTCAAAACAAAGGAAATTACAAGCGAGCGTATAAGGGATTTTCTACGTGTCATGCAATGGTAAGCTTTGCATACAATGATTTGCAGCTGTTTATGAGCCGCAAAAATGAGGATGGTGCAGCAGGAAAAAGCAGGTGCAAGCAGTTAAATTAGCCGCTAGATAACAACAGTTCTAGACAAAGCAAAATACCGAAAAAAGCAGAAGTGACTGAGAAAAATTCGTAACAATGCTTGCAGAGGTGTACAAAACACCCTGCAAACAAAACCTATCTAAAGCCCCATATTTAAAGCGGATTAAGGATAGCTATATAGACGCCAGCGCAGCTCGTTTTCTTGTGCTGTGCTTAATTTAGGCTCGGAGTACGTCATACCACTACTCGTTATAGGCGCTGCTGCCGAGCGTGTCAGAACCGTGGCAGGTAAGGTTTCAACGTGCGGCTGTGGCCTAGCCTGCACGGCTGGCCCTGGCTGACTACTAGTTGTACTAGTTGTAGAGCCATGGACAACCTTGGCAGGGGCGGGATGCGCTGATACGCGGCGGCCATTGCGGCCAAAGCGATAAGGGGAGGCCTCTACGGCGGTCATCGTTAATAAAATAGTGGCTACAATTGTTAGCCTAAGGATCTTCATCGGGATTCCTTCATACTAAAACGCACATAATCTCCCACCTCTGGGGTGATGCTGCCGTTTTCTAAAACTGCAATAGCAAACAAAGGCTGTACTTGGGTAATGGTCACCGCGCTGACCAATTCTTCTGGCATACCCAAAGACATACTGCTATCCCCATTTACCGCTGCCACCACTTGATTGGTGCTTTTTACGCGGAACAACTGTAACTTATCACCCTTAGCCAATCTAGCCGTGCTACCTGCATCAAGAAAGACGCGGTTTTTTTCGACTCGGCTAATTCTGGCGGCAAACGCTTGGCAGGCTAAAGCATCATCCACACCTGCCACAATTTTGCCCAATTGCTGCTCAACCATCTGGCCAAAATCGGTGTCATAAAAACGCCGTGATCCAAACACATAATCGCTGCCTTGCATCACCTCGCCGGTGACCGAATCCGTAAAGCGCTGCTGTTTTAATAAGGCACCACTGGCACCATCAAACACATATAGATCAGCCTCAAACCGCCGAGAGGAAGGCTTTACTTTCAGCCCAAGAGGAGCGATGCTTGGCAAGCTACTAGAAAGCTGCAGCATAGGAATGCTAGGGCTAATCCTGCGCTCGCCGTTTTTTATATCATTCCCCCAAGCAAAGCTATAGCGCTCGCCATAAGGGCCAATATCCCGCACAACGCCCCCCACTACAAACTGAGTGCCATAGCGGCGGGCTAGCTCTCTCACTCGCTCAGGTTGCAATATGGGGTCATAAAAGCCTGGCTGCAAATTAAAAGCCGCTTCATTGACCGTGCGCAGAGGCAGGTAATGATCAGAAGCTGCCAACAGCCTGCTCAGCTCTTGCTGCAAGCCATCTTGAAAATGCACAATATCATTTGCATCCGCTGGATTTTGTAGCTGGAAATGCGCCAATAATAGTTTTTTTCTGTAGGCAAAATCTGCCTGTGGGCACTGCGGATAACGCGGCGGGGCTGGCGGCGATAAAGCATGGGCTGCGGCCATGCTTTCTGCTGGGGTTGCGGTAACTGCGCTGGTGATAGGTGCTTTACTCTGCGTGGCTTCAGGTGCAGGGTCGCTCTCTATCAGTACATGATAAAAACTACCTTCACGCCATTCACGCAGCAATTTATACCGGCTTAGCTCTTGCACCGGTACGACCCGCTGCAGCTCGCTGACTCGGCCTTCCTCAACCAAACTACTGGCTTCTACTTTTGCCCCATTCCACAAAGAAGCCTGCATCAAAGCATCTTGAATCGCCTCCTGCTTAGCCATAGGAATACCGCCTACGCCAATAGCAGATAAGCCTTCAATTTCTGCTGCATAGCTATTACTCAGCAGCAAACAGCTAAGCACACAGGCTTTGATCACTAACGACCTCGCATCATATAGGGATGGTTTGAGCTAGATTCACTAGACAATTTAGACATATCCAGCTCTAAAATTGTTTCATAAGCGCCCTCTGGCAGGGCATTCATCGATACCACGCGTGCGCCACGCAAATAGGCATCAACATAGGTGCGAAAGCTATCGTTTTGCACCGATAAAGCCGCCACCGTACTATTACCCGCCAACCTAAAGCCCTGTACCGTTTCGGCCAAGGCCCGATAAGCATCCAGCTTAGAAGCACGCATCGACATTAAGCGGCGCTGTGCCCCTGATAAACCTTCAATTTGTGGCGGAGCGCCATAGCCAGCGGCAGACACCACCTGATTACTGCCCTCATCCGCGTAAGCAGTAGCGGCGCAAGCCAGTAATGTCGCAAGCGACAGTAAAATATGTTTAATCCGCATTTTTATCCCACCTTTTAGGCTCAGCCGGTATTTAATCCAAAGCAGCGAATCCAATACCAATAGCGCTTTATTTACTTTTTACCCACCTTATTCTGACGAAAAAACAGGCTCATCTCTGGGTTATCGGCAAGTATCAGGAAAAATAAAGCGCTATTGCACGAAATACCCCATTCAGTGGTAAAAAAGCGAATGCAAGGAAGGACGGGCACTACAACTGCAGCGGCTTACACCATCACTCAAGCATGCTGAATTCTGCTCAAGCCACCTCCAAAGACTATAGCTTACGGAATACCAAATCCCATACGCCGTGGCCCAACTTGATGCCACGGTTTTCAAACTTAGTCAACGGGCGATAATCTGGGCGCTCGGCATACGTTTCTGCAGTGTTTTTCAATGTTGACTCATTAGAAAGCACTTCTAGCATCTGGATTGCGTAGTCTTCCCAATCGGTGGCCAAGTGCACATAGCCGCCACTTTTAATGCGTGAGCATAAAAGCTTCACCAAATCTGGCTGAATTAAACGGCGCTTATTGTGGCGTTTTTTATGCCAAGGATCAGGGAAAAAAATATGCGCCCCATCAAGACTATCGGCAGCCAGCATTTTTTCTAGCACTTCTACCGCATCGTGCTGCACGATACGCACGTTTTGTAAGCCCTGTTCACCCAATAGCTTCAGCAAGCTGCCCACGCCTGGCGTGTGGACTTCTACTCCAAGGTAATCCGTTTCTGGCTTATTGCTTGCAATCTCAGCCGTTGGGCCACCCATACCAAAGCCAATTTCTAAAATCTTTGGGCCTGTGCGGGCAAAAGCCACGTTCAGATCTAAAACTTCAGCCTGATAAGGGATGCAAAATTGCTCACCAAATTCAGCAATAGCACGCTCTTGGCCGGAGGATAAATGCCCTTGGCGCAGCACAAAGCTACGGATACGGCGCATGTAATTTGGGTGTTCCATTTCTCGATTCCTTGCAAACAAAAACGCCGCATCGCGCGGCGTATTTTCTAATTAAACCTATTTTATAACAAAACCCAAACATTGAACCACAGAGACAGAGAAACCCAAGATGACTGTGTTCTCTCCATTTAAGCGACTTGAAAAATAGACGTCAGCTTAATTGGGAAGATTTAGCTCTTTAGCCTTTCAGGATCAAATTCTTTAACTCCGAGCTCAAAGTTTGGGTTTATTTCTTTACTTAGCAGCAATCAAGCCCGATACCGGTGAGCTTGGGTCTGCCGTATAGAGTTTTCGTGGAATACGGCCCGCTAAGAATGCATCGCGCCCTGCCATTACGGCTAGCTTCATGGCACGGGCCATGAGGATTGGGTCTTTTGCGCCAGCAATCGCGGTATTCATCAAAATGCCATCGCAGCCTAATTCCATCGCAATCGCCGCATCTGATGCCGTGCCTACACCGGCATCAACCAAGACCGGCACTTTAGCCGACTCAATAATCAGCCGCAGATTCCAGGGATTTAAAATGCCCATTCCAGAGCCAATTAAAGACGCCAAAGGCATAATGGCGCAACAGCCGATGTCTTCTAGCTCTTTAGCGGCAATCGGGTCATCTGAGGTATAAACCATCACATCAAAACCTTCTTTAACCAAGGTTTCAGCGGCAATCAAAGTTTCACGCACATTTGGGTAAAGCGTATTGGCGTCGCCAAGTACTTCTAGCTTAACCAACTTATGCCCATCTAATAGCTCCCGGGCTAAGCGCAAAGTACGCACGGCATCGGTAGCGTTATAACAGCCTGCAGTGTTAGGCAGGTAGGTGAATTCTGATGGCGGTAAATATTCAAGCAAGGAGGGCTGGCTGGCATCTTGACCAATATTTACCCGACGAATCGCCACAGTAATAATCTCTGCCCCTGAGGCATCTACCGCTGCACGGGTCTGAGCAAAATCTTGGTATTTTCCTGTGCCCACAATCAAGCGTGATTGATAAGCTTGGCCTGCAATTTGAAATTGATCCGACATATAAGCCCCTTAACTCAGAATATAAACACGGTAAGAGCGAGTTTTACTCTCGCTCATTCAAGCCCTAGCCAGAAATTAACCACCACCGACAGCAACCACCATTTCTAAAACATCGCCTTCGCTCAGAAGCGTGGTGGCGTGCTGGCTTTTAGGAACGATTTCGCCATTTTGCTCGATTGCAATCCGCTTGCCCTTGAGCTCAAGCAAATCAATTAAATCCAGCAGGGTGAGTGGAGCAGTAAATTCGCGGGCTTCGCCGTTAATTGAGATTTGCATAATGTGTTTTATTTAAGATATAAAAAGATTAAACGCTTAAGCCCGCATTCTTTGAATTCGATATGCCGAAGGCAATTGGCGTAGGTTTTTCATGACCTTGGCTAAGTGCGTACGATTGCTCACTTGCAAGGTAAATTGAATCTGCATATAGCGCTCAGAAAAGCCTTCCGGCTCTTGAGTAGCAACGGCGGTGATATTAGCGTCGGCATCAGCAATGGCTAAAGCAATTTGCGCTAAAGTCCCTCTATCATTTTGCGCCAAAATACGCACAGGCACATCAAATAGCCGATTCACATCGGCATCCCATTCCACATCAATGAGCTTTTCACTATCAATTCGGCCATGGGCAATTTGTGGGCAATCGTGGGTATGAATCACAAGACCCTGATCTTTTTTAACAAAACCTAAAATAGGATCGCCAGGAATAGGGTTACAACATCGCGCACATTGAATGGCCATACCCTCCCCGCCACGCACAGCAACGGCTGCGGGTTTTCGCCCCAATGCGGCTTCATCTTGCCAACTACCGGCCAATTGTAATAAGCGTTTTGCGACCACGACTGCCAAGCGCTTACCTAAACCTAATTCTGCTTTAACCACTTCACGCGATTTTTCGCCATTTTCTTTTAAATAGCGATCCCACACATCATCACTGACATTTTGCAAAGGCTGATTTAAATTAGCAAAACCTTGGGCTAATAAACGCTCACCCAGCAATACTGATTCTTCAAAGCGCATGCCTTTTAAGAAATGCCGAATATGCGATCTAGCTTTGCCGGTGGTTACAAATGTCAGCCAAGATGGATTTGGCCGCGCGTGTACCGCAGAAACAATCTCAACTTGATCGCCATTTTTTAAGCGAGTGCGTAATGGCACTAATTCATGGTTAATTTTTGCCGCAATACAGCTATCGCCAATATCCGAATGCACGGCATAGGCAAAATCAACGCAGCTTGCCCCAGCCGGCATATTAAAAATTTTGCCCTTAGGCGTAAATACATACACTTGATCGGGGAATAGATCGACCTTGATATGCTCTAAAAACTCAACCGCATCGCCCGATTCGGCTTGGATTTCTAATAAAGATTGCAGCCATTGATGGGTTTTTTTCTGCACATCAGAAAAACCCTCATCGCCGCTTTTATACATCCAATGGCTAGCCACGCCCGCATCGGCAATGCGGTGCATATCGCCAGAGCGAATTTGAATCTCAATTGGCGTGCCATACGGGCCAAATAGCGTGGTATGCAAGCTTTGATAACCATTGGCTTTGGGAATCGCAATATAGTCTTTAAATTTGCCTGGAATCGGCTTAAACAAAGCGTGCAACGAACCCAACGTGAGATAGCTGGTTGGCACGTCTTTTACAATCACTCTAAACGCATAGATATCTAGCACTTCAGAAAAACTGAGTTGTTTTTCCTGCATTTTTCGATAAATGCTATAGAGGTTTTTTTCGCGCCCCGTTACGCTGGCTTCAATTTTAGCCGCGGCCAATTTATCTTTAATGGCATCTAAAATCTTTCCCACCACTTCACGGCGATTACCGCGTGCAGCTTTTAATGCCTTAGACAATACCCCATAGCGATTTGGGTGCAAGTATTTAAAAGCTAAATCGTCTAATTCTTGATAGGCGCTATTCAGGCCAATTCTATTAGCGATTGGCGCATAGATTTCCATCGTTTCACGCGCAATACGCTTTTGCTTATCTGGGCGCATCGCATCCATAGTGCGCATATTGTGTAAACGATCTGCAAGCTTAATCAGCATAACGCGTAAATCACGCGCCATCGCTAAGAGCATTTTTCGAAAATTCTCTGCCTGCGCTTCTTCTTTACTTTGGAATTCAAGCTTATCGATTTTGCTCATGCCATCGACAAGCTCGGCAACTGTTTTACCAAATTTTTCAGTGAGTTCTAGTTTGGTAACACCGCTGTCTTCCATCACATCGTGCAGCAATGCGCCTGCCAAAGCTTGGGCATCGAGTTTCCATTGGGTAAGAATGGTGGCAACAGCGAGCGGATGTGAGATATAAGGCTCGCCAGATCGGCGAGTTTGGCCACGATGCGAGGCATCAGCAAAACAAAAAGCGGCGGCCAAAAACTGCCGGTCTTCTAGCTTTAAATACGAGGTATTTAGCGATAAAAAACGATTTGCATCGGCGAACACTTCCGGAGCTGCACTCGCCAACTCTGGCAAATCTATATCCGCTAATAACATTTCCATATTCAAAGCCCAAAAAAAACAGGCCCAGCAAGCTGGGCCAGAAAAGCTTAAGAGCGCTTAATCAAGATATCTTTGCTTACCAAACCAGCGGCTACTTCACGCAGTGCAAGTACAGTTGGCTTTTCACGGCCATTGTGCTCGATCTGTGGAGTAGAACCGTTTGCAATTTGGCGCGCGCGGTAAGCTGCAGCTAAGGTCAAATCAAAACGATTTTCGATGCGGTTAAGGCAGTCGTCTACGGTAACGCGAGCCATGGCAGTGTCCCTTGTGATGGTGATTCGCAGATTCCTGCGACTAACCCTTGATTCTAGCAGAAAGCAGCCTGCTTCGTAAGGAGATTACCGAGTGAATCTGCAAACTTCATATTTAAAAGGGCTTAGCCCACTTTTAAGCTACTGATTAGCACTTGATGACGGGTGCTTTGACGATGTAATTTCAGGCGTTCTGCCCGCACGGTACTCACGATATCGCGCACGGCTTCGTCAATGTGCTCGTTCACAATCACGTAATCAAATTCTTCTACATGGCTGATTTCTTCTTTTGCTGCCGCCATCCTGCGCTCGATCACTTCATCGCTATCTTTGCCACGATTTTTTAAGCGCTGCTCTAACACCTCAACCGAAGGCGGTAAAACAAACAACCCAACAACCTCTGGAAACAAACGACGAACTTGCGCTGCGCCCTGCCAATCGATTTCAAGCAAAATATCGCTGCCGGTATCAATAGCGTGATTGATCCATGTTTGCGAGGTACCGTAGTAATTGCCATAAACCTCAGCATGCTCAAGAAAATCACCATTTAGGATCATTTTCTCAAACACTTCACGCGCTACAAAATGATAATCCTTACCATCAACTTCACCTGGCCGTGGAGCGCGAGTGGTGAATGATACGGATAGCTGCACGTTTTGGTCTGCGGCAAGAAGCGCTGCGACCAATGTGGTTTTGCCTGCACCAGAAGGCGCAGTTACCACAAATAGATTACCTTTTGCCATCGAACAAATCCTGTAATAAAACTACACGAAGATTAGCATTAGACGGCAAATCTGGCGAGATTGCCGCATAAAACATTTAACAATAAAAACTTGGCTACCGCCAATAAATAGCAGATCAAAGCTATCTTACGACAGTTGCAAACAAATCATGATATTTTTATCAATATGGATAAATATCCAACCACAGTTGCCTTAGGTAATATGACTCATTTACCATAATGACCAGCATAAACTATGCCTAAAAATAACATCTATCCCATCCCCTATCGCGTTGTTCAAGGATCTGTATGCCGCATCTGTTCAGCTTGCTAGGATTGGCTTGTCTACTATCGGGCTGCGCAGTAGCAATTCCTAAGCCCGCAGATAGCGCACTAGCTACGGCCAGCCAGTGGAATGCCCCGCATCTATCTTCGCAACAAATCACCAATAGCTGGGCCAGTTGGCAAGATCCAACGCTAAATACTTTACTGCAACAAGCACTGGCTAGCCACCCAAGTATGGCGCAAGCTCAAGCTAAAATTAGTGAAGCCCGTGCAGAAGCCGCCGCGATTGGCGCTCATTTGTGGCCTAATATCAGTGCCACCACTAGCTACAATCGTAACTTACATAATTTACCGAATCCAAGCTCGGCCAAGAATTTATCCAGCTTAGGCCTGGATGCCCGCTGGGAACTGGATCTTTGGGGCGGAATTGCCGCAGCCAAACAAGGCGTTTACGCGGGCCTAGCCAGCAGCGAAAGCGCACAGCAGCTTGCCGAGGCCAGCCTAGCCGCCGAAGTCGCCAATACGCTGGTGAGCTACCGTGCTTGCCAAGGGCAAGCAAACTTAGCAGATCAAGTACTGCAATCGCAAAAACTGAGCGCTCATTTACTGCATAGTAAATTAGATGTGGGTCTAGCCAGCGTAGTAGATGCCGCCAAAGCAGATAACGAAGCCAGTGATGCTAGCTATCGCTTGGCTGAGTTAACAACGCAATGCCGTGTCACACTCAAAGCGCTGGTGGCGCTCACCGGGATGCCAGAGGCCAAGCTTGGCGAGATACTGGCAGCTGAAGCGGGGCTGATGCCTGCTCGCCCAGCCCTTGCAATTAAAAGCGTTCCCGCCGAAGTGCTGGCCGAGCGCCCTGATATCCGTATTGCTGGCTACAACCTAGATTCTGCAGCTGCCGATGTCGCCGTACGTGAAGTAGCGCGTTACCCTTCCGCCTCTTTGCTTGGCATGATCTGCGTGGGCTGCCAAATCAGCGAAGGCTTTAATATAGATAGCCGTAACTGGTCTTACGGCATCAGCTTTAATATCCCCATTTTTAATGCCGGCGAGCTGAGCGCTAAGCAAGACGCGGCTTATGCACGCTACCAGCAAGCCATCGCCAATTACCAGATACAAGTACGCCAAGCCGTGCGTGAAATAGAAGAAAACATGCTGCGCTTAGACGATAGCCAGCGCAGAACCGCAGAGTTAGAACGCCAGCTCAGCTACGCCCGTGTACAGCTCAAAGCCAGCCAAGCACTCTACAAAGTGGGTAGTGCCAGCCAGCTACAAGTTGCAGAAGTAGCACGCTATGAGCTGGCCGCCCAGACCCGTTTACTCACACTACAAAGAGAGCAAAGCGCAAATTGGATCGCCCTATATAAGGCACTGGGTGGGCACGCTTTGTAAAGAACCTAACCCCTCTAAGGCCGAAGCGCTATTTGAAACTGTGCCGTTATTTATTAACTTAGCCTCTTGGATGAATTCCTCATGCAAAAATTAAGCGCCAAAGTAAAGCAGCATCCTAAGCTGGCCATCGTGAGCGCCTGCCTGCTGCTACTGGGCTTGATCACACTGATTACCACGCCAAAAAGTATCGCCAAGCCCGCTGCCGAGGCCGCTCGCGCCGCCATGACCGTTACCCTAACCGCCCCCCAAACCCAAAATTGGCCAGTAATCATTAGCGCTAATGGCAATATCGAAGCTTGGCAAGAATCAATCGTTGGCGCAGAGATTGGTGGCTATGTCTTGGCCGAAGTGCAAGCGGCGGTGGGCGATGAAGTCAAACGCGGCCAAGTCTTGGCGCAATTTTCTAGCGAAACACTCAAGCTTGAGCTCGCCCAGCAACAAGCCGCCCTTGCCGAGGCCGATGCAGCATGGAATGAAGCTCACGATAATGCCGAGCGTATTAGAAAACTGGATAGCAATGGCGCGCTCAGCGCCCAGCAAATCCAGCAGGCACTGCTACAAGAAGGCGCTGCTAACGCGCGTTTAGCGGCGGCCAAAGCGCGCCTAGCCAGCCAGCAATTACGCATCAAACAAAGTCATGTCACGGCCCCCGATGATGGCGTGATCTCATCACGCAGCGCCACCCTGGGTGCCGTAGTTCAAACGGGGCAGGAGTTATTTAAGCTGGTAAGGCAAAGCCGCTTGGAATGGCGGGCCGAAGTCAGCGCCACGGAAGCCCTACACATCAAGACAGGGCAAAAAGCTCGCCTCACCCTAGCAAACGGCAAGACAATAGAAGGCGTGGTACGTAAAGCCGCCCCTACCGTCGACCCACGTACCCGCAATCTGCTGGTGTATGTCGATCTAAAAAGCCGCTCACTGGATGAAGCTAAGCCAGGTATGTTTGCCAAAGGCACGCTACAAACCGGCCAAGGCGAGGTGCTTACCCTGCCCGGCAATAGCATTGTGATGCGCGATGGCTTTGCCCATGTATTTGTGCTGGGCGCTGCTAATAAAGTGAAGATACAGCGCGTTACCTTGGGGCGACAAGATAGTAATCGCGTGGCGGTGAATGGCGTTAGCAAAGAGGCCAAAGTTATCCAAAGCGGCGCAGGATTTTTAGCCGATGGTGATGTGGTGAAAGTCGTTGCTACCCAATAATAAGACCCAAACTTTGAAACACAGAGATCAAGAGGGCACGTAAAAAAGCTTGAATTAAGTTGTTTTGTAAGATTTAAGTATTTTAAAACCCAGCAATTTAGAACCGAATAAGCGGAGCGGGTAGATCGCTTGAGAGCGAGGATTTAGCCAATAGCGCCTGCCGCTGACTCGATTGTCCGCAGCGCAGGAGCTTTCGTGCTTTGAGCTTGTGGCTTGGCTTCGTTTCTTGGCCACACAAGAAAGGGAGGTCCAGCGGGACGCCCGCACCAAAATCAATGTGCCGAAGGCACTTAAAAAGCATTGTTTTTTTAACCGTACATGGGTGTACGCCTCCCCCTAAGCCACGTCCTTAAGGATAAGTAATGAATTTTTCTGCTTGGTCGATCAGAAACCCTATTCCGGCCATTATGTTATTTGTCTTACTGTCTTTAGCTGGCGTGCTGTCTTTTCAAAGCATGAAGGTGCAAGACTTCCCTGATATTGAATTGCCAATGGTGACGGTGACGGCAATTCAGCCAGGGGCGGCACCAGCACAGCTAGAAACCGAAGTGGCTAGGAAACTAGAAAACTCGGTCTCTGCCTTGCAAGGGGTAAAGCACGTTTATAGCAAGATTCAGGATGGCAGCGTACTGCTGACCGTGGAATTTGCCCTAGAAAAACCCGTTAATGAAGCGGTTGATGACGTTAGAAACGCAGTCAACGGTGTGCGTGGCGAATTACCCAGCGATTTAAAAGACCCGATTATTGGCAAAGTAGAATTCTCTGGCGTGCCGTTTTTAGTGTTTACCGTGGCATCTAATACCTTGGGGGAAGAGCAGCTTTCTTGGCTGGTCGATAACAAAATCAGCAAGGAAATTCGCGCCGTTTCTGGCGTAGGCAAATTTGGCCGCGTAGGTGGGATTAACCGCGAAGTGCGCGTCGAACTTGATCCAGCCCGCCTTGCCGCCTTAGGCATTTCTGCCACCGATGTATCCAGAAGCCTAGCCCAAACCCAGCGCGATGCATCAGGCGGGCGCAGCGATTTAATCGGTAGCGAGCAAGCGATTCGCACCATAGCCACGGTGCAAAGTGCGGCAGAATTAGGGCAATTGATTCTGCCATTAAATGATGGCCGCAGCATTCGCCTAGACCAAGTAGCCAGCATTACTGACACCACCGCCGAGCGTCGCTCGATAGCCCTGCTTGATGGCAAGCAGGTTGTAGGCTTTGAAATTAGCCGCTCACGCGGAGCCAGTGAGATTGAAGTAGCAGCAGGTATCCATGCCGCGCTGGAAAAAATCAAACAAGCTAACGCAGGCCTTGTTATTACCGAAGCTTACAACATGGCCGAGCCAGTACAGGAATCCTTCGATGGTTCGATGACACTACTTTGGGAAGGAGCCTTATTGGCAGTCTTGGTGGTGTGGTGGTTTTTGCGTGACTGGCGCGCCACGCTGGTATCCGCCGCAGCGCTACCGTTATCTATCTTGCCTGCATTTATTGGCATGGCTTACTTGGGCTTTAGCCTAAATACCGTCACCCTATTATCCCTAGCGCTGGTGGTGGGGATTTTAGTGGATGATGCGATTGTAGAAATCGAAAATATCGTCCGCCACTTGCGCATGGGCAAAACGCCGTATCAAGCCTCGATGGAGGCCGCCGACGAGATTGGTCTTGCTGTGGTTGCCACCACCTTTGCCTTAATCGCGGTGTTTTTGCCGACGGCATTTATGGCTGGGATTCCTGGTAAGTTCTTTAAACAATTTGGCTGGACAGCCGCGCTAGCGGTAATGGCTTCCTTGATTGTGGCGCGCTTACTCACGCCCATGATGGCTGCGTATATCTTAAAGCCCATTAGCCATACCCATAAAGAAGGCCGCATTATGCAGGCCTATTTAAAAATGGCCAGCTGGTGCCTGCAGCACCGCAAACTCACCGCCCTCTTCTCTTTACTGTTTTTTATTGGCTCGCTCATGCTGGTGCCACTCCTGCCAACGGGTTTTATTCCGCCCGATGATCGATCGCAAACCTTAGTTAAAATTGAGCTACCACCTGGCGCCACCTTAGATGAAACCGAGGCCGTGGCAGAACGCGCGCGCAAGATACTCAGTAGTGAAAAATCAATCATCCGTATCTATACCGCTATTGGCGGCGGTGGCGCGGGAAGCGATCCGTTTGCAGCAGGTGGCATCACCGAAGTCAATAAAGCCAATCTCACCTTAACCCTGACTGAGCGCACCACAAGGGATAAAAAAACTCATATTGAATCCCGTTTGCGTGCGCTATTACAGGATATTCCAGGTGTGCGTATTGCTGTAGGCTTGGGTGGATCGGGTGAGAAATTCCAGCTGATTTTACGAGGAGACGACCCAGCGATCTTAGTGGCGGCCGCGCAAAATGTAGAACGCGATATGCGCACCCTGCAAGGCGTAGGGGCGGTCACTTCCAGTGCCAGCTTAGTACGCCCCGAAGTGAGCATCCGCCCAGATCTAGCCAGAGCTGCTGATTTAGGTGTGAGCATCGCCAGCATTTCAGACACCATTAGAGTGGCCACCGTGGGTGATTTTGATACCTCGGTGGCTAAGCTAAATTTACCCGAGCGGCAAATCCCCATCATGGTGCGCCTGCCAGATAGCACCCGCCAAGATTTAGAACAACTTAAACGGCTGAAAGTGCCCGCCAAAAGCGGTGACGTCACCCTTGGGCAAGTCGCCGAGCTCGCGCTTTCATCCGGCCCTAGCCAGATTGATCGCTACGATAGAGCCCGCGATGTGATTTTTGATGTTGAGCTCAATGGCAGATCGCTGGGGGAGCTAAGCAATGAAGTCGATCAACTCCCCAGCTTAAAGCAATTACCAGCAGGGGTAGAGCGTGCCGAATTTGGCGATGCAGAAGAGATGAAAAAACTCTTTGCCAGCTTTGGCATTGCCATGCTGACTGGCGTACTGTGTATTTATATGGTGCTGGTGTTGCTGTTTAAAGACTTTATGCAGCCAATCACTATTTTAGCCGCGCTGCCTTTATCTATCGGCGGGGCCTTTTTGGCGCTACTGATTGCGCAAAGCTCGTTTTCGATGCCAACGCTAATTGGGCTAATTATGCTGATGGGGATTGCCACTAAAAATTCCATCTTGCTCGTGGAATACGCCATCGTCGCCCGCCGTGAAGGAATGAGCCGTTTTGATGCGCTCATGGATGCAGGCTTAAAACGCGCTCGCCCCATTGTTATGACCACCATCGCCATGGGCGCGGGTATGTTTCCCATTGCACTGGGTATTGGCGTAGACCCAAGCTTTAGATCCCCCATGGCGATTGCCGTGATCGGCGGCCTCATCACCTCCACCCTGCTTAGCCTTTTGGTGGTGCCGGTGGTGTTTACCTTTGTGGATGATTTTGTAGAATGGCTGAAAAAGAAAAAATCGTAGGGTAATCCCCCCATTTTTAAGCTCACTTAGAAGTAGAGGCTAGGCATGTAATGCCAGTTTTTGTTTCGGGGTGATGCCGCCCAATCCCATATGCGGGCGCTCGTTATTGTAAATCCAAAGCC
>JBDKJX010000036.1:0-39506 GCA_039796405.1 Pseudomonadota bacterium
CATCCCGAACAGGACAGTGAAACACCTTAGCGCCGATGATAGTGCAGATTACCTGTGTGAAAGTAGGTCATTGCCAGACACCCCATAAGTAGTAAAGACGTAGTAAGCAAACCCCCGTACTCCAAAGAGGCGGGGGTTTTGCTATTAGTGAAGCAGTTGTTTTTACAGATTGAATTAAATTGTTTGCTGAGTAACACAAGCAGGCAAATACACCGTTTAAGTCTGGTGACCATAGCAAGGTGGCCCCACTCCTTCCCATCCCGAACAGGACAGTGAAACACCTTAGCGCCGATGATAGTGCAGATTACCTGTGTGAAAGTAGGTCATTACCAGACACCTTATTGCTGGGCAAATTTTAGATTTGTACTTGGCTAAGAGAATCTAGAGTTCTCTTGAAAAACAAAAACCCCGATATCAATTGATATCGGGGTTTTTGTTTGTGCTGAATTTATGAGTAGAAAATTATTTGCCACCTAAAGGCATAATGGTTTTTCCGTACATTTCATTTAATATTTGGGCCATTGCGGTATAAATGGCAGATGCGCCACAAATAATGCCTTCTATTCCGGCTATTTGCTTAATGATAGCGTTGCCTGTGTAGTCACCAATGGCTAGCAGAGCGAAAAGGATGGTGAGCGAACCAAATATAAACTGCGTGGCCTTATTTAACTTGAGCGTTCCAATGAATAGAAATGCGGTAAAGATTCCCCACATGGTTAGATAGGCTGTCATGCTGTTGACGGAGGCTGCTTCTGCGAGCCCTAGCTTGGGGAGCATTAGTAGTGCAACTAGCGTGAGCCAGAACATGCCGTAAGAGGTAAATGCAACGGTGCCAAAGGTATTACCTTTCTTCCACTCTAAAACCCCTGCAATGACCTGAGCAATGCCGCCATAGAATATCCCCATGGCTAATATCATTGCGCTGAGTTCAATGGCTCCTGCATTGTGCAAATTAAGTAATACTGTAGTCATACCAAAGCCGAGTAGTCCTAATGGAGCAGGATTGGCGGTTTGGTCTTGAGTATGATGGCTTTGGGGCATATTGGTATCGGTTTGAATTTTAAGGAGGCGCGATTATACCTAGCCTTGCTGCTCAAAAAGTTGGCTTAGATTAACTTGGCAGTATTTACGGGTTAAAAGCACCTAGCTGATTGTTTATGCAGGATAAATTACAATAGTATTACTGATTTATGCTTGGCTCAGTCGTCCTATTTACTGGCGTTATGGTGGAGTAAAGTCATGATGATTGCAGCTCTGTTGCTCTAAGTGGGTAAGTTATAAGTTGGATACTGTTACGATGAAGTTGCTGTTAAATAGGGAGATAAAGATGATTAAGAGCATTATTTCTGATATGGATGGTGTGATTTACCGTGGCAAGCAACTCATACCCGGTGCGAATGAATTTGTTCAGCGTTTATTAAGCACTAAATTACCCTTTTTATTTTTAACGAATAACGCAGAGCAAACGCCTCTCGATTTAAAATTAAAATTAGAAGCGATGGGTATTCATGGTTTAAATGAGGAGAATTTCATTACCAGCGCCATGGCGACGGCGATGTTTTTACGTAGCCAGAAAGAGCGTGCCACGGTATTTATTATCGGTGGCGGAGGCTTGATTAATGAGCTTTATAACGTTGGGTTCTCTATTTCAGAAAGTAAACCTGATTATGTTGTTGTCGCCAAATCAAGTAGTTTTAATTTTGAGCAAATGAAAAAAGCCGTACGCTTTATTGATGGTGGGGCTAAATTTATTGGCACCAATCCAGATATGATTGATCCGGTGGAAGGAGGGAGTGAGCCTGCTGCTGGGACTATCTTGGCGGCGATTTCGGCGGCGACCGGTAAGAAGCCATATATTGTTGGCAAGCCTAATGCACTGATGATGACACTCGCAACGCGTAAATTAGGCGTGCATCCAGAAGATACCTTAATGGTAGGTGATCGGATGGATACGGATATTGTTGGTGGGATGGAGGCGGGGATGAAGACTGCCTTGGTGCTTTCAGGGGTATCAACCATGGACATGATTGAACAATTCCCTTATAAGCCAGATTATGTGTTAACCATGTGGGGGAAATCGACTTCACTAGCCTTTAGGAGGCCATGGTTGGCTTGTTTCTGCACAGGTGGTGTGGGTTTGCTGCCAAGGTTGTTGGGTTTGCTTGGCAGTAGTGTAGCGTTGTTTTCAGCTCTTAAGCTTGTATTGCTAGCAAGCCTTCTGCCGCTAATTCACGAATTTTCTTGATGGTTTCTACATCATTTTGTTGCCATGCGGCTTTCAAAAATTTTGTATATTCTTCTTCGCCTTGATCATCTTGAGGTGTCTGGTAATGAAAGCGCACAAATAACATGCCTGTTTCAGGCTCTTCGATCAGCATCAGTAGTGTGCCGCCGCCATGTTGCTCACTTGGCTCGGTATCGTAGCGGACGTGCTGTTCGTGCACTAAGTGGATGCGATCTTGGATATGCATTGCGCCGATAATCATTGTTCGCAGTAGATGTACAGCGCTGCGCTCAATGATTTCAACGCGGTCGACGTGCGACATAAAGATGTCGGGGCATTCGGCGCGTATTAATAGCCCTTTCCAAAGCTCGGCGCGAGTTAGAACTAAATCGTTGGATGGATCGTTAACCGCGACAAGGTGTTCGAGTTGCAAAATAGCTCTCCTTCAAAACGGCTAGTATAGCGAATTGTGTTGAGGGTGTTGGGGAATTGCTGTGTGTTATGAGGGGGAGTGGGGCATGCAATAGATGAAAAAAAAGGATTTCAGGCTCAGCCTTGAAATCCTTAATTTATCTGTACTTAACGAGTGGTGCCCGGGGTCGGACTCGAACCGACACACCTTGCGGCGGGGGATTTTGAGTCCCCTGCGTCTACCGATTTCGCCACCCGGGCTCGTTCAGTGCAGGAGTCGAATTATGTAGGAACACTTTTCTGCTGGCAAGCGTTATTTACAAAAAGTAGACTTTGTTTTCTGGGGTATTACATAGTGTATTGATATAAAAGATTATTTTTTTATATCAATCTTGCTGCTACATTCGCCAAGCTGAATAAAAAAAGCGGTAAAGAGGTGAATGAGTCAGCAAGCCCTGTGTTTAAGCCGAAGGTTCCTTGCCTTTTGCGTTGTTTTTTAGCTCTAATGCACGTTCATAGAGGGCATTTTTAGGTGCGCCGCTAATGGATACGGCTAGGGCAACTGCTTGCTTGAGCGGTAGCTCGGCAATTAGGGGGAGTAATATTTTGTCGTAATCTGCGCCATCGGCTTTTTCTGCTTTTGGGGCGGCATTCACCACAATCACAGATTCACCACGTTCTTGATTACTATCGCTGGCCACCCATGCTGCGAGTTCGCCCAGTGGTAGGCGTCGGATCGTTTCGAAGGTTTTGGTGATTTCACGGCAAAGTACGGCTTCACGCTCTGGGCCAAACACTGCGGCCATATCTGCTAAACAATCAACGATACGGTGTGGGGCTTCATAGAATACAGTAATGAAGCTTTGTTCTTTAAGCTCGGCCAGTACATCACAACGCTGTTTAGTTTTTGGCGGTAAGAAACCATAAAACAAGGCGTGTGGGGATACAAAACCACTAGCAGAAAGAGCGGTAGTCAGTGCTGAGGCACCTGGTACAGGGATGATCTTGCAGCCTGCGGCGTGGGCTGCTGCAGCGAGCAGTGCGCCAGGATCTGAGACTGCGGGTGTTCCTGCATCGGATACTTGCGCAATTGTGTCACCCGCAAGCATGCGGGTGACGAGTTTTTCAGCCATGCTATGTTCATTGTGCTCACGCAAAGACACCATCGGCGTTGAAATATTAAAGTGTTTAAGTAACTGCCCAGTGACACGGGTATCTTCCGCTGCGATCACATCCGCACCTCTTAAGGCGGCAATGGCGCGAGGCGTCATGTCGTTAAGGTTACCGATAGGGGTTGCGACCACATATAATGCGGACTTAATAATAGGAATGGATTCGGTATGCACGCCAAGGCTCTCCTTTTTGCTTCGGAATGGCGCAGTGCGCTAGGAGCCGTACTATACGGTGCTCTTCTCTTAACTGCCATAGCTGGCTGCGCTGCGGCCCCTGTTGTGCCTCATTCAGAGAATAAACCAACGTATTCGATTGCTACGCCCGTGGTGAACTCCGGTGAGCAAAAGGATGCAGGAGTAAATTCTAGTGTGAAAGCACTCCCCGTTGAGGGGGCTGGTTTTATAGCGGTTTTATTACCAGGTAAGAGCAAGGCGATGCGCCCAGCTGTCGATGCAATTAAGGCAGGGGTTTTGGCCGCGGCTAAGGTCAACGGTAATACGGAACTGCCTGTGGTTAAAGTTTTTGATACCGATGATGTGCCGGCGGAGGTATTTGAGCAGTTTCAGCGCCTGCACGATCAAGGGGCGCTCGCTGTGATTGGGCCTTTAACCAAGCCTTCGATTAATTATTTGGCGGATATTGGTGATTTTGATATTCCAGTGATTGCTTTAAATTCATTTGATGAACGCACTTTGCGCCGTGCGCACCTTTATAGTTTTTCTCTCTCTATAGAGCAAGAGGCACAGCAAGCGGCTAGGCAGATGTTTGATGAGGGCTTGCGCATGCCCTTGGTATTGCAAGGCGATAGCCCGCTATCCGCTAGGATGGTGCAGGGCTTTGTGGATTCTTGGAAAGAAATCAATAGCGTGCTGCCTAAGGTTTTTATGCTGAAAGACGCGCGTAGCCAAGCGCAGGATTTGCGTAATCAATTAAAAGATGGCGAGCATGATTCTGTGTTTTTTGCCGCAAATGCACGACAAACACGCCTGTCTCGGCCTTTTATAGGGAATGAGCGTCCCGTTTTTGCCACGAGCCAAATTAACCCTGGCCATTTAAGTAGAACGGCGATGGTGGATATGAGTGGTATTCGTTATCTAGAAATGCCTTGGATTTTACAACCTGATAATAGCGAGTATGCCTTGCTGAATCGCATCCGATCCGCATCCAACGATGTGGAAAGATTATTTGCACTGGGGGTAGATGCTTGGAAGCTGGCTATTTTATTAAGCAGTAAAGCAGAAATTAATTTTGATGGGTTAAGCGGGCATATCAGTATGGGAAGCGGAGGGCTAATAGAGCGGGAGCTGGTGCTTAATAGCTTTAATAGTGGCGATGATCGCCCAGCAGTCAATCCTGTTCCATGAATACTCTAGGGCTTGCTGCTGAAAATACGGCGGTGATTTTCTTGCAGCAGCAGGGCTTAAAAATCATTGCGCGCAATTGGCAATGCAAACGTGGTGAAATTGACATAGTCGCAAAAGACGGTAACACCTTAGTATTTGTAGAAGTACGGCAGCGCCGTAATAGGCGCTTTGGCGGAGCGGCTGCCAGCATAGGCCCAGCAAAACGCGCTAAACTGCGAGCAACGGCTCAATATTACCTATTAAAAGTTTCTCCTTTACCGCTTTGCCGCTTTGATGCAATTTGCATTGAAGGGGAAACAATCAACTGGCTCAAAAACTGCATAGACGCCACTGAGGGATAAAAATGGATTTAGCACAACGTATTCGACAGCATTTTCTAGATAGTATCGACGCCAAACAAATGGCGATGGAATTGCTCTCCCCCGGTATTCGAATTGGCGCAGAGAAAATGGTGCAAACCTTTATCTCCGATGGCAAAATTTTAACCTGCGGTAATGGGGGCTCTGCCGCCGATGCTCAGCATTTTGCGGCCGAAATGGTCGGGCGTTTTGAGCGCGAGCGTCCGGGCTTGGCTGCGGTGGCCTTATCGACGGATACCTCCGCAATTACCGCGATTGCCAATGATTACGACTATGACTTGGTTTTCTCTAAGCAAGTACATGCACTAGGGCGCCCTGGTGATTTGTTGATTGCGATTTCTACATCGGGTAACTCGGCCAATGTGATTTCCGCCATTCACGCCGCTCATGATAGGCAAATGAATGTGATTGCTTTTACTGGGCGCGATGGCGGGCAAATTGGCGAGATCTTATCCGGTGATGATGTGCATTTGTGTGTGCCGGTACAGCGCACCGCGCGGATTCAGGAAGTACACATCACCATGATTCATGCTCTATGCGATGCGGTGGATTATATGCTACTAGGTGGCGAATGATGCGGCTCAAAAACGCACTACTTGCGATGGGGCTGGCAGCGTCTTTGTCGGCTTGCGTACCTCTTTTACTGGTTGGCGGTGTAGCTGTAGGGGCGATGGTTGGCTCGGATCCGCGTAAATCTGAAGTGATCAAAACTGATTTTGATTTAAGCTCACAAATTAGTAGCGATTTAATTGATACGTGGAAAGACAAAGCGCATATCAATGTCAGTGCTTTTAATGGCGTGATTTTGTTAACTGGCGAAGTGCCAGATGAAGCCGCCAAAGCGAAGGCGCATGAGATTGCTCAGCGCCAAGCAAAAGTTCGCAAAATTCACAATGAAATCGTGGTTACAACGCCTTCTACCGCTGCAAATCGCCTTTATGATACGCAACTCACTGCACGGGTTAAAAGCGCCTTGCTTACCGATGCAAATGATGCGGATGCGCTGCACTTGCAGGTGATTACTGAGCGCAGCGTGGTTTACCTGATGGGCGTAAGTAAGCCTGAAATTGTAGATTCTGCTGCCCGTGCTGCAAGCCGTGTATCGGGTGTGCGGCAGGTGGTGAAATTGGTTGAGCCATTAACGATTAACTAAGCCTGTGCCAAGGTGCTTTCTGTAAGGCGTCCAAGCTATTGCCGATAGTCAGCTTGATGAGGGCTCCTTTGCTTGTTTACGCGTTTAGCTTACAAGGAAGGGGCCGTATTCAAGCTTAGCGTGCTAAAATTAGCCACTGTGAATTTGCGCCTTTAAGCCGATTACAAGTCTGCCTTCCCCTATTACTTTTTGGAGCCTCGGATGACATCCTCGATTTTTGCCGCAGTAGAAATGGCCCCCCGCGATCCTATTTTGGGTCTGAATGAAGCCTTTAATGCCGATACACGCGCTGGTAAGGTTAATTTAGGTGTGGGTGTGTATTACGATGACAATGGCAAAATTCCATTGCTGGCTGCGGTAAAAGCTGCAGAAAAAACCCGTATGGATGCACAGCCACCACGTGGCTACCAAGCGATTGAAGGCCTTGGTTTATACAATAAAGCGGTGCAGAATTTGGTGTTTGGTGCGACAAGTGAGTTAGTCACATCGGGCCGTGTGGTCACGGCAGAAGCTTTGGGCGGTACTGGTGCTCTAAAAATTGGCGCTGATTTGCTCAAACGCTTAGATGCCAATGCCAGTGTTTATATCAGCGATCCAAGCTGGGAAAACCATCGCGCTTTGTTTGAATCGGCTGGTTTCAAAGTTGAAAACTACGCGTATTACGATGTAGCGACTCGTGGCGTTAATTTTGCGGGTATGAAGGCTGCTCTGTTAAGTATGCCCGCAGGCTCTATCGTGGTACTGCATGCTTGCTGCCACAATCCAACTGGCGCGGACATGAGTGATGCGCAGTGGGCCGAAGTCGTAGACGCCTGCCGTGAACGTCATTTAGTGCCGTTCCTAGATATGGCTTACCAAGGTTTTGCCGATGGCATTGAGGAAGATGCTATTGCGGTGCGTTTGTTCTCTGCTTCTGGTCTGCAATTCTTTGTTTCCAGCTCATTTTCTAAAAGCTTCTCGATGTATGGCGAGCGCGTAGGTGCTTTGTCTATCGTGACAGAAAGCCGTGAAGAGGCTGCTCGTGTGCTGAGTCAACTGAAACGTGTGATTCGTACTAATTATTCCAATCCACCGATCCATGGTGGCGCGGTAGTGGCGGCGGTATTGTCTAGCCCAGAACTACGCCAGCAATGGGAAGACGAATTAGCAGGTATGCGTGATCGTATCCGTGCCATGCGTACCAGTTTGGTTGCCAAACTGGCTGAGCGCGGTGTAGCGCAAGACTTTAGCTTTGTAGCGGCTCAGCGCGGCATGTTCTCTTATACCGGCCTGACAGCGGCACAAGTTGAAGTGTTAAAAGACGAATACGGTATTTACGCTGTATCGACTGGCCGTATTTGCTTGGCTGCACTCAATACTAAAAACATCGATTACGTAGCGGATGCGATTGCTAAAGTTTTGTAATTTAGCTCTCGCCCAATAAAAAACCCACGAAGCGATTCGTGGGTTTTTTATTGCAGGGCGCACAACGATATGCGTCTGCATTACAAACAAAATCTTTTTAGTGCCTTCGGCACGTAGGTTTAGGTGCGGCATCCCCGCGGGGACTCACTTTCTTGAACGGCCAAGAAAGTAAGCAAAGAAGGCCGCCCCGAACAGCACGAAGGCCCCTCACTGCGGACAATCGAGGCGGTGTCAATTCAACTCGCTTCGCTCAAACACGAATTGACGACTACCCCGCCCCGCTTGTTCCTCGCTTCGGCGTGCTTCAAGGGGATTTGAAAGCCCTGCGCCATCAGTAGCGATGAAAATCTAGATTGCTGGGTTTGAAAATATGTAACATCAATTCTTTAATTCAAACAAAACTTGCTTTTCTCCGTGAAACTCCGTGTTCTCAGTGGCCTCCGTGGTTCAAAATTTGGGTTCTCACGGCATAAATCTATCAATCTGTAATTGCCTTACGCGAGAAGTCTTTGGGTCTAAAGCCCAAGGCAAAGAGCGATGCAAAATAGGCACCTGCACCCGTGACCACCAAAACACTCAGCCAGCCAACTCGTACCAGCTTACTCATTTCGGCAAAGGCGGGCATAAAGTGCAATAGCACGAGTAGCAGGGTACTCATGGCAGCTACGCCGAAGACGATGCGCAGCATAAAGCCCTTCCATGCGGCTTGAGGCGTGTAATAGCCCCGTAAACGCAGCGTGCGGTATAGCAAGCCTGCATTCAGGCATGCGCCTAAGCTCATCCCCAGCGTGAGCCCTGCATGCTTAAAAGGCAGTGTATACAAAAAGATCAGATTGATCGCCAGTGTGACCAAGAGCGTGATAATGCCGATACGCACCACGGTTTTAATTTCTTGCCTTGCATAAAACGCAGGAGCGAGGATTTTAATCAGGATCAGCCCAATTAAGCCTACGCTATAGCCCACCAGCGCCTGCTGGGTCATTAAGGCATCGTGCATAGAGAACTTGCCGCCTTGGAATAGGGTGAGCACCAAGGGCTCGGCAAGGATGGCTAAAGCTACCGTGGCGGGCAGGCAAAGCATAATGCACAGGCGCAGCCCCCAATCTAGTAAACGGTCATAGCTGACTTGATCCCCACTGGCATGGCTGCGGGCTAGGCTGGGCAGTAGAATCGTCCCCAGCGCAACGCCAAGCACGCCGGTCGGGAATTCCATCAGGCGGTCGGCATAGTAAATCCATGAAACACTGCCAGACGCTAGGAAAGAGGCGAGGTTGGAATTAATAATCAAGCTGATTTGTGCCACTGATACCCCAAAAATAGCCGGGCCCATTTGCTTGATGACTCGCCACACGCCTTCATCTTTTAAATCCAGCTTGGGCCACATCAGCATCCCCAGCTTGGCTAGGTGTGGCAACTGATAGCAAAGTTGGGCCACACCACCAATCAGTACGGCGATCGCAAGTGCAAAAATAGGGCGATCCATCAGCGGGGCCAGCCACAGTGCGCAGGCAATAAATGAAATATTTAAAAGCGTGGGGACAAAGGCAGGCACAGAAAAACGGTTATAGGTATTGAGAATACTGCCGACCAGGGATGATAGAGAAATCAGCAAAATATAGGGAAACATATAGCGGAGCAGCTCAACCGCTAGATTAAATTTATCCGGGTTTTTGGCAAAACCTGCCGCAGAAAAATAAATAATCGCAGGTGCTGCTAAAACACCGAGCAAGGTGACTAAAACCAAAACCAATGTCAGCACCCCCGCAATTTTAGCGACAAATTCTTTGGTTTCTTGTTCGCCTTTACGTGTTTTATATTCTGCCAGCGTAGGGACAAAGGCTTGTGAAAATGCACCTTCAGCAAAAATACGCCGCAGCATATTGGGTAGTTTAAATGCGGTAAAAAAGACGTCAGTGGCAGCACCTGCACCAAATACATGGGCAATAATGGTGTCGCGCACAAAACCCAATATGCGTGAAACTAGCGTCATGGAACTGACTGCGGCCAGTGTTTTAAGGAGGTTCATACCGGAGGGTTTGAGTAGTGAGGGCGCAATTATAAGGCCGGATCTTATCTGTGTTGCAAGCTATGCGAATGCTGGTGGAATTTACTAGAAAATGAGGCGTTTTTTTTGGCGTGCGGCGCTTTGTTGATGCTTGCTGGTTAGAAGTGCTTGCCAGAAGCTAAAAGTGAGGCTATCATCGCCGGTTTCCGAATTAGCCCGATTTTTGGGCAAGCCCGTCTCAGGAGTTTCAAAACATGGCTAACAGTGCCCAAGCTCGCAAGCGTGCACGTCAGGCTGAGAAAGCCCGCCAGCACAATACCAGCCAGCGTTCCGCTTTCCGCACCGCGATCAAAAAGGTGCTGAAGGCTGTGGAAGCAGGTGATAAAGCTGCGGCTCAGACTGTCTTCCAACAGTCCGTCAGTATCATTGACCGTATCGCTGATAAAGAAATCTTCCATAAGAACAAGGCAGCTCGTCATAAGAGCCGTCTGTCTGCAGCAATCAAGGCTATGGCCTAATTCTGTAGATGTTCGAGTGAAGAAAACCCCAGCCTAGGCTGGGGTTTTTGTTCGTCTGGGCTTTAAATTATCGGCGTAGTGGCGGCATTCTTAGTCTAAATGCGGGCATTAAGCGCTGGTAATCTGCCTCTTCAAAAGTAAATAAATATTCGGTTTCGTTGTCGTTCGTTACTAAGATTGTAAGGCGTAAAAAACGGCCCGCTTCTTTCCAAATGGCTGCAGCTAGGCGCTCGCAAAGCCATAGAGGGCTATCCGAGCTGATGCATTCAGCGCTCAGGTTTAATAGGCAGGTGTCACTACTTAAAGAGCGCTGCTCACTCCATAGGGTTACAATGCCTTCACGTGCCAAGCTGCGAAGGCAACATTTCGCCTCAAAGTATGTCAGTGGGGCGATGCTCAGCTGAAGCTGCAAATTTATATTCATAATGCCCGCTCCTTGTGGCCTAGCCTGAATCTTATAGGGTTTAAGGTGGAAGGTTTTACCGTATATCGGCAGAGCGTATGCGTTTATGCTAAATTCTATCAACGATGTAAGATAGGTCTGATTAGATGTCGCTAGTGGATTCAGAACACCTTCCTTTGCCGCGCATTCTTGTTGTGGATGATTCTCGTATTGTGCGCGCAACAATCAAAAAGCACCTTGGCATTGCTTACGATGTCATCGAAGAGGCTGATGGTGAGGCGGGATGGCAGCGGCTTTTAGACGATGAAAGCATTCAGGTGCTCATTTCTGATTTAACCATGCCGGAGCTCGATGGCTTGGGTTTATTGGCCCGTGTGCGTGGCGCTGGCGATGGTCGATTATATTTGTTGCCCGTGATTATTATCTCGGGCGAAGAAGACGATGCCACCAAGCAAAAATGTGTTGAATGCGGGGCCACAGATTTCATTACAAAATCAACTGATAGAACCGAAATGCTAGCACGTGTTGCCGCTAATATTCAATTGGCCGCTGTTCAGCAAGAGCTAGTCATCGCTCGGACGGAAAAAGCGCAGGAGATTGTTCGGGATAGCGTGACAGGGGTTTCTAGCTCGAATTTGCTGATGTTGCAAATGGAGCAATCTATGGCCTATGCGCTACGGCATAATTCTGAAGTCACTTTACTCTTATTAGAGATCGATCATTATCAGCCGCTAAAGCAAAAGCTTGGCGAGCGCTTAGCAAGTCAAATGTTGAGTTTGTTGGCTAAGTTATTGGCAGCAAAATTGCGTCGAGAAGACACCTTGGCCCATGTGGGGGGGCCACAGTTTGCGATTGTGGCGCCTGGCACGTCTTTATCAGAAGTGCGAGTCATGGCCGATCGTTTAAGGCAAGGCGTGGCCGCCGCAAGAATTAATTATCGGGATGAGCGTTTAACGGTGACCGCTAGCGTGGCGGTGGCTAACTCTTGGCATGACGATACCCATTCGGCTCCAGCTCTGTTTAATAAGGCCACGACAAGGCTGTATGGCTCTATTGGCGCTGATCGTATTTTAATGCCGAATGAGAATGTGAACCGGCTGCCAGTATTAACGCTAGCAGATGCTTTATTGATGCTGCATAAGGGCCAGCAAGCCGAGGTTGCACCACATCTACCTGCTTTGCTCACGAGCTTGCAGCCGTTGCTTGATTTAGCGAATGCTGAATATGGGCTGGATTGGTCTTTAGGCTTTTTGTCAGATAAGGTATAGAGGGTGCTTGCTCTTAGCTAGCGATGGGCTTAAAGCACTCGCTCTGCACTTAGATGCTCTACTTTGCGCTGCTCTACAAACAAGCTGTTTCCCTGTTTGCTTTTGGCTAGATGCTTGGCGTGGGTGGCAGCAGCAACTTCGTTATGGGTAAGGTAGCGATCTTGCCGCGCTTCAATCACCCCAATAGATAGACTGCTGAGTGGAAAATTCTGCACCACTCCTCGGCGGCCCTCACTGCTATAGCCGTTTTCTAAAACGTGCTCAGGCTTAAACAAGCTTTTTACCTTTTGCTCAAACTCTTTGAGCAAGCACTGGCTGCGGTTTTTCCAGTCTGGGGAGCGAAATAGCACCATAAAATCATCGCCGCCAATATGGCCCACAAAATCAAGCTGTGGGTCGGCACTGCTAAGCAGTAATTCTCTCAACATCCGAATCATGCTATCGCCACGGGCATAGCCGTATACATCGTTATATGGCTTAAAGTGGTCTAGATCGATATACGCCACAGTAAACGGGCGCTGCTCTGCCAGTAGCACTTCCATATGTTCTTGAATGGGCACATTACCAGGCAATAAGGTCAGTCGATTGGCGTGGCAGGCGGCGTGTGTTTGTAGTTCGGTGATGGCCCGCATTAAATCATGGTAGTACCCATGCCAAGATAATGCCCATGCTCGGTAATGATAAAGCCATCGGCCAGATGGTGGTGATCGGCTGCGGTGACTAATTGGGAGAGCTCTTGCAGGCTGGTGGAATGCTCCACAATCAGCGGGGTGCAATCCATGAGTGCTTTACAAGGGTTGTTACCGTAAAGCTCATGGGCAAAAGGGCGGCCAAAGTATTCGATGACTTCATGGCGGCGTAATAGGCCGACCGGCCGATGATCATCAATGACTGGCAGGGCATGAATTTGGGGATGCTTGCTAAAGATACGGCAGATTTCTGCACCGCTTTGCCTAGGAAATACGGTGGGTACTTCAACCAGTAATTGGCCTGCAGTTTGCTCATTCAGCACGCCAGAGCGGGGGGCTTTTTCGAGTAAATTAAGATTGAGTTTTCGCGGCGGATGAGCTTGTGTTAATGCAATAAAGTAGCCTTATACATAGCTAATGCCCATTTTTTGCACGATTTGTAAATCAGCTTGCGATTCAATACCTTCAGCAATAACCCGCGCACCGGTATTGATGGCGATATGTTGGATTGATCGAACAAATTGTCTTTTTTTGCGCGTCGCAAGCCAAGCCTTGAATAAAGTATTTATCTATTTTAACGAATTCTGGTTTGAGCTCAGACCAGAGGCGTAATGATGAAAAACCCTCACCTAAATCATCCAGCGCAATCTCAAACCCCATATCACGATAGTGAAGTAGGGCTTCTTTAAGCCGTACGTAATCATGCGTGGGTTGCGTTTCGGTCAGCTCAATCACTACGCGCTGGGGAGCAAGCCCTGCAGCATTTAATAGCGCGAGGGTGCGCCTGGTTTGAAGTCTTGCTCAGCTAAGCAAGATGGGATCACATTTAAAAACAAACGTCCCGCTAGCTCTTCTTTTACAAAGGCCTGAATAACCGCTTTACGGCAGGAAAAATCAAGGGCATGCAAACATCCTAGTTTTTCAGCGGCAGGGAAAAGATGAATAGGGGAGTGTAAAAAACGGGATGAAGGGCCTCTAATCAGCCCCTCATAGGCATAAATATCCCTATCTGTTGTTGAAGCAATTGGTTGAAAAAGTGCAGTCAATAAATTTTGGTTAATGATATTTTCTAGTTCTTGCCTAAGCGTTTCTAGGCTGGGATTTGCAGTCATGTGAAGCCAGATATTCAGCGTAAGCATAAACATTAACAGTGAATAGTGACGCTCACATGACAGATGATTCCCTTGGATGATTTAGTGCTATGGATGGCTTAAATCAATTGTGCTTCTTTTAATTCGTTCTTTAAATAGGCGTAGAAAATAGGCGCAGCCACAAGGCCTGGTAGGCCAAATATGGCTTCCATCAATAGCATGGCTAGCAGTAGCTCCCAAGCAAAAGCATGGATACGTCCGCCCACAATGCGCGCATTTAAAAAATACTCAAACTTATGAATGATCACTAAAAACGCTAATGAACCTGCCGCTACCGAGGCAGAAACGCTCATGCTAACGGCCACAATGGCAGTGTTAGAAATCAGATTTCCAATCACAGGCAGTAAGCCCGCTAAAAAGGTAATGACAATTAATGTCTTGGTAAGCGGCAGCGAAACGCCGCAAGAAGGCAAAACGATGGCCAAGTAGATCAAGGTAAAAAACGTATTCAGTGCAGAAATGCGTACTTGGGCAAAGACGATTTGCTTAAAGGAATGAGCCAAGCGGGCGCAGCGGCTTTGTAGGGCATCGAGCAGGGGCGCTTTATCTTGGTTGTTGTGGTGCAAGGACAGCATGGCCCCAATCACCATAGCGATCAGCATTTGCGCCAGCGTATGGCCGGTGCGGGCACCAATTTGCTGCAATTGGGCGATGTGCTTATCTGACCATTCGTAAAAAGCGGTTTTCCACGCCGTTACATCTTGTGGCAGGCTTTCTAGCATCCAAGCGGGTAGCCAGTTAGCTAGCTCATGATGCAAGGCTTCGGCAATTTCGCCTGATTTACGCATAATGCTGGGCATGGATGCCGATTCGCCATGGAATACTGAGGCTAAGCTAAAGCCCAGTAAGACCAGCAGTAAAATAATAAAGGCGGAAAAGATAACCAGGGCAACAGGTTTGGCACGTTTGGGGGGCAGGCGGCAAATAAAAGGGGCTTGGGCGGCTTGGGCAACTAACTCATAAACGAGTAGGCCAACGAGTAAGGCGGGAAGTAGGTGATTCAGCATGACGATAAGTAGAAACAACCCAATTATGAAATAACTGGCAATACGCGTGTAGCGGTCTAGCTTAAGCATGGGTCATCCAGAGTGAAGTTTGTTTGGGCACGGCATGCCGTGCCCTGGGTTTTTACATCGAAAAACGGTTGGTAATGGGCATACGCCAGTCTTTACCAAATGCGCGGTGAGTAATGCGTGGGCCCACCGGTGCTTGGCGACGTTTGTATTCATTGATGGTCAGCAAATGCACCACGCGGTCTACATCGGCCTTGGCAAAACCCTTGGTGATAATCTCTGCGCGGCTGAGGTTTTCTTCCACATAGGCTTGCAAGATCGCATCCAGTGTTTCGTAGGGTGGTAATGAGTCTTGGTCGGTTTGATCTGGGCGAAGTTCCGCAGAAGGTGGGCGAGTAATGATTCGTTCCGGAATTACCATGCCTTGGGTATTGCGCCAGCTAGCTAGCCGATAAACTAGCGTTTTTGCCACGTCTTTTAGCACCGCAAAGCCGCCTGCCATATCGCCGTAAAGAGTGGCGTAGCCGGTGGTCATTTCTGATTTATTGCCGGTAGTGAGGACCAGTTTGCCGGATTTATTGGATAAAGCCATTAGCAAGGTGCCGCGTGCGCGCGCTTGCAGGTTTTCTTCGGTGGTGTCCGCAGCTTGGCCCTCAAATTCATCGCTCAAGGCATACATAAAGGCTTCATAAATCGGCCAAATTTCGATTTCTGAATATTTGCAGCCCAAGATTTTAATCATTTCGCGCGAATCGTCCACGCTGATATCCGCGGTATAACGTGATGGCATCATCACGGCGTGCACTTTATCTGCACCCAGTGCGTCCACAGCAATCGCCAGCGTGAGCGCTGAATCAATCCCGCCGGATAAACCCAGCAAGATGCCTGGGAATTTATTTTTGCCAATATAATCTTGCACGCCGAGTACCAGCGCCTGATAGCTGCTGGCTTCATCGCTTAAATCTGCAGTAATGGCAGCGGGCTTCAGATTGCCTTGTTGGTAATCAATAAAGGCGAGCTCTTCCTTAAACGCTGGTAATTGGGCTACCAGCTCACCAAATTTATCCAGTGCAAAGGATTGGCCGTCAAAAATCAGCTCGTCTTGGCCGCCCACCATATTGCAATACACCATCGCCATGCCCGTTTCTTCCACGCGCTGGCCCACCACTTCTCGGCGGGTGGATTGCTTGGCTTGATTGTATGGGGAAGCATTCAAAATTAATAAAAGCTCTGCACCTTCGTCATCCGCAGCAGAAGCCGGTTCTACGTCCCAGATATCTTCACAAATGGCGAGGCCAATCTGCACGCCTTCTTGCTCAAATACCAAGGGCGAATAGCCTGGCGAGAAGTAGCGTACTTCGTCAAAGACTTGGTCATTAGGTAGCAGCAGTTTGTCGTAGCGGCCAAGTACATTGCCATCCCGAATCACGATGGCACTATTAAAGCGCTCACCACCACTGGCGCGCGGATAGCCCAAGACCAAGGTGATGCCATCTAGCTCATCAATAAAACGGCCGACGGCGGTGGCGCACTCCGCCAAAAAAGCTGGGCGTAGCAATAAGTCTTCTGGCGGATAGCCGCATAGCGCCAGCTCTGGGGTCAGCAAAATATCCGCGCCCTCAGCTTTGGCCTGAGCGGCAGCAGCAAAAATCTTGGTGGTATTGCCGGCAAGGTCACCGACAATAGGGTTGAGCTGGGCAATGGCGATTTTCATCGTGGCGGCGTCGCGTAAGAGAAAAAAAGCTATTTTAAGGCAGAACGCTATGGGGATGGGAAAGTGTGTGAGTAAGCTGCGGCTGTCATCTGCCTGTGCTAGGGTATTTTAAGCAAGCAAGTAGGATGGCTTAGGCGGTTTATTCAGCATAAAGCATCACCATCTAACTCAATATAATGACTACGGCGCTACCGCATCTAGCCGACAGCTGCCCACAATGCCCTGCGATTCGGGTGCGTAGTGCTAGGCTGATACAGGGCGATTAGCTAATAGGGATGATTGTATGCGTAGTGTAAAAGGTATGTTTTTGACGGTGGGTGCATTAGCGGCTTTTACCTTACTGCTACTAATTAAACTCGGCCATTTTACTGAAGCAAAGCGCCGATGCGCTTAGCCAAGCAGAGTTACAGCGTTATAACTCTTATTTGCTGGCGGATGGATTACGGCAGAGCTCGGATGATCTCACTCGCCTAGCGCGAACCTATGTGATTACGGGTGATGCTAAATATGAGAAGCAATATTGGGATGTGCTGGATATTCGTAATGGCAAGAAAGCACGGCCACAAGATTATCAGCGGATTTATTGGGATTTTATGGCGGTAGCATTGCGCCAAGGCCTAGTGAAGGCAGTATTTCTTTACAAGATCTAATGAAGCAGGCTAGCTTTAGCAATGAAGAGTTTGCAAAATGAAAGGAAGCTCAGGCTAATTCTGATGATTTGGTTAAAAGCGAAACGATTGCCATGAATGTAGTAAAAGGACGTTTTGTTGATGACGCAGGGCAATTTACCAAGCAAGGCAAGCCAGATTTAAAACGCGCTGCCGATTTAATGCATAACGCCAATTACCACCAATATAAAGCGCAGATTATGCGGCCCGTGGATGAGTTTTTTGTCTTGCTAGATAAAAGAACTGCTGCCGCAGTGAGCCTTGCAGAGAAAAATAAGCAGTTCTATTTAGACCTCATGTTGGGATCTTTGCTTTTATTTGGTTTGGCTTTATTGCTGGTACTGGTTTGGACTTATCAGCGCTTGATTCAGATCTTGGGGTGCGAGCCGAGCAAGGCACTACAAATTGTGCAGCAAATTGCGGCAGGTAATTTAAATGTGCATTTAAGTACAAAACATGAACAAAGCTTATTAGGGGCGATAGGGAGGATGAGCCAGCGCTTTAGCTTGGTGATTGGCGATATTAAAACCACCTCAGGGGTGTTGGCGAGTACTTCAGAGCAAGTACATGCCTCTGCGCAGCAGCTGTCTCAAAATGCGGCAGAGCAGATGGAAAACATCGAAAGCACCAGTAGTGCGCTGAAGGAAATTAATTTTACCGTTAGCCAAAATAGCGAAAATGCCAAGGTGACCGAAGAAATGGCGAGCCAAGCATCCAATAGTGCGGTAAAAGGGGGCGAGGCGGTAAAACAAACGGTGCAGGCAATGCGGCAGATTGCTAAGAAAATCAGCATTATTGATGATATTGCTTACCAGACTAATTTGCTGGCGCTAAACGCCGCCATTGAGGCGGCAAGGGCGGGAGAAAATGGCAAGGGTTTTGCGGTCGTGGCCTTAGAAGTCAGAAAGCTAGCAGAGCGAAGCCAGCTTGCAGCGCAAGAAATCAGTGATTTAGCCGGTAATAGTGTGAGCTAGGCTGAAGGCGCAGGTCAGCTATTAGAAAATATCGTGCCATCCATTCGTAAAACCTCTTTGCTGATTCAGGAAATCTCTTTTGCATCCCAAGAGCAAGCACAAGGGATAGGTCAAATTAGCCGTTCAGTTGAGCAGCTCACTCAAGGCACGCAAGGCAATGTAAGTGCTGCGAATTCCCTCAGCCAAGCGGCACAAGAGCTGGCGGCACATGCCAGTGTGCTGGAGCAAAATATCAGCTTTTTTCAAGAGCAGGCCCCCCCTGCTTAGCGCTGGGCTGCTTGCAGGGCTTGCCATCTCCAAAAGACTAAGGCGATAGCCATGAGGGCATGGATGGCGCTGATAAGGATGCCAGCGAGTGCTACTGGATGGCTAATTGGCATAATGAAATAAGCCAAGCTATTTAAACCGCTGCTATGGGCTAAGAAAGGGAGGAGGCCATTAATCAACGCCAGATAAAGCAGGCTATTAGCGACGCCACGCTTGGGGCCAAAGGCAAGGAAGACGCAAACGGCACTATCCCGTAGTAGCATCAAAGCAATGGAGAGCGGAGCGGAGGTGATGCTGGAAAGCTCGCTTGGAGCGGCCCCCATTGCGAGTAAGGCAAACGCAAATGAGAGTATTAGGGTGGTGGGCCAGAGCGGTAAGTTAATCAGTGCCCCATGCCAGTTTTTGGCTTGAATCCGTTGCTGGATACGCTGCCAAATGGTGATGCTATTAGGCTCAGAAAATAGCGTTGCGTACGTCATGCTACTGCTGATAATCAGGCCGAGCATAGGAAGATTCTCGTGATTAAATCCCGCTAAAAACCCCGTTAGTAAGCAGGCAAATATCGGCCACGCCCAAGGCTGTGTGCGTACTTGCAAGGCGTTTTGCATGAGTCGCCAAGCCGCAAAGATGCTGCAAACAGCAAAGAAACTCCCCGCTAATAGCTGAAATTGTAGTGGCATAAAGCTGATATCCCACCAAGTGATGGGGGTTTCGCTGAGCTCAAACAGGCTGGGCATGAAAAAGAGAGCTGGAATCGCGAGGAGTAGATTAAAGCTGCCACGGCGATTTTGGGCGAAATCTGATTGGCCCAGTTGCAAATTCATAACCAGCGCTGCGCCGTGTAACAGCAGGCTCATGGCGATCAGCGATAGCGCTTTGCTTAGGGTATTGATTGGGTCTTTGGCAAGATCGTTCATCAGTAGTACCAAAAGGCAAATCGCCCCGCCGTACCAGTTAAATAAGGTTGCGCCAAATAGCTTGCCCCAAGTCATGGCCCAGGGGCTGAGCGCACTCATTCTTTGCTGATCCCACGTGTGATCTCTTTGCTCATCACCGATCGCTGCTGCGGCGTTTTTTGTGCCCCATAGCCAAACAATGCCAACAAACAGCATAGAAGCTGAGCTGCCTAAGTGGCTGGTTTGGCCATTCATCGCGACGGCTAAAAAGATTAGCCCCAAAATGGCGGGCATGCCGATTAAGCGGTGCAGAGAAAAATTTAGCCATAGATTGCGTTTGAATTCTGGATTCATTGTTTTCCTCCCTCTATCGAGCGCAGATAAGCTTGCTGCAAGTTTTGTTCACCAAAGCTCGTAATCGCAAGGCCCGCTTGGATGAGCTCGGCCAGTAACCGTGCTTGCTCTGCGCTATTGCCATTGAAGTCAAACTCGGCGTGTAAGGTATCGGCTTTGCTGAGGTTAATCGCGGGGTTGGCACTTAAAATATCAATGAGCTTATCGTTGGGGCTGGCAAGCCTGAGCTGCAATGCTTTGCTGGCTAGGCCTTGGTGCAGGGCTCGGTGTTCAAGGATTTTGCCATCTCTAAGCACTAGCATATGACTGGAGTAGGCTTCTAATTCGGCTAAAATATGTGAGGACACCAAAAGCGTCATGCCGGTGGCCTGCAATTGGCGAAATAAAATCGCCAGCTCATTACGAGCCTCTGGATCGAGCCCAGATGCGGGCTCATCGAGCAGTAAAACTTGCGGAGCATGAATAATCGCTTGGCCAATTGCCACGCGTTGGCGTAAGCCGCGCGATAGGCTACTGGCTTTTTGCCCCAGCCTATCACTTAAAGATAAGCGTGCTGCAGTAGCACTGATTGCATCAGCAATCGCATCTTTGGCTAAACCTTGCGATGCTGCGGCGTATTCCAAGCACTGAGCCACGGTTAGATCTTGGTAAAGGCCAAAAAAATCAGATAAATAACCCATCTGCCTATGCACCGCGCGTGGCTGCTCTTGCACATCGAGGCCCGCCACGGTGATTGAGCCCGCTAGCGGTGTTTCTAGGCCAGCGATGCAGCGCATCAAGGTGGTTTTACCCGCCCCGTTTGCGCCAACTAGAGCGGTTACGCTGCCACGCTCTACTTGTAGATTGAGCTTGTTGAGCGCCCGATGGCCGGTGTAATCAAAGGTGAGATCAGAAATTTGAATCATAAAATTCTCTGGGGGGATCTGATGTTTGTGTATGGCATGATCGCTTGCCAAGCGCTTTAAGCTGGCATCATACTTCATCCCCGCTTGGGGCGGGTGTCAGCTCAATAATACAAATAGGAAGGGAAAGTGATGAATGCTGTGCTGGATCGTAATCAGTTTTTTGTAAAAGAGCATTTAGGCATTTTTAAAGCGGCCAATAATTTTGATATTTTAGATCCAGAGAGCGGGCAAGTTATTTTGGAGTGCCGTGAGCCTAATTTAGGGATGTTGACTAAAGTTTTGCGCTTTACTGATTACAAACGCATGACGCCATTTGATGTGCAGATTACACAGCCAAGCGGCGCTTTATTATTATCGGTGCGGCGTGGGGTGAGTATTTTTCGTTCTAATGTTGAGGTTTTTGATCATCAGAATAAAAAAATAGGTGAATTCAGACAAAAGTTATTATCAATTGGCGGCAAGTTTGAATTGCTCGATGCCAATGGGCGATCACTCTGCTGGTTAAAAGGAAGTTGGACTAGCTGGGATTTTAGTTTTGATCAAGATGGCAAGCAGCTGGCACAAGTGAGTAAAAAATGGGCAGGCTTGGGGAAAGAGCTGTTTACTTCGGCAGACAACTATATGCTCTCTATCGATGCTAGCGTGGCAGGAAATGATCCTTTGCGGGCATTGATTCTAGCTGCGGTAATGTGTATTGATATGGTATTAAAAGAGTAATGACTTTTTTATTAATATGGACTAAAAATGGCAGAAAACTTAAGTATTCAGGGCAATAGCAAAGAAGAGCTGTATCAAAATTTGATTCCGCAAGCTTTAGCCTTGATTGAGGGCGAAAGCGATTTAATCGCTGCAATGGCCAATGCCTGCGCCGCGATGCACCACACCTTTGGCTGGCTGTGGACGGGTTTTTATATTGTAAAAAATAATGAATTAGTGCTGGGGCCGTTTCAAGGGCCGATTGCCTGCACCCGCATTCAAAAAGGGCGCGGTGTGTGTGGTAGCGCGTGGCAACAGGCCACAACGCTAGTGGTGCCGGATGTGGATGCCTTTGCTGGACATATCGCCTGCTCATCGTTGGCCCGTTCTGAAATCGTTTTGCCACTGATGAATCGTGAGGGTGTGGTGCTGGCCGTGCTGGATGTTGATTCCGCCGAATTAGCCACTTTTGATGAGATTGACGCCCGATATCTGGCTCAGCTGTGCCAAGCTTTGGCGCGCTTGTTTTAAGCTTCGATGTTATGCAGCCAAAACCCAAATTTTTAACCACAGAGAGCATGGGATTCTACGGAGAAAAAATGTTGAGTTTTAGCGGGGAGTGCACAGCTAAATCAAGGTGCCAAAGGCTCTTAAATGAATGATGTTGGTTTGATTTGATATCTCAAACGGACGAGTCCAGCAGCCCTGCCGATCAGCGGCGGCCTCGTCCGTGGTAAAATCCGGCCGCTGTTTTACTTCCTAGGTCTTTCTCATGCTGCATCTCTTAAATACCCCGCAACGCGAAGCTGTGGTTTATCTTGGCGGCCCTTGCCTGGTTTTGGCGGGTGCTGGCTCGGGTAAAACGCGGGTGATTACGCAGAAGATTGCGTATTTAATTGAGACGGCGGGCATGGATGCCAAAAACATCGCCGCGATTACCTTTACCAATAAGGCCGCGCGCGAGATGGAGGAGCGGGTGGGGGCGCTCTTGCCCAAAGCCATGTTGAAAGGCTTGACGGTATCGACCTTCCACTCGCTAGGGCTAAAAATGCTGCGTGAAGAGGCGCGGCATTTAGGCTATAAGCCCAAGTTTTCTATCCTAGATTCGGCAGACGCAGCCAAGATTATTGCCGATCAACTCGCCACCACAGATAAGCAGCTGATCCGCAGCAGCATGAGCCAGATTTCTATGCTGAAAAACGACCGCATCTCGCCCGATAAGGCGCTAAATATGGCGGAGTCTGAGGGGGAGCTTCAGCTGGCTAAGCTTTACCACTCTTATCAAGACACGCTGTTTGCTTATCAAGCGCTAGATTTTGACGATCTGATTCGTCTGCCGGTGGATTTATTTGAAGCGCATCCAGACGTCTTAAAAAAATGGCAAAACCGCCTGCGCTATTTGCTGGTCGACGAATACCAAGACACCAATACCACCCAATACCAGTTGGTTAAGCTTTTAAGTGGTGTAACCGGCCTGTTTACCGCCGTTGGCGATGATGACCAGTCTATTTACGCTTGGCGTGGTGCCAATGTGGATAACTTACGGCTGCTGCAGGAAGACTTTCCTAAGCTGCAGGTCATTAAGCTGGAGCAAAACTATCGCTCGATGGCGCGGATTTTGCGCTGCGCCAATGCGGTGATTGGCAATAACCCAAAATTATTTGAGAAAAAACTCTGGTCTGATCTGGGGATTGGCGATCCGATCATGGTGATTGAAACCAAGACCGAGGAAGAAGAAGCGGCCATGGTGTTGGATCACCTAGAATCGAGCCGCTTTTTAAATAATGGCAAATATTCTAATTACGCCATTTTATATCGGGGTAATCATCAGGCACGAATTATTGAACAGCAGCTCTGGGGCCGCCGTATTCCCTATGTGATTTCGGGCGGGCAATCATTTTACGATAAGGCCGAGATCAAAGACGTGCTGGCCTATTTGCGCTTGATTGCCAATGAAGATGACGATCCTGCGTTTATCCGTGCCGTCACCACCCCTAAGCGCGGCGTGGGTAATGTCACCCTAGAAAAGTTAGGTACTTATGCCGCCAATCGCAATGTATCGCTGTTTGCGGCCGTGTTTGAAGAAGGTTTTATTCATCTGGTGCAGAGCACTCAGTACGAGCCCCTCAGGCTATTTGCAGAATTTATCAACCGTATGCAAGATCGCGCCCCTGTAGAGCCAGCAGGGCAGTTATTGAATGAGCTGCTGCTTGCTATCGATTTTGAAACATGGCTCTACGAGAATGACGACGCACGGCCTGCCGAGGCCAAATGGAAAAACGTACAAGATTTAGTGGCGTGGATTACCAAAAAAGGCGTGGAAGACGATAAAAGCTTGATTGATATCGTGCAAACCATTGCGCTGATCACTATGTTAGAAGGCCGCGATGAAGAAGAAGTAGATGCGGTGAAATTATCCACTCTGCATGCGTCTAAAGGGTTGGAATACCCACATGTGTTTTTGATTGGCTGCGAAGAAAACATCCTGCCGCATCAAAACTCCATTGAGAGCAATATGGTAGAAGAAGAGCGGCGGCTGATGTATGTGGGCATTACTCGTGCTCAGCGCAGCTTAACGATTAGTTATTGCGGCAAACGCCGCCGTGCTGGGGAATGGCAAATTACCGAGCCAAGCCGCTTTTTAAAAGAGTTGCCACCCGATGATATTACGATTAGCGGGCGTTTGGCAGGGGATAAGCCTAAGCCCGCCATGACGAAAGAAGAGCGCAAGGCTAAGAATGCTGAGTTAATGGCGCGGATTGGTAAGTAGACTACTGACTTGCTGATTTGGATCTAAATACCCTGATGGAGATGGCGTATGCTCATGCTTACCGGCGTGACAAACGCGCCTTTCGCTATTCAAATTTCGCCGCGTAATTGACGGGGATGACCACAATAGGCTCAAGCAAGAATATGTGCATGGGCAAGGTAAGTATTTTGTAGGTATGATCGTGATCAAAGCCAAGAAATAAGTAAGCAATATGGGCAAGCGCCCGATGTTTGATGTTTTCCTTGATGTGCAGATTTCCCTTATTCAGGAGTATTACCTAATGATTAGAGGCACAAAGATTGTTGCAACGCTCGGCCCAGCTTCCAATGACCCTAAGGTTTTGGAACGGCTGATTGTGGCTGGGGTAAATATGGTTCGCCTGAATTTCTCCCACGGCACTGCGCAAGACCATACAGACCGCGCTAATTTGGTTCGCTCTATTGCAGAGCGCCTTGGGCAATCTGTGGCGGTTCTTGCTGATTTGCAAGGCCCGAAGATTCGCGTTGGTAAGTTTGAGCACAACAAAATTGAGCTGGAAAAAGGCGCAGCGTTTACTCTGGATGCGGCCTGTGAGCTGGGTAATCAGGATTATGTTGGCCTCGATTATAAAGAATTGCCAAATGATGTAGTGCCTGGCGATATTTTATTGCTAGATGACGGCAAGATTAAGTTGGAAGTCATCTCGGTAACGGGCGTTAAAGTATTAACCAATGTTTTGGTGGGCGGTACCTTATCTAATAATAAGGGTATCAATCGTCAAGGCGGTGGCTTAACGGCCCCAGCGCTGACTGATAAAGATATGGCCGACATTAAAACCGCTGCGGCATTGCAGGCTGATTATGTTGCTGTGTCTTTCCCAAAAAGTGGTAGCGATATGCATTTGGCGCGCACTTTGCTATTGGCTGCAGGTAGCCAAGCAGGCTTGATTGCTAAGATTGAGCGTACTGAAGCCATTACTAATCTCGAAGAAATCTTAGAAGCTTCTGACGGCATTATGGTGGCGCGTGGCGATTTGGCGGTTGAAGTGGGCGATGCTGCCGTACCTGCTTTACAAAAACGCATGATCAAAATGGCCCGCCATATGCGTAAGCTATCCATCACCGCAACACAAATGATGGAATCAATGATCAGCAGCCCAGTGCCAACTCGCGCTGAAGTGTCTGATGTTGCTAATGCGGTATTGGATGGTACTGATGCGGTGATGCTGTCGGCTGAATCCGCTGCGGGTAAGTACCCAGTAGAAGCCGTAGAAGCGATGCTGCGCGTTTGCCAAGAAGTAGAAAAACACGCCGATATGCAAAGCGATAATGATTTTATTACCGCCGAAGGCGTAGAGCGCATCGATCAAGCGATCTCTATGGCGGCAGTATATGCGGCTAGTCATTTGCCAATGCGTGCCATTGTGGCGCTGACTGATTCGGGTACTTCAGTGCTATGGCTGTCACGCTATATCAGCGCCGTACCTATTATGGCGGTGACACAAAATGTTGCAACTTACCGCAAGCTGGCCTTGTATCGTCATGTTCAACCGATGCTGATGCCAGAATCGGTTGGTAATGAGCGCGATGCACAAATTGCCCACGTAAAAATGGCTTTGGTGCGTGACGAGCGCGTCAATGTTGGCGATAGCTTTGCCATGACTTGGGGTTCACAAGCCGGCTTAGGCGCAAATACCTTGCAAATTATCGCAGTAGAGAAGCCACGCACTTAATTGTAGAGACACGGCATGCCTGCCGTGCTTAATACATTTAAATAATGCATAAAGGGGCGCGGGAAACCGTGTCCCTTTGCTATTAACGGCTCAAACTGCCATTCGGTGAGATCATTGTTAGCTCTACAAAATTAGAGCCTTGGCATTTTTTATCGTTAAAGTCTAAATTAAACTCGCCTAAGTCATCATTCTTTAAGCTATTAAGCGCATTGTAAACACTGCTACGGCTTGGGGTTTTTCCCGCTCGCTTCAACGGTGATTCTGGCCGCAAGATAGCCTTCTAAAATGACGTAGTAAGGCTGTTTATCCCCTTTTAATATACTGGCAGCGTCTTCTTGAAACCCGCGAATCAAGGCCAGCTTAGTATTGTTTGGAAAAGGGTAGGCTTGGCTAATTCCAAGGCCATACGAATAGCGGCTATTAATTTGCTTATTTACTTCCACACATTGCACGGGAGAGAGCGCATAAAGCTGCGATGTGCCGCCCATTTCTTTAAATTGCTTAATAAAACTGGCTGCGGGTTTAGATATGGCCCCTAAAATAATTGCCTCAGGATTAAACTTTGCCATCGCTTGAGCGGAGGGCGAGGTATTGGCCATATTTTTTTCATACCCACTTTCTCCTACTCATTTAAGCTGTCGCTTAGCCAGTGCATTATTCAGCGCCTCATAGCCCGCGTGGCCATAAGCATCACGCTACGCAACTAGGGCAATTTGCGTTGCGCCTAAATTAGTGTTGAGTGGTTGAATAATGCGTTTTATTTCTGGTACTCGTATCACCTCAAGTCTTTTGCCTTGTTCAGCCCCAAAACTCCAGCCAACGCAGCCGCGAATGAAACGTCAATAGGCCCTACACGGGTATGGAAGAGATAAGGGTGATTGCGAATAATATCGGCACCCGAATGCACCCCAATTAAGGCTATATTGGCTCTTTCTCATGTTTTAGATTTGATGAGTTCCGAAGTATTGTTTGTGCCATAAAATGACACAAGTGCAATTGCATTTTGCTTATCAATTAGCTCTTGGGTATTAGCACTAGTACGTTTCGCATCATTGTCATCATCCCTGATCTGATGATTAATTGCCTCGCCGTTCATTCCGCCGTTGGCATTTACTCTAGAGAAATAAAGTGTTGCGCCAAGTGCTAATGCCTTCTCCGTCTCAGTATCAACGCCGGTAGTGGGAACAGATTGACCAATTACAATTTAAGCCTGACACAATGGTGCAATTAGCTGGCTAATGCAAAGCATGGCTTTCATCATGGCGTCACGCCCTATTTTTATTGGGTTATAACTGCGAGCGGATATTAGTTTATTGTTTGTCGGTGGTATAGTGGCACAAACTTTTATATAGGAAGTCATACCCATGCGTAGAGGGGTATATGCAGGTAGTTTTGATCCGGTCACCAATGGTCATCTATGGATGATTGAACATGGTGTAAGGATTTTTGACGAAATGATTGTCGCAATTGGCGATAATCCAGATAAATCTTACACATTTAGTTTAGCTGAGCGTTTGGCTATGCTGAGAGAAACCACTGCCCATTTACCTTCTTTACGCGTGGAATCATTTGAAAATTCATTTTTAGTAAATTACGCTCGTGAACAAGGTGCGCATTTTATTTTGCGAGGTATTCGCGAAGCAGCTGATTATGAATTTGAGCGCAAAATGCGTTATGTAAATGCCGATTTGGCCCCGCATATTGATACGGTATTTTTAATGCCCCCGCGTGAAATAGCCGAAGTTAGCTCTACCATGGTGAAGGGCTTGGTTGGCCCTGCGGGTTGGCAGGGCGTTGTGCAGCAATACGTGCCGGAGCCGGTGTTTAATCGCTTTGTGGCCTTAAGGGCGCAGATGCAAGGGTGAAGCTACTTCAGCGGCTGATAATTTTTCAGCTGCAGAGAGTAGGGGTACAAAATCAGTGCCCGCCTTGCAAGGTGTTACACTTCTGCTTTTATGTACTCAAGATTTTAAAAAATGGCTGATATCGCTAGCTTTCGTAACCGCCTTGCCAAAAATGTAAAACACTGGGGCAAGTGGGCCCGCCGGCAGGGAATTACTTGCTACCGTGTGTACGATAAAGATGTACCCGAGTTTCCTGTCATTGTGGATTTTTACGAAGGCCGTATTCACTTGCAAGAAGTGGCCACTGGCTGGATGGAAAGTGATGAAGACCATGCCGTATGGCTGGAAGACATCCGCAACGCCTGCGCAACCGTGTTTGATATTGCAGAAACCAGCGTGGTGCTGAAATTGCGCCAGCGGCAAAAAGGCTTGCAGCAGTATGAAAAGCTGGAAGGCGAGCTGTCAGAAGATTTTGTGGTCGAAGAAAGCGGGCTTAAATTCTGGGTGAATTTAGGTGCGTATCTTGATACCGGCTTATTTTTGGATCACCGCAACACACGTAAACGCGTGATGGAAGAAGCCAAGGGTAAGCGGTTTTTGAATCTATTTAGCTACACAGGCTCATTTAGTGTTTACGCCGCAGCCGGTGGAGCCACCCATACCACAACCGTGGATATGTCTAATACCTATTTAGAGTGGGCAGAGCGTAACTTCGCTTTAAACGATATGGATCCCGCCCGCCATCAGCGCGTGCGTGCTGATGTGTTTGAGTTTTTGTCGGATGCCTTAAGCGAAACTACCCGCTATGATCTGATCGTGATGGACCCGCCATCGTTTTCTAACTCCAAAAAGATGAACGGCATTCTGGATATCCAGCGTGATCATTCATGGTTGCTAGAAAGCGTGCTGGGCTTATTAAAGCCAGGCGGCGTGCTGTATTTCTCTAATAATCTACGCACCTTTACCTTGGATGACTGGCTTAAGCCGATGTGCACCGACGTATCCAATGAATCTGTGCCAGAAGACTTCAGAAACCGTAAAATTCATCAGTGTTTTAGATTTGTGAAGCCCTAAGGCTTCAGTCGTAAAAAATTCTGTAGGCACAGAAAACACGAAGGGCACAGAGCACACAGAGGAAAACGAAACATAGGCATTAAGTTTTTCTTAGCTCAGCGCCCCTCAGTGTGCTCCATGCTTTCTTTTTTTCTGTGTCTACAGGTTTTTGTAGCTTTTGGTTTTTGATATGAACAATCCCTATTTTTCCTTCCCCCTTGTGCTGGTTGATCTGGAAACCACGGGTGCGAATCCTCAGCGGGATCGCATCACTGAAGTGGGCATTGTGCAGATTGATGAGCAGGGCAGCCGCAGCTGGTCGCGCTTAGTTAATCCTGAGCAAGTAATCCCTGAGTTTATTCAAGAATTAACCGGCATCAGTAATGAGATGGTGGCCGATGCGCCGCTGTTTGCTGAGATCGCAACTGAAGTGTTAGATCTGCTGCAGGGGCGGGTGTTTGTTGCGCATAACGCGCGTTTTGATTACGGCTTCTTAAAGCAGGAATTTAAACGCCTTGATATGCGTCTACAGGCGCAAGTGCTGTGTACGGTAAAGCTCTCACGCAAGCTGTATCCAAACGAGCACAAACATAGCTTAGATGCGTTGATTGCCCGTTACGGGCTGACCTTCAGCGGCGGTCGGCATCGCGCTTTAACCGATGCAGAGTTATTGCAGCAGTTTTTAGACGTGGCACTCAAAGACCATGGCGCGGACGTGCTACATCAAGCCATTGCTGATTTATTACGCCAGCCCGCTTTGCCCCCTGCGCTAGACCCCGCTCAGATTGACGAGCTGCCTGAATCATCCGGCGTTTATATTTTTTACGGCTCTGACGATGTGGCGCTTTATATCGGCAAAAATCACAATATTCGCAAACGCGTGTTGGCTCATTTTAGCGATGGCAATCCTAAGGAAGTGCAGCTGGCTAAGCGGACTCAACGCCTAGCTTGGCATGAAACTGCGGGTGAGCTAGGTGCCTTATTGCTGGAAACCAGTCTTGTTTCCCAATTGGAGCCAAGCTACAACCCGCCACAGCGGCGGATTAAAGAGCTAGGTGCTTGGCGTTTGGTTTCTAAAGACGACGTACTGCAGCCCTATTGGACGCCGTGGGCGGAGGTAGGAAGCGAGCCGGTATTTGGCCCATTCCGCTCGCGCCGCGAAGCCGCCAATGTGCTGAATAAAATGATTGATGGCCACGGCCTGTGTCGGCAGATTTTGGGGTTAGAACCCAAGCCTAAATCACTTGCGCCTTGCTCGGCATTTTTAGAAAACCGCTGCCGTGGCGCTTGTGTGGGCCGCGATATCACCCACAACGCCCGTTTTTCTGCCGCGATGGAGCGCTATCGCTTCCCCGTGTGGCCATATAAGGGCGTAGTTGCACTGGCAGAAGGTCCAGAATGGGCACCTGTACTACAGATCTTCGATCAATGGTGCTATCTGGGGGCGATCAATCACATCGACGAGCTAGCCTCGCTCACAGACAAGCCTTGTCAGTTTGAACTCGATGTATTTAAGCTGATTCAGAAAGAATTCAAAAAGCAGGGGCATAAATTGCAGAAGCTGGGAATGGGGGGTGGGGAAGGTCAAAAAGATCTGTAGACACAGAGTACGGGGAGATTAAAAGCAGAACACAGAGAAAAACTAAAGATTTAACTTTGATTTTCTCTGTGTTCTTTGTGTTCACATTTGTCTCTATGTCTACAGGCCTTAGGTTTTTCCGCTTTTTAAGCCGCGTAAATCACAAACACCGTTGGGCGTTTGTGTAGGTCGGGCTTAGGGCCGCTTTTCCAGTCTGCAGCCGTTTTGCTGACGATAAATTCGTTGGCAGTGGTTAAGTCACAAGCCACCGTCAGCTGGGTGCTGCCTTTTAAACCGAGCAAAAGCGCATCAAATAAAGCGCCGTTGCGGTAAGGCGTTTCGATAAAGAGCTCGGCTTGTTTATTGCGATAGGAATCGTTTTCCAGCGTGCGAATCGCTTCAAGGCGTGCAGGGTCTTGCGCTGGGATATAGCCATTAAAGCGAAACTTCTGCCCATTCGCGCCAGCACCCATCAGTGCCAGCAGAATGGATGACGGCCCAACCAGTGGCGCTACTTTAATGCCTTTGCGGTGCGCTAAACGAATCAAGTTTGCACCTGGGTCGGCCACGCCGGGACAGCCGGCTTCGCTCATTAGGCCTACATCGTGGCCATCCAGTAGCGGCTTTAGCAGCGCGCTCAACGCGTCTTCTTTGGTGTGCTCGTTCAGCTCTTCCATCCACAGGCTGCGCAGCTCATGCGGGGTGCCAAATTCCTTTAAAAAGGCCCGCGCAGTCTTGGGGGCTTCCACAATAAAGTGCGTTAGGCGCTGTGCTGTGGCGAGCACATCTGCGGGAATGACGCTGGCTAAGCTGTCGCTGCCAAGGGGGACGGGAATTAAATACAGAGTGCCGCTCATAGCAGTGGAAATCCTTCATTTTTTAACATAGTAATCAGTTCAATCAGCGGTAGGCCGATGATCGCTGCAGGGTCGGTGCCTACAATTGCGGCAATCATGACGATGCCAAGGCCTTCCGTTTTAGCGCTACCTGCGCAGTTATATGGCTTTTCACGCTGTAAATAAGTCTCGATTTCGGCATCGGAGTAATCGCGCATGGTGACACGGGTAATATCAACAGCATGCTGTTCACGGCCAGTGGCGGTGTTGTACAAACAAAGTGCGGTGTGAAACGCCAGCGTATGGCCACGCATTTGTTGCAACTGATGAACGGCACGAGCGTGCGTGCCAGGTTTGCCTAGCTGCTCATCCCCTAGAAGCGCAACTTGATCTGAGCCGATAATTAGGCTGTTTGGATAAAGATCCGCCAGCACTTTTGCTTTGGCAATAGCGAGGCGCATGCTGGTTTCCCCTGCGGTTTCACCTTCTTTGCGGCTTTCATCCAAATCTGGCGCAGCCGTTTCAAAAGAAATGCCAAGGCGCTCAAGTAGTTCTTTGCGGTAAGGTGAGGTTGAGGCGAGGACTAATCGAGGTAAGTACATGGATTTGTTAGACTCTTACGTAAATGACTTTGACAGGGTAGTGCTCGAGATTGTATCATGCGCGGTTTCTTGTATTCGTTCTGGTTCCTTATGATTGTTATTCACAGCGGTCAATTCTCGCTTGAAGGCGAAAAGATTGAAGGATTGACGCCGCTGTCCGAGTTAGGCCGCTTACACGATTTGCTTGCTAGTACTGAGGGCAGCATGGTGTGGAAGTTGTCTAGTGGCATTGATAAGTTAGAGCGGCCGTGGTTGTTTGTTGACGTAGAAGGCGAGGTTCAACTCGTTTGCCAACGCTGCTTAAAACCCATGCCCTTTTTTGTTAATGTGGGTAGCACTCTCGTACAGTTTCCGGACGAGGCCCATCTTGATGATGCGGAAAACGCTGATGAAGATCTCGAAGGTATCGTTATCGATCCCGAGCTCGACGTTATTGCGTTGATAGAAGATGAGATTCTGCTTGCCCTGCCTTTCGCGTCTAGACACGAAGACTGTGGTGCAGATCGTATTGTTTTAAAAGATTCAAAACCGAATCCGTTTGCTGTCCTGGCTCAGTTGAAAACCAGGGAAGCGGAATAAACTGTCAATTAAACTGGTTTTCAAGGAGCTACAATCATGGCTGTTCAACAGAATAAAAAGTCCCCGTCCAAGCGTGGCATGCGTCGTGCACACGACTTCCTGACCGCTCCGGCGCTGGCAGTTGAAGCGACGACTGGTGAAGCACATTTGCGTCACCACATCTCCCCAAATGGCTTTTACCGCGGTCGTCGCGTTATCAAAGCTAAGGGCGAGTAATTCCCTTTATAACCTTTTGGTTATAATATGCGGCGCAAGCGGGCAACCCTTGCGCCGTTCGCCGTTCTGGATTCCCCAGTCTGTGCCTTTTTTGGAGTTGTGATTGAAGCGTGCTTTTAAGCTTGGGTATTTAGCTTGGATATTGCTCTCCTGCTCCTTACAGGACTTGTAGCCCCCGATGGATATCACCGTTGCCGTTGATGCAATGGGCGGCGATCATGGCACGCACGTTACTGTGCCTGCAGTGCTTCGCTTCCTAAAAGAATTTCCCCATGTAAACGTTGTACTGGTTGGCCTGCCCGACGTTCTTGCGGTTGAGTTAAAAGCATGCCATGCCACGGTAGGGCCTCGCTTGCGTGTTCACGCTGCCAGTGAAGTGGTTACGATGGATGAGTCGCCTCAGTCTGCAATGAAGAATAAAAAAGATTCTTCAATGCGTGTCGCCATTAATTTGGTGAAGTCTGGTGAAGCCCATGCTTGCGTTTCAGCGGGCAATACCGGCGCGCTGATGGCCACTGCACGCTTTGTGCTTAAAACCATTTCAGGTATTGATCGCCCTGCTATTGCGAAGATGATGCCATCTAGCCGTAATGAAACTTGCGTGTTAGATCTGGGTGCGAATGCGGTATGTACGCCGCATAATCTTTTGCAATTTGCGATCATGGGCTCGTCTCTTGTGGCGGCAACTCGCCATATTGAGAACCCAACTGTTGGCTTGCTCAATATTGGCTCAGAAGATCAAAAAGGCAATGAAATAGTCAAAGAAGCTTCCGAGTTACTGAAAGCTTCGCGCCTGAATTTTTATGGCAATGTTGAAGGTAATGATATCTATCGTGGCTCGGTGGATGTAGTGACTTGCGATGGCTTTACCGGCAATGTGGCCTTGAAAGCTTCTGAAGGTTTGGCGAAGATGTTGGCCGAATTTTTAAAACAAGAATTTACCCGTAGCTGGTGGACGCGCATTATTGCGCTCTTGGCGTGGCCGGTATTGGCTCGTTTTAAGGCTAGAGTGGATCCGCGCCGTTATAACGGCGCCTCCTTATTAGGCTTAAAAGGCATTGTGGTGAAGAGCCACGGTAGCGCAGACAAAGTGGCGTTTTATTGGGCACTGAGGCAGGCGATGGATGAAGCACGCTCAGGTGTGATCCAGCGCATTACCGAACAAGTTCAAGACCAGCTTGCAGAGTTTGCGGTAAAAGAAGCCGCCGCAGAGTAATGCTTTTGACTGAACTACGCTCTGCGTGATTCAGCCGTATTAGCGCATAAGTTCTCAGCTTGTAAAGATTGCAGATAAGCCAGAGCCATGCACCTATGTGGCTTGGTGCACCGCTGAATACTTGAAGATCAGTCGCAGAATTGGCAGCTAAAGAGACTGCCATCGAATAAGGGGTTATGCATGTACGCTCGCATTGTTGGCACAGGTTCATACTTACCGGCTCGTATTCTTACTAATCAAGAGCTTGCCGAGCGCGTTGAAACAAACGATGAGTGGATTGTTTCGCGCACGGGTATTCGTGAGCGCCATATTGCCGCTGAAGGTGAAATGACGTCTGATTTGGCCTTAAAAGCCGTTGAGGCCGCTATTGCTGCGGCAGGCGTGACTAAAGAAGAAATCGATTTGCTGATTGTGGCCACCACAACTGGCGATCAAATTTTCCCTTCAACGGCATGCATCTTGCAAGATAAGCTGGGCGTGCATGGTTTTCCGGTGTTTGATGTTCAGGCCGTTTGTGCGGGCTTTATCTATGCCTTAAGTACGGCTGAAAAATTTGTTAAAACAGGTGCGTCTAAATGCGCCGTAGTGGTTGGTGCAGAAACGCTATCGCATCTGATTAATTGGGATGACCGTGGTACCTGCATCTTGTTTGGTGATGGTGCGGGAGCCGTGGTGCTGAAGCCTTCTGAGGAAACGGGGATTTTGGCCACAGAATTGCGCGCAGATGGCCGTTATCGCCATATTTTAAAAGCCGATGCAAAAGTCAAATACGGTAGCTTGACGGGTAGCCCGTGGCTCTATATGGAAGGCAATGCGGTCTTTAAATTTGCGGTAAGAGCGCTGGCTGATGTGGCGGGTCAAACGCTAGAAGCGGCGGGTTTGGCGCAATCTGAGATTGATTGGCTCGTACCGCATCAGGCTAATATTCGTATTATTGAATCCACCGCAAAGCATCTTGGCTTAAGCATGGATAAAGTAGTGGTTACGGTGGCCGAGCATGGTAATACCTCTGCTGCCTCTATTCCTTTAGCTTTGGATGTTGCTGTGCGTGATGGACGGATTAAAGCAGGGCAGAAAGTGCTCATGGAAGGGATTGGTGGTGGTTTTGCCTGGGGTGCGGTTATCGCCCAGTTTTAATCAGTCAAACGGCGCAGCAATGCGCCGTTTGACTATCTGACATTAAAATAACTGTTTGAATTTTACAGTGCCGTAAGGGGGGGGTAAACGCACCCTTAGCACGGCATGCAGGAGTAAAAAATGGCATTAGCATTTGTATTTCCGGGCCAAGGCTCGCAGTCAGTAGGCATGATGAACGGTTGGGCAGATTTGGCGGTAGTACAAGCCACTTTTGATGAAGCTTCAGCAGTTTTAGGGCAAGACTTGTGGCAGATGGCCGCTGAGGGCCCTGCTGAGCTGTTGAATGCCACCGTTAATACTCAGCCTTTGATGTTAACTGCAGGTGTGGCGGTGTGGCGCGCTTGGCAAGCGCAAGGTGGCACCCAGCCTACTGTTTTGGCTGGTCATAGTTTGGGTGAGTACAGCGCTTTGGTGGCGGCGGAAGCGTTATCTTTTGGTGATGCCTTGCAACTGGTGCGTTTGCGTGCCGAGGCGATGCAAGAAGCCGTGCCGGTTGGCACAGGTGCGATGGCCGCTATTTTGGGTTTGGCGGATGATGAAATCATCGCGGCCTGCCAAGAGGCAGCCCAAGATGATGTGGTTGCAGCGGTTAATTTTAACTCGCCGGGGCAGGTAGTGATTGCAGGTAGTAAGGCGGCTGTAGAGCGTGCTTGTGATGCTTGTAAGGCGCGTGGCGCTAAGCGAGCGATGTTATTACCAGTGTCTGTACCGTCACATTGCGCTTTAATGCGTCGTGCTAGTGATAAGTTGAAACAAAAGCTAGATACAATTGTTATCAATACGCCTGTGATTCCTGTCTTGCATAATGCAGATGTGGCCGCATATAGCGATGCAGTACAAATTAAAGATGCCTTGGTTCGCCAGCTTTACGAACCCGTCCGTTGGGTAGAAACAATCGCCAAAATGGCGCAGGACGGTGTGACCGTGATTGCGGAGTGTGGCCCTGGTAAAGTATTAGCAGGTTTAAACAAGCGCATCGCAAGTGATGCTCAGCAAGTCGCATTAGTTGATGCTGCTGCACTGCAAACATTAAAAGCAATGCTGTAAGCGATTGCTAGGCAGATTTAACGCTGCTTGAGCAGTTCGCTTGAATAAACAGGAGATTTTGCATGAGTTTTGAAGGTAAGGTTGCTCTCGTAACGGGTGCATCACGCGGGATTGGTCAGGCGATTGCGCTGGATTTGGTGCGTGCGGGTGCGGTAGTGATTGGCACTGCAACAACAGATGCGGGCGCAGAGGCGATTACAGCTTATTTGAAAGAAGCGGGGGGTAACACTGGCTGTGGCTTACGTTTACAAGTGACTGAAGAGGGCGCATGTGAGGCGATTGTTGACTCAATTACCCAACAATTTGGCCCAGTGACTATTCTTGTGAATAATGCCGGTATTACCCGTGATAACCTCCTGATGCGCATGAAAGACGAAGAATGGGATGCCGTTATGGCAACTAATCTGCGTCCGGTGTATAAGCTATCCAAAGCAGTGATGCGTGGCATGATGAAAGCGCGCTGGGGCCGTATTATTAATATCGCTTCAGTGGTAGGGGCCACAGGTAATCCTGGTCAGGCTAACTACTCTGCAGCTAAAGCGGCTTTATTTGGTTTTACTAAATCACTCGCGCGTGAGATCGGTTCACGCGGGGTTACAGTGAATGCTGTAGCGCCTGGTTTTATTGATACGGACATGACAAAGTCGCTGCCTGATGAACAAAAGGCTAAACTGGTCGAACAAATTGCCTTAGGACGCTTGGGTAATCCGCAAGATATTGCAGATGCGGTGAGTTTTTTGGCGTCAGATAAAGCTGCTTACATTACAGGCAATACCCTGCATGTAAACGGCGGAATGTATATGAATTAGCGTGGTATCCATGCTGTACGCAGAAGTTATTTTGCAGCTCAGCGTGGTTTTTTGGTTGTGCATTTCACCGAAGTTACTCGACAAACGTATGCTGTGACTGTTTTTTTGGTAGAATGCCGACGTTTTTTTTAGTAATTAAGACAAGGCTTGGGACATACATTCATGGAAAACATCGAACAGCGTGTTAAGAAGATCGTTGCCGAGCAACTTGGCGTGCCGGAAACAGACGTTAAGATTGACTCATCGTTTGTAAACGACCTCGGTGCCGATTCTCTCGATACCGTTGAACTCGTCATGGCACTGGAAGAAGAATTCGAGTGCGAAATTCCTGACGAAGAAGCCGAAAAGATTACTACCGTTCAGCAAGCTATTGACTTCGTCAATGCCAACCTGAGCAAGTAATTCGTTTTTCTCGAGGCCCCTGCGATGGGCGCGTAAGCGTTTATGGTGGGGGTCTTGTTCCATCTGGTTTCGGCAAACCTGCTTGAACCATCTTACGGAGACTGCCCCGTGTCTAAACGCAGAGTAGTTGTCACTGGCTTGGGACATGTCTCGCCGGTAGGCAATGATGTCGCTACTGGCTGGGCAAATTTGCTCGCTGGTCAGTCTGGCATCGCTCAAATTTCCCGTTTCGATGCTAGTGACTTAGCTTGCACTATTGCTGGCGAAGTTAAAGGTTTCGATATTACCGAGTACATCTCGGCCAAAGACGCACGCCGTATGGATGTGTTTATCCATTATGGTATCGCCGCGGCCTTGCAAGCCATTAAAGATGCAGGCCTCGATGATGTTGCCGATTTGGATAAAACCCGCGTTGGTGTGAATATTGGTTCTGGTATCGGTGGCCTTTGGTCTATCGAACAGACCAGCGCTGCCTTGCTTGAAGGCGGCCCGCGTAAAATTGGCCCATTTTTTATTCCAGGTTGTTTAATTAATCTGGTTGCAGGTCATGTAACTATTTTGAAAGGATATCAAGGCCCAAGTTACGGCATCGTATCTGCATGCACCACAGGTGCACATAGCATTGGCGATGCGGCTCGTATCATCCAGTACGGCGATGCCGATGTGATGGTCGCTGGCGGTGCTGAAGGCGCGATTTCCCGCCTTGGGATAGGTGGCTTTGCGGCCATGAAAGCGCTATCAACCCGCAATGACGACCCTGCTACGGCATCCCGTCCTTGGGATACTGGCCGAGATGGCTTTGTGATGGGTGAGGGCGCGGGTGTATTGGTACTGGAAGAGTACGAACACGCTAAAAAGCGCGGCGCAACCATCTATGCGGAGTTAATTGGTTTTGGTATGAGCTCAGACGCTTACCATGTCACTTCGCCAACGGCAGAAGGCCCAGCGCGCGGCGTGACCAATGCCTTGAAAGATGCGGGCGTTAATCCGGATGAAGTGGATTATGTTAACGCACACGGCACGTCTACCCCGCTGGGTGACTCTAATGAAACCAATGCGCTTAAAATTGCCTTTGGTGATCATGCTAAGAAGCTGGCGGTGAACTCGACTAAATCCATGACTGGCCATTTATTGGGCGGCGCGGGTGGGGTGGAAGCGATTTACTCTATTCTTGCTCTGCACAACCAAGTTTCCCCTCCAACAATTAATATCTTCGAGCAAGATATCGCTGGCGGTTGTGATCTGGATTATGTGGCGAATACCGCAAGAGACATGAAGATTGGCGTTGCGATCTCTAACTCCTTCGGTTTTGGCGGCACGAATGGCACGCTGGTATTCCGTAAAATTTAATTAAGAATATCAAGCATAAAAAAAGGCTACTTCGGTGGCCTTTTTTATTGCAGCTTGTAGTGCGTTAATCTACTCGCTGCAAAGTGTAATTGAGCTTACTGATATCAAATCCCTGCTCTTTGGCAATGTCTAGCGCATCATTTAGATCTTGGTTGTTGATGGTCTGGCTGCGAGATAATAGCCACAGGTATTTATGGTTGGGATTCCCCACTAGTGCCCATTGGTACTCATCGCCCAAGCCAAACACCCAGTAGTCGGCTGAAAATGGCCAGAAGAAGCTGACCTTTAATTTTGCGTTGCCACTATGCGGCACAACACTAGCATGGCCGTTGGCTTCAGCAAAGCTACCGTCTTGCTTGCGGCAGCGATTAACCACGGTGATTTTATCTTCGCTTTGCTTGCTATATTCCGCCGTAGTGTCTGCCACGCACATTCGTTGAAAATACATAGGAAAGCTGGCAATTTCGTACCAACGCCCTAGATAACGTTCTATATCAAGGGATGGAACGGCGTTCGCAGTGGTTTCAGCATAAAGGCTGCTGCTAAGAACGAAGGCGAGTAATGCGGCAAATAAGCGCATGATTGTTTCCCCTTTTTATGGGCTGTTGATATTTGATTTCTAGCAGCCTGTCGGACTTAAGCGATCGTAGCGAGGGAAAGACCGGTTTGAGACAGATTTCGCGGGTTTTTGAGGCGAATAGCTGGCTATTCAACGAGAAAATGCGTGAAATATGGCCAAATCCGGC
>JBDKJX010000037.1:0-39438 GCA_039796405.1 Pseudomonadota bacterium
GAAATGCAGTATCGATTTAATCGGCGTTTTGATTTATGCGCCCTTATTCCCCGCATGCTACATGCCTTACTCATTGCTAAGCCTTGCCCGCGTGGGCGATTAACTGAGCAAGAGACATAATCAGGTTAATATTTATTTAAATAGTCTGGGGAGTTAGTATTTATTTTACTACCTTGCTATTTGGTAGGTAATTGATTTAAGCAATATTATGCAGGTTTGTTCTGTTTTATAGAGTTTCGTTTAGTAATGGTAACTGTTTTGTTAATTTAGGTGGATAAGGTATGTCAAATTATTTAGAGGTAGGAAAAATAGAGTCGGCAAAACGACATCTTGAGGTGGGAATCTTGCTGTTTTTTGAGCGAAAAGACCTTGTGGTTGTTTATACCGTCGCATGGACGGCGTATCAGGTTTTGTCGGATTTATGTAAATCAAGTGGTTTTTCTCGCCAGATAGAAGATTCTCAAATCCTAGAGGAAATGGGTGTGCGCAAATCATTAATAGCCGCATTTAGAAAGCCACGAAATTTTTTTCAACATGCGGAGAAAGATGCTAATGAAAAAATTAAATTTTTCCCTGATTCAAGTTATCTGTTGCTCCTGCTATCTATAGAACTTTATGAAAGCTTAGTCAGTGAGGTATTTTTGCCGGGAAAAATAATGCGGATGTGGTTTTTTATTAAATACCCGGAACGTGCTCCGTTATTGGTTACTCAGTGTATCCAAAAATTGCCTTACAAGCCTAATGCGGATGATTATGATTTTTTTATTGATTTACTTAAAGCGTAAAATGAAGGGTATTAATTGTTAATGTGGAAATGGAAATACAAAACCATTTTTTATGGAGTTAATAAACATTATTGCATTTAAATATAGGTTATTATATTTTTTGTTTGAACTCATTATAAATATCGTCGGTAGGGTATCACTGTTCCCTTTGGGTGATCGTACGAATATTTCATTTTCTGTGTGTTAGTCAAGGTTCAAAGGCTTTTTTATAGTGCTTTCGGCACGTTGATTTTGGTGCGGGCATCCCCCCATGTGCGCTATTTGGGGCGGCCTTCTTTGGCTTCGTTTCTTGGCCGCGCAAGAAAGGAAGGTCCAGCGGGACGCCCGCACCTAAATTAACGTGCCGAAGGCACTAATAAAAAAGGCTTTTGACTTTGGTTAGCGCGTATGGGGAATCCCCCGCGTGGGACTCACTTTCTTGAGCGGCCAAGAAAGTAAGCAAAGAAGGCCGCCCCGACCAGCACGAATGCCCCTCACTGCGGATAATCGCCTCTGCGAAAAAGGCTGCTCGCTCGCTGCCTCGCTACCCCTTTTCCGAAACCCCGAGTCGCTTATTCCTCGCTTCGGCGTGCTTCAAGGGGACTCTTAAGCCCTATGCCACTAGTAACGATAAAAAATTCAAATTGTCAGGTTAGAAAATATTCAAACACTCAAAGGAATTGCTTAATTAAAAAGATGTTTTTTTCGTTAAATTTCTTGTTTAAAAATCGGGGTTTCACTGTGTAATGACAGTTACTAAGATAGATGTTTGTGTATCTCATGCAAATAGGGCGAATATAGTATTTTGGATTATGGGGGTAATTATGATGGTATATCCACGGAAGGATAATAAATATTGGGCGGCGATCACTCTCATTTTTGCACGCAAGCGTTATTTGGCTTTGGCTATAGAACATAACCTTGCAGTTGATATTAGGGCTACTGATATGAGATCATTGTTTGATCAAGGGGTTTATCCTCTGACAGGTTGGGAGAGCCAAGCTACTGAGGCTTCCGCTGCTTGTGCTAAGCAACTAAGTGCTGGGCTCAATAAATCATTTTTTTTATCATTCTTTATTTTTTTAATGTGCGTATTGTTTGCTGTGGCATCTGGGTTTTTTGCTCCCAATCTTCCAATTTCATGGGCTAAATGCTTGAGTTGGGTTGGGGCTTTCTTCGCCTTATGGGCAACTTGGTTTCAGCTTGAGAGTTATGCTGAAACCTGGGGTGGGGGTGCTTTGCATGAGGTGGTGCGGACTGTGTTATTTGAGGCTATTTTTTTGTTTGGTTTTACTATCGGAGTACTAGGGTTGTTGTGGTGATCTGAATTTTTAGTGTGATGTTCTCGATATGTTTTTGCTTCGTGATCTTGTCTGTGCAAAGCCCCTTCAATCCCTCCTACCTCAACCCCACCAGCAAAGCTCTCCCATCCGGCATGACTCTAAATTCCCCATATTGGGCTTGCGCCCAGCGGTTGGCTTCGCCTTCTTTAAAAAATCATACGTCGCTAACGAGTACCCAGCGGCCGTTTTTGGGGCTGAGTTCTATTTTGAACTCGTCAGTAGCCAGTAGCTCGCCTTGGTCGATACGCTGTGCGCTGCCGATGTTTTGCTTATCTCTTTTCATGACAATAAAAGGGCGGCTGCTTAGGTCGCCAACTGAAGGGGTATCAAAGGGGGGGGGGTGAAAATTAAGCTGTATAAAGTCTCCCTGATGCCCCGTGGCAAACGATCTGCGCGTTTTTCAGGAGCTGCAGCAATTGTTGAGTGGACGATGCGCCTAACTGATTGTTGGCGAGTGCATAAAGGGTAAGGCGGTCCATGCTCATTTCTTTAAGTTTAAGGGCGCGTTTAATTAGCTAAATAGAGATTTTCAAACAGGCTATTAAGAATGTTTGCTGTATTTGCGTGACTAGGCACTGTAAATTGTGCCATATCACCAAAGAATGCGCTGGGGGCAAGGTGTTGCTCAACAAGATGGTATTCAGCCCGCTGGGCGTAGTCATCCCATAGAATTACGGCACCTGGCTTAAGCCTCAGTAATGAGTACAAAAAACACGGCACCCTGAATCGACCATCAATGAGCACTAAGTCTGGCTCTTTTGCCGTAGCCCATGCCCGTGCGTAGTAATCTGGCCAGCGGTATTGTGTTTTCGTGTCCTCAGGATAGCCCCAATCACCGGTTGGGCCGATGTTGGCAAACAGCAGCGTGACTTGGCTGGCGGTTTGAATCTCTGAGATTTGGCCCGCTACTTTGTCTACCCACCCTTGACTGGAATCTATGGCAATAATCTGTGGCACGCTAAGCCACGCTGCCAGCAGGGTGCTGCCCCCCATGCCAAACTCTAAATAACTATGGGCTTGCTGTAATGCCGCTGTTAGCGCCTCACACTCTGCTTCTGGCATATGGGGCTGAGGGGGGATGATCATGCCGGCGGCCTGATCAGGGGAGTGGCTTATTCTGACCATACGGCAAACTCGTTTCCCGCAGTGTCTGTAAACTGAAAACGCCGCCCGCCAGGAAAAGGAAAAATGGCTTTGATGAGTTCGCCGCCTGCAGCCAACACGGCGGTTTGTGTTGTTTCAAGTTGATTGCTGTACAAAACAATTAAGGGCGCACCACTTTGGCTAGAAATTGCTAAATCAGCATGGTAAAAGCCACCATCAATCCCCTCATTAGAAAAAGCGCAATAGTCTGGGCCGTAATCCACAAAGGTCCAGCCAAATACCTCGGTAAAAAAGGTTTTACTTAGATTTAAGTCTCTGGAAGGCATTTCAATATAATTCACTTTGTGATGCTGATGCATGGCACGGCTCCGCGTGAATAATGTTTTAGGTGGTGGGACTTTATAATAAGAAATGAACCTGCGTTGTTGGGCTGCCGCTGGCTTTCCATGCATGCCAATGGCGCTGCAAGCGGTGAATTTTCTGCGCTAAGATTGCGCTGCTTACGTATCGGCTAGTTTGATTGGTGCGAAGTATTTCATTGCCCCAATGGCTGACCGCTTGAGGGCAAAGCTCCCACGCTTGCGCAATATCAGAAAGCTGCCAAAGCCAATAGGGGGATAAATGGCCATGTACTTGTAGTAGTGTGGGGTTGGTATCGGCCCCTAAATGGATAAGTTGTTTTTTCCAAATTTCACGTACATGGATATTGGCAAATTCGCCATTAATTTCGGCACTACGCTGCCGTATATGTTGGCGATAACGCACCAGCGGCATACCTAAATTAGCCAATTGCCCGTGTTGGCTTAAGCGGATGACAAAATCCCAATCTTGAGCCATATCCATTTTTTTAGTGTATTGAATACCACTGGCTAACCAAAGTGCACGATTAAGCATAAGGGCGGGTTGAGCCATGGCGCAATAAAATAAATTATCTACGCAGATATCTTGATGTAATAAAGGGAATAAGCGCATTAACTCATCTTTGCCGTCTTCATTAAATACCAGCATATCGCCTGATACGGCAATGACTTCTGGGTGGCGCTGCAAAAATAGCGCGCTTTCTATAAAACGCTGTGGCAGACTAATATCATCCGCATCATGGAGGGCAATCCAATCCCCTGTTGCTGCGGCCATGCCGATATTTCGCGCGTAAGATACACCGTGATTACAGGGTAATTCAATAAGTTGGATCGATAGCAATGCACTGGCGGCGGTTATTTCTTTTTGGTAATCATCTTGGCTGCCGTCGTTAACCAAAATAACTTCTACGGTACTAAATATAGAAAATTGGCAGGCAGCTAAGCCCATCAGCATTTCAGAAAAATGCTGATGGGCTGGGTTCATAAAAGGAATAACAATACTGAGTTTCATTTTTGGTTCGCTGCTTAATTTAAGATTCTATGGCCAAAATACGCATGATATTCCGCCAGCCTGCTTCTGATTCTGGGCTTTTTGCGAAGGCTCGGCAGAGTAGGTCACGTTGGCTATTGGATAATTTTTCTTCTAAATCCATGCCGCTTGGGGTGAGCGCAAGGCATTTAACCCGCTTGTCATGGATGGCTGAGCTGGCAATAATAAGCTCTTTTTCTTGCAGTTCTCTTAAAGGTCGATTCAGGGCCTGCTTGGACGTGCCAAGTTTGGCAAGCAGGCCATTTACTGACAGGCCTGCTTCGCGCCCAACAAAATAAAGAATGCGGTGGTGTACTCGGGCCAGTTGTAAGGGGCTAAGCATTTCGTCTGGCAGTGATGTAAAGGTGCGATAGCCATAAAAGAAGCGTTCTAAGTCAGCATTAAGTAAGTCTGCGTTTGTTTTGGTCATGGATGCGCGTGCTTGGACGTGGTTGCTTGACATAGTAGCGGAGTATAGTGCATATATAGGTCATGTATATTGACCTATAGGCGTTGGGCTATGTTTGCAACACGGATTAACCGGCTTACTTCCTCACTGGTGAGGGATATTTTAGCTGCAGCCTCGCAGCCTGGCATTATTTCTTTTGCAGGTGGCTTGCCTGCGAGTGAAGCTCTATTTAAAGCAGATCAAAATGTCTTAAGTCAGTTGCCAGATGATATTTGGCAATATGGGCAAACCGAGGGTGAGCTTGCGCTACGTCAGCAAGTGGCTTTGCGTGCCAAGGCAATGGGCATTGACTGTACTGCGGCGCAAGTATTAATTGTAAACGGCTCGCAGCAGGGGATTGATCTAGTTAGTAAGCTCATGGTGAGTGAAGGCACGCGCATCCTGACTGAATCCCCCACTTATCTGGCTGCCTTACAGGTGTTCCGTTTGTTTGGCGGTGAATTTGTAGGCGCTCAGCAAGATGAGCAAGGCATTTTGCCGGAAGCCCTAGCGGGGTGTGATGCACGCTTGGCTTACTTGGTGCCTACATTTCAAAATCCAACAGGGCGTTGTTATTCTAAGGAACGGCGTCAGGCTTTGGCCGAGGCTTTTGATCAGCACTCTATGCTGGTGTTTGAGGACGATCCTTACCGTGATCTTGCTTTTGATAGCCCTGCGCCTGCGCCTATCGTTTCTCAGCTAAATAAAGCACTTTGGGTGTACCAAGGGTCGTTTTCTAAAACCCTGGCACCAGGGTTGCGGCTTGGTTATCTCATTATGCATCCTGAGCTGATGCTGCCCCTGACACGGCTTAAGCAAGCCGCCGATTTACATAGTAACCGCCTTAGCCAAGCCATTGTGGCGCAAGTTTTGGCCGATGGTAGCTTAGATCGGCATGTCAGCAGTATCTTGCCTTTGTATCGGCAAAAACGTGATTTTATGCATACCTGCTTACAACAGCATTTGGCGGATAAAGCCCATTGGGAAAAACCGGTTGGCGGGTTGTTTTTTTGGCTAACACTCCATACCCAGCAAGATACGATGCACTTGATGCGCGCCGCGCTAGAGGCCGGATTGGCGATAATGCCCGGTGCGGCTTTTGATCCAGTGCCGCAGCCATCCGCAACGCTAAGACTTAATTTTAGTCACGCCAGCATTGAGCAAATTGAGCAGGGGGTTTGCTTACTGGCCAAGTTGCTAGATTAAGCAAAGCCTAGTGAAGTGGGTAAACAGCAGGTCAGAGTGTGTATTGTAGGGGCAAGAAAGGCAATTCAATACTACTGTGTAAACGTACGGTATTGTTATTGAAGCTTGCTTTGGAGTCTAAGCAATGAAACGAGCACTTTGGTTTGCCATCTGCTGCTTTTGTGGCTCAGTATCTGCATTAGAGGTCCCCAATGGCGTTGTTGTGCTCACTATATCTGGCCGTGTAAGTTCGTCCAATCAGGGTAAAGAGGCTGTGTTTACTATGGATCAGCTAACCAAACTGCCCCAAACCACTTTTACTACGCAAACGCCTTGGTACGACAAACCCGTTAAGTTTACAGGGCCGCTATTAAAGGATGTATTGGCCGCAGCAGGTGCAAAAGGGGACACTATCACCTTAGTTGCCTTAAATGACTATCGCGTTGATATGCCTTACTCTGATGTAACCGGTTATCCCGTGGTATTAGCGCGGCTAATGAACGATAAGCCTATGTCTATTCGTGAAAAAGGCCCGCTATTTGTTGTGTATCCCTATGATAAGCATGAGGAGTTAAAAAAAGAGCTGTATTACACACGATCTATTTGGCAGCTCTCAAAAATACATGTGCAATAAGGGGGGGCACTATGGATCACAGCAAGCGGTTGTTATGGCTCATCATTAGTAGTTTGATAGCCGTATACGCCGCGATTGCTGTGTTGCAAGTGATTCAATTTAAAAGTTTAAATACAGTATTAGGGCGGGCCGATGATAATGCGCTTTGGGCTCTAATTCAATTGCATGTGGATTATCAGCGCTTTGAAAAAACCTTTGAATTGTATTTGTTGGATGAAAGTAAGATACCGATTGATGAATTAAAATTACGCTATGAAATATTTGTTAGCCGAATAATAAACTGTCAAGCAGGTGCGCCAAAGGACTTAATGCGTGGTTACCCTATTTTCTCTAAAACAGTCAATGAGTTAAGTCAGTTTGTTAGCGAGGCAGATCATTATTTAGGCGTTTATCCAGATCGGGCGGTACCCTCTACTCAATTCGCTGAATTATTAAAAAGATTTCTGTTGTTAGAAGATTCAATTCAAGAATTAGGCTTAAAAGCGGCCATTGCTTCTGCTAATGTAGTGGACACACGGGCTGCCGAAGTAAAAAAACAAATTATTTTCACTAGTGCGCTCACTGTTTTTCAATGCTTACTTACCTTGTTTTTGGCGTTAGCAATGCTGCGCCAGCACCGCCAGCACCGCCAGCGGGCTAAGGCGCAGGCCGATGTTTTGCAAAGCCAGACTGAATTGGTTTATGCATTAAAACGCAATGAAGAGGCGCTAGAGACAAAAGTATTTGAGCGAACTTCAGCGTTGGCCTTGGCTAATGATGCATTGCAAAGTCAGCAAGTAGAGCTAGAGCGTGCGCGCAACCATGCCGATCAAGCCTCACAATTGAAATCTGAATTTTTAGCTAATATGAGTCATGAAATACGTACGCCAATGAATGCGGTGATTGGCATGTCGTATTTGGTGCTTAAATCGGATCTTACTTTTAAGCAGCGTGATTACATTGAAAAAATTCAAAAATCTGGCCAACATTTATTAGGTATTATTAATGATATTCTGGATTTTTCTAAAATAGAATCAGGAAAGCTAAAGATTGAAATGCTGGATTTTGAATTGGATCAAGTGCTGGATAATGTGGCCAATTTGTTGATCGATAAAGTGAATAACAAAGGATTAGAGTTGGTTTTTGATATTGAAGCCGAAGTGCCCAGAACATTGTGTGGTGATTCATTAAGAATCGAGCAAATTTTAATTAATTACATGAATAATGCGGTCAAGTTTACCGAGGAAGGGTATATAAAATTAAATTGCAAAGTTTTGGAGAAAAGTAATGAAGATGTTTTGCTTTGTTGGGCGGTGAGTGATACAGGAATTGGGATTGAGGCGAATCAAATTGAGCGCTTATTTCAATCCTTTCAGCAGGCCGATGCCTCGACCACCCGTAAATATGGTGGCAGCGGGCTGGGCTTGGCTATTTCTAAACAATTAGCTCTGCTGATGGGGGGGGAGGTGGGGCTAAGTAGTGTTTGGGGTGAAGGCAGTGTTTTTTGGTTTACAACGCGTTTAAATATGAGTCGCTTGGTGCCGCGCTCCTTAGTGCCTAGCGTTGATTTGCGCAATCAAGCGGTGCTGGTGGTGGATGATCAAGAAGAAGCCGCGCGGGTTTTGGCCGCTTTATTGCGCTCCATGACTTTTAGGCCGATTGTGGTGACGTCTGGGCAAGCCGCTGTGGCCGAGGTGGCAAAGGCTGATGCAGCTGGCGCACCTTTTGCCGTGGTGTTTTTAGATTGGCGTATGCCGCAAATGGATGGCGGAGAAACCGCAAGAGCCATTCAAGCTTTAGCCGTACAAGCACCGCCGCAATTAGTTGTGGTAACCGCGTATGGGCGGGATGAGGTATTAAATGAAACGCCCGCCAATCTGATTGATGATGTATTAATTAAACCCGTAAGTGCCTCGCAATTATTTGATACCACTATGCGGGTATTAGGGGATGCTAACGATAAATTCTCTTTTGCCCTTTTAAATACACGCATGCTAGGCGTTGATTTATCTAGCATTCAAGGTGCACGTATTTTATTGGTAGAAGACAACGATTTAAATCAACAAGTTGCCATCGATTTATTACAAGACGCGGGTTTTATCGTTGATTTGGCCGAGAATGGCCAACAGGCATTGCAAAAAATTCAACAAATCAGTTACGACTTAATCTTGATGGATATGCAAATGCCGGTTATGGATGGCGTAGAGGCGACTAAACAAATTAGGCTATGGCCACAATATGCTGATTTGCCCATTGTGGCGATGACGGCTAATGCCATGAAGATAGACCAAGAGCGCTGTTTTGCAGCGGGGATGAATGATCACGTTCCCAAACCCATCGAGCCTAATGAGCTGTGGTCCGCTTTATTGCGCTGGATAAAACCTCGCCCTGAAAATGCTAACAAAATGAATAGCCCAGTGGTGTCAGTAAATGAACCCTATGCATTAAAAAATAAATTGGAATTACTTAATATTACGGGCTTAGATGTGAGTAATGGTTTGCGGCGGGTGCTAGGAAAAGAATCTTTATATTTAGAAATGCTCAGAAAATTTATTCATGGCCAATCCGCAATTATTGCGGAGGTGAGCTTGGCTTTAGAGGAAAAAGACTACAGTACTGCCGAGCGTTTATTGCATAGCAGTAAATCTGTAGCAGGCAGTATTGGCGCTACTGAATTAGCCGAATTGGCTGCTGAATTAGAAAACGTCATACGGTATCGCCCAACTGATCCAATGTGTAAGCCTATGTTGGAGGCGTTTTCTTCAACCTTGGTGAGTTTTCTAGTAGATTTAATCGTGGCCTTAGATGGGGTAAAACTCAGTAGCGATGAGGTAGAGCTTCAGGCGGCTGAAATGCCTATGGTGATGGCGGTCGATGATACCCCCATGAATTTGCTGCTGATTGATCGCATGTTGAAAAGTGAGTTTCAGGTTGTTACGGCCAAAAATGGCGTGGAGGCCCTAAAAATACTGGCTACGGCACCGCTGCCCCAGCTTATTTTATTAGACATCCTTATGCCAGAGATGGACGGCCATGAAACCTGCCGGCAAATCAAGGCCAATCCAGCGCTGTGCCATATTCCTATCATTTTTATGTCGGCGCGTAATGAGGTCGAAGATGAGATTTTAGGCATGGAATTGGGGGCAGTAGACTATATGACCAAGCCATTATGCCTACCCTTGGTGTTAAGTCGCGTTAAAGCGCATTTGGCCTGGCACATGAGTCATCAGATGGCTTTGCAAGGCAAAAAATAGCCCACTTTCCTTAAAGTATTTAGGTTTTTTGCGGCGTTTGTGCTGAATATTTGATCTTTTACGCTTGTTTGTCATTGGCTTTATGCGCAAAATGTCCGCCTGACTCGGGGTGCTGTAAGTGATTACGGCTGAGAAATACCCGTGACCTGATCTGGATAATGCCAGCGTAGGGATGTCGGCCATCCTTGATGGGCCGCCTGCGCCTGCCAAGGAACTCAAAATGTCTGATTTGCAAACCATCCCCCTTATTCCTCAATTTCCTTTGCGCCGTGTTGGCGAAGAGCTAGAACGCATGCGCACCGCAGCGCCCTTGGTGCACTGCCTGACCAATGAAGTGGTGCAATCGATTACTGCCAATGTCTTGCTGGCACTTGGCGCATCCCCAGCGATGATTGTGGCCGAAGCAGAAGTGGCTGATTTTGCCGCGATGGCCGATGCGCTATTGATTAATGTCGGCACGCTTTATCACGCGCGGCTAGCTGTGATGCAAGCGGCGGTAGCGGCTGCCAATGCCGCAGACACGCCTTGGGTGTTAGACCCTGTGGCCGCAGGCGTTTTGGCTTACCGAACCGATGCCTTGCACGTTTTAATGCAACAAAAACCAGCGGTCATTCGGGGTAATGCCTCGGAAATCATGTGCTTGGCAGGCGAATTTGTCAGCGGCAAGGGCGTAGATAGCACGGCGCAATCGGCATCTGCCATTGCTGCTGCAAAGTGGCTGGCCCAGCAAACAGGTGCGATTGTGGCGGTGACTGGTGAAGTGGATTATGTCAGTGATGGCGAAATCACTTGGGCGATTCCTTGGGGGCATGTTTTGATGACCCGCGTGGTAGGCACGGGCTGCGTCTTGTCTGCCGTTGTTGCTGCTTTTGTAGCTGGCGCACCTGACCGGCTTGCTGCCGTTGCTGCTGCCTGCGCCGTGATGGGGATCGCTGGAGAGCGCGCTGAAGCGGCTTGTGATGGCCCAGGCACCTTCCTCCCCGCGTTTTTAGACGCGCTATATATCATGCAACCTGCCATGTTAAAGGCGGCTGACGAATGAAACATCCTTTTGATTTGTCGCTTTATTTAGTGTTGGATCCTGATTTATGTGGTGGCGAGCAGGGCATGGTGGCTACCGCTCTGGAGGCCGTAGCGGGTGGCGTCACCATCGTGCAACTACGCGCCCCTAAGTGGAAAAAACGTCAGTGGGTGGCGGCGGCTCAAACGCTTAAAAACGCGCTGGAACCGTTGAATATTCCCTTGATTATTAATGACCATATCGATGTGGCGCTGTTGGTGGATGCGGCCGGAGTGCATGTGGGCCAGCAAGATATTGCACCAGAGATGGCCCGGCAGTTAATTGGGGCAAATAAAATTTTGGGTTTGTCGACCTCGAATGCCACGCATATCCACGCCGCGTCGCAGGGCTTAGTTGATTACATTGGTGTAGGGCCGGTGTATGCCACCGGCACCAAATTAGACGCGTCCCCAGTCATTGGCTTAGAGGAGTTTGCCCAACTGATGCAGGGCAAAACCCTGCCTGCCGTGGCGATTGGCGGTATTGGCTTGGGGCAAGTGGCCGGTTTGCGTGCGGCGGGTGCCGATGGCGTGGCCGTGGTTTCGGCCATTTGTGGCCAAGCCGATCCGCAGCAGGCGGCGCGTGCTTTGCGGCGGGAGGGCGCGGCATATGATCGTTAATGCACTGACAATTGCGGGTTCTGATTCTGGCGGCGGCGCGGGGATTCAGGCCGATCTAAAAACTTTTTCGGCATTGGGCGCTTACGGCATGAGCGTGATTACGGCGCTGACCGCACAAAATACCCAAGGCGTGCATGCCGTTCATGCCGTGCCGCCTGACTTTGTGCTGGCGCAGCTCGATGCCGTACTGGCAGATATTCGCGTAGATAGCGTAAAGATTGGTATGCTGGCCAATGCAGAGATTGTTGCTGCAGTGGTGCGTGGCTTGCGCCAGCATCGCCCAGCCTGCGTGGTGCTCGATACCGTGATGATCGCCAAAGGCGGCCATCCGCTGCTTTTGCCTGAAGCGATAGCAGGGATTCGCGATGAGTTGCTGCCGCTGGCCGATTTAATTACCCCCAATCTGCCAGAAGCCGCCGCGCTGCTGGGCTGCACGGAAGCGCAAACCGAGCAGCAGATGCAAGACCAAGGCCGCGCCTTGCTGCAAATGGGTGCACAAGCCGTGCTCATGAAGGGGGGGCATTTAGGCGGCGATGAAAGCCCAGACTGGCTCATCACCCCCGCAGGATTTACCCGCTTTGCCGCGCAGCGCATTCCCACCCAACACACCCACGGCACCGGCTGCACTCTATCTGCCGCATTGGCTGCTCTGCGGCCCAAGCACTCAGACTGGCCCAGCACCGTGAAAGCCGCAAAAAATTACCTACTGGCTGCGATTGCCGCTGCAGATCAATTACAAGTAGGGCAGGGAATAGGGCCAGTGCAGCATTTTCATGCGTGGTGGTGACGCTTAGAGTGGTGAAAAAATCGCTATTTTTATCTTGTATTTAGATAGCGAGATGAATGGCGGCTTACGTCTTTGCTTAAGTCGCCTCACAAACTATTTTCAGCGCTTAGCCACCCGCTGCCCCCAAGCTACCCCCGCCAGCGCCAGCACTCCACCCACTGCATGGTAAGCATAGAGCTGTTCACCCAGTAGGGTGGATGCCGCCAGCGCTACAAACAGCGGGAGTAGGTTCATAAAAAGGCTGGCGCGGGCGGGGCCGAGGATTTTTATGCCGCTCATCCAGCAAAACGGTGCACCGATTGAGGCCGGGATACCCGCGTACAAAATCAAGGGGATATTTTGTGTAGTAATGGGCGAGGCGGGGGCCAGCCACCAGAAGGGCAGTAGCATCAGAATGCCAAATCCGGCTTGCACATAAAGCTGCTGCCAAGTTGATAGCGGCAGCGCCCAGCGTTTCAGCAACACGCCGTAGAGTGCATTTGATGCCACGGCGATCAGCATAAGCGCGTCGCCTAGCTGTACTGCACCATGCAGCAAAGTGGCGGGCTGGCCGTGGGTGCAGAGGATCAGCAACCCTAAAAGGGATAATCCCACGCCGCCAAGCCGAGAAGTACTGAGTGCTTCACCCGCAAATAAACTGGCTAACAGGGTAGAAAATAGCGGCATTAAAGCCACTACCACGCCCATATGGATGGCCGATGTGGTTTTTGCCGCTTCATAAGCCAGCCCCTGATACATGCCCATGCCTAAACACCCTAAAAAAGCGAGCTTGGGCCAGTGCGCCGCCACAATGGCGCGTTGTTGCCACACAGCGCGTAATACAAACGGCGTTAAAACCAGCCCTGCCAGCAACCAGCGATAAAAAGCAATGGCTGCAGGCTCAATCACCACGGCGGCGGCTTTGGTGACAAGGGTGTTACCTGTCCAGATCAGGATGGCCAGTAGGGGGTAGAAAGAAAAATTGATCGCTACAGGGGCAGCTGGAGTGATGGGTTGCATAATGTTTTAGCCCGTCATAAGAAGATAGCTCTATCGTCCAGCAAGCCTTACTATTGTGTAAATTGACATTATTGCAATCCATTGATGCATTTTTTGCATGTGTCTGCGCGCTAGCGGTGATGCTTTGAGCATCGTGCCTCCGGCACTTTTACTGCGGGATGCCTACAGGAACTTAACTCTTCTTGATTGGCCGCTTCCCCTCGCCCTTTTAGCCGTCATTCCTGCGCAGGCAGAGCGTTCGGCACAAAAAAACGCTGTATTCCTGATGAAAATTTGGAGATAAAGTGTGAACAATGCTGCTAATTAGCCCAATCTTCGAGATCTTTTCTGTAATTAAAAATATGGATTTTTTCTATATTGCAGCATAAGGAAATTTGCCGTGAAATATCTTGATTTCAATTTGTTATTAGATCTGGACGCACTGTTGCGCGAAGGCAGTGTGGTGGGCGCTGCACGGGCATTGCATCTTAGCCCGCCTGCGATGAGCCGCCGTTTAACGCGCTTACGCGAAGCCATTGGCGATCCCTTGTTTGTCCCCGCTGGGCGCGGCCTTGTGCCAACACCACGGGCGCTGGCTTTGCACGCGCGGGTAAGAGCGGCCATTGAAGAAGTGCGGGGTGTGTTTACGCCGCAAGAGGTAGATTTTACCCGTCTGCAACGCACGTTTACTTTGCGTGCCAACGATGGTTTTTTGGGGGCGTGGGCCAGCCAGCTGGCGGCGGCCCTGCTGCTTGAAGCGCCTGATATCTCCTTACATTTTGTTTCCCGTGCGGATAAAAATATTGAAGCCTTACGTAATGGCAGTATTGATCTGGATGTCGGCGTGGCGGGGCGAGCAGAGCCGGAGGTTTACAGTCAGCCGCTGTTTAGTGCTTCTTTTGTTGGCGTGGTGCGGGAAGGCCATCCTCTTGCGGGCCAAGTGGTGAGCGCAGAAGATTTTGTGGCGTGGCCGCATATATCGGCATCGCGGCGTGGTCAAGAGGCGGGCCGTATGGATGCTGCACTTAACGCCTTGGGCTTGCAACGGCGCGTGGCGATGGTGGCACCTGGCTTTCAGGCTGCGCTGATGATGGCGGCCAGCTCAGATTTTATTACCGCCATGCCCGAGCCTTTTGTTCGCTGGGCTATGCCACAGCATCGCCTATATCGCTTTGAGCTGCCGGTTATGATGGCTAGTGTGGAGGTAAGCCAGAGCTGGCACACTCGCCACCACGCTGATCCGGTTCACCGCTGGTTGCGGGAGCATGTGCAGGCTATTTGTCGTGATGATGCATGATAGGCATGGTTTTTTTTGGACGGCTTGCCCGATGGGTAGATAAAAATACTAAGCAGGGGCTTTCAAAAGTCAGCGAGCACTCTGTGCATTTAATCCCCTGCGCGCTCTGTGCTGAGTAAATCCCTTTTTGCTCGTCTTTCTGCCATTTTATTGTCGTATGCGCTTTTATGGGCAATGTATAAAACGCGTTCTACTTCGGCACAAACATAGCCTTTTTGATCGATCAATTGTACGGGGTAGACGCGGTCTATTTCTGGGGTGAAGGCGAGTAAATCGCGGATTTCGGTGAGCTCAGCTTCGTCGACTTTGAATTCGGCCACCAGTGTGCCACGGCCTGGGCGTTTAAAGCGGATGGTGCCGCCTTTATCCCACACCACATAATCGTCCCCCAAATTAAAATACAAGATGCTCATATAAAACGGGTCGGTGGCGGCGAACATGCTGCCGCCAAAAATCGTGCCATTGATGTTGCGCGTCTTCCAATTAAGCGGTAGCTCCACGCGGATATAGCGCACATCGGGTGATACGGCGGTCACTTTGCAGCCGGTGCGGCGGATGGCAGGGAACCAGTTCAAGCCAAATTTCATTAGCTTTGCAACAAGGCGCGGGCGGGCAACGATATAGAGGGCGATTTTTCTGAAAAAGGGCGACATTCATAAGTCCGGTGGGTGAGGTGTGGGTTCTGCGCGTGTAAGATACTAGCCTAAATGAGTATGCCGCTCAGGGGCATTACTGACTTCCATGTTATTTAAACCTTGCACAATGCCGCAGTCTTGCACCGCTTGCTCGCTTTGGCACTGCTGCCTTAGCGTTTTAAGCTGCGTTTCCAGCTTAAGCAGCTCTTGAATCCGGACGCTGACATGCTCGATATGCGCATCGAGCAGATTGTTTACCGAGTGGCAGTTGTCTTCAGGCTGATCCATCAGTTGCAACAAGGCTCGGATTTCCTGATGTGTCATGTCCAGCGCCCGACAGTTACGAATAAAGCTTAAGCGCTCTAGATGCAGCTCGTTGTAATCACGATAATTGCCGCTGGTACGGGCAGGCTCGGGCAATAAGGACTCCTTCTCGTAATACCTTACCGTTTCAACAGTGCATTGTGCAGCTTGGGCGAGTTCACCGATTTTCATGATGCATGCTCTTTAGTAATGGTTAGGGCGCTGAGGATTTAGTTTACTGCGTCAGGATCGCGCAGTCTTGCTTGCCAGCGTTGGAGACAAGAGCGCTGAAAATATATGAGTAGCAAATGGGCTGGTACTGTATTACGCAAGGAAAAAAATGGCTACTGTAAGATAGCTTTATGGCAAAATCAAATTTACTCTTACTAAATGCCTAAGTATGATGCGGAGCCTTGCTTCAAAAAAACGGAAACAAATTTATGAAACAGCTCAGAGCGATTCCTCTCCTTGCCACTGCAGCTTTATTATCCACATTGGCAGGATGCGCAACAGAAAGCGCGCGTTCTTTAGCCGTACAAAAAGTAGAAAGCGCGGCTAGGCCGTACGCCGGTGTACGTACGCCTATTGCGGTAGGTAAATTTGAAAACCGCTCTAGCTATATGCGAGGTATTTTTTCTGATGGTATTGATCGTATGGGCGGGCAATCTAAAACAATTTTAATTACCCATTTGCAACAAACCAATCGTTTTAATGTGCTGGACCGCGACAATCTGGATGAGATGAAGCAAGAGGCCGCCATTAAAAAGCAAGCCCAGTCTCTGAAGGGGGCTGATTATGTAGTGACGGGAGATGTCACCGAATTTGGCCGTAAGGAAGTGGGCGATCAACAATTGTTTGGGCTGTTAGGCCGTGGTAAGTCACAAATTGCATATGCCAAAGTAAATTTAAATATTGTCAACATTGCAACGTCTGAAGTGGTGTTTTCAAGTCAAGGCGCTGGCGAATACAGTTTGTCTAACCGTGAAGTTGTAGGCTTTGGTGGTACGGCTAGCTACGATTCAACGCTTAATGGCAAAGTGCTGGAATTAGCGCTGCGTGAGGCGGTAGATAACTTGGTATTAGCGATTGATACAGGCGCTTGGAAACCTAATAAATAAGAGATTTTTATCATAATGAAAGAAATATTAATAAAAAAAGCGATGCTTCCCTTTGCATTATTAGGCGGCGTTTTGTTGGCGGGATGCAGTACACCACCTAAAACGCTTTACCAGTGGGAAGACTATCAACCTCAGGTTTATGAGTATTTGAAAGGTGAGGCTGCTGAAGAGCAAATTGCTAAACTTGAGGCGGATCTGCAAAAGATTCAGGCAAAGGGGAATACCCCACCACCAGGTTATCACGCACATTTAGGCTTGCTGTACTCCTCCGTAGGAAAGCTGGATCAGCTAGAAAAAGAGCTAGTAGCTGAAAAAACGCTCTTCCCAGAGTCCGCTACTTATATGGATTTTTTGCTGAAAAAACACAAGCTTTAAAGGACGATGATGCTAGAAAAAATATTTAAGCTATGTGCTAGCCTATCTGTTGTGGCTTTAGTTGCAGGGTGCGCTACGCCTAAGGCGTATGACTATACGGCGTTAAAAGAAAGCCGACCTCGTTCAATTTTGGTGTTGCCACCTGTGAATGAATCCCCTGATGTTAAGGCAACATATAGCATGCTATCGCAGGTTTCTTACCCACTGGCAGAGGCGGGTTACTATGTGTTGCCGGTGACGTTGGTTAATGAAACTTTCAAGCAAAATGGCTTGAATAGTGCGGCTGAGATTCATGCTGTTTCGACCGCTAAGTTAAAAGAAATTTTTGGTGCAGATGCGGCGCTTTACATTACGGTCAATAAATACGGCACGACTTATTTAATTATTGATAGCGTGACCGAAGTGACTGCCAATGCGAAGTTAGTTGATCTAAAAACCGGCAAGTTGTTGTGGGCAGGTGTTGCATCTGCATCCAGTAGCGAAAGCGGCAACTCAAGTGGTGGCGATATTATTGGTGCCCTCGTCGTGGCTGTAATTAAACAGATAGGCAACTCGGTAACGGATGCGGGCCACCCGATTGCTGGCATAGCAAGTCAGCGGCTTTTATCTGCTGGCCATACGGGCGGGCTTTTATATGGCCCTCGTTCTGCTTCTTATGATAAAGATGCGGCTCATTAAACGAACGAATTGTGTTTTTAGAGTGATTGAGTAATACCAATACCAGTCTGCGCTACGCGGACTGGTATTTTTTTAAGTGAGAGCGGTGCGTTCTTTGTAATAAGGCCTGAGTTGGAAAAAGCATTGTTTTTTTTTAAGGGACTTGAAATGTTGAATTTATTTGAACATAAAACTTGACACTAAAGTCGCTTCAGGCTGTGTAATGCTCTAAAGCATATCAGGAGTACGCACCATGTCCAGCTGTTGCAATCATTCTTCCCCAGCCAAACCTCGCTACCGCGTTGTTGGCTCGCCTCCACCGCCTTTGCCTCAAGGTGATGGAGCCGGAGTGTTGAGTAAAATTCATATTCAGCAAATGGATTGCCCAACCGAGGAAGGGCTGATTCGTAAAAAATTGGGGGCGATGACGGATGTGAGTGGTTTGCAGTTCAATTTGCTGCAACGCGTGCTCACTGTTTCGCATCGCCAAGAGGCGCTGCCTGCGATTCTGGCTGCGATTGCCGAGCTAGGCTTTACGCCACGCTTGGATGACGGAAGCAAAGCAGTCGTTGCCGAAGTGGCTAAGCCTTGGTGGCCCTTGGCATTGGCAGGCGTATTGGCGATAGGGGCCGAGGTTTGCGATTGGCTGGCTATGCCGGTGTGGTTAACTGCGCTGCTTGCAATTGCTGCGGTGCTGACTTGTGGGCTGACAACTTACAAAAAAGGCTGGATTGCAGTTTCTAACGGCGATTTAAATATCAATGCACTGATGAGTATTGCGGTGACGGGGGCCTTGTTAATTGGCCAGTGGCCGGAAGCGGCGATGGTGATGGTGTTGTTTACCCTTGCCGAGTTGATCGAGGCCAAATCTTTGGGCCGCGCCAGAAATGCGATTAGCGGCTTATTGCAGCTGACGCCAGAGCGTGCCACGGTGCAGCAGGCCGATGGCAGCTGGCAAGAGCAGGCGGCGGCCGAAATTGCGCTCGGCAGTATTTTGCGGGTAAAGCCTGGCGAGCGGATTACGTTGGATGGCGAGGTGATCTCTGGGCAATCGTTTATTAATCAGGCGGCGATTACCGGCGAGAGCTTGGCGGTTGAAAAGAATATCGGCGATACGGTGTTTGCCAGCACGATTAATGAAACCGGCTCGTTTGAATATCGGGTCACGGCGGTGGCGGGCAATACCATGCTGGCGCGGATTATCCATGCGGTGGAGGCTGCGCAAGGCGTGCGTGCCCCAACCCAGCGTTTTGTGGATCGCTTTTCTAAAATTTACACCTCCGTCGTTTGCGCGCTGGCATTGGCCGTGGCGGTGATTCCGCCGCTATTCTTGGGTGGCGCGTGGCAGGAATGGATTTACCGTGCGCTGGCGATGCTGGTGATTGCCTGCCCCTGTGCCTTGGTTATTTCTACGCCGGTAACGATTGTTAGCGGCCTTGCCCGTGCGGCGCGGCTGGGTATTTTAATTAAGGGTGGTACTTATCTAGAAGAAGGCCGCAAGCTAAAAAGCCTTGCGCTAGATAAAACGGGCACGCTGACTTTTGGTAAGCCGGTGCAGACCGATGTGGCCGCTTTGGCGGATGTGTCTTTAGAGGTTTGCCAGCGCATCGCCGCCAGCTTGGGCGCGCGCTCGGATCACCCTGTTTCTAAGGCGATTGCAGCGCAGAGCAAAGATTACCTTGAAGTGAGCGAAGTAAAGGCATTGCTTGGGCGCGGCATCAGCGGGCAGATTGAGGGCATATCTTATGCAATGGGTAATCATCGCCTAATCGAAGAGCTGGGCCTTTGCTCGCTCGCGCTGGAAGAAAAACTGCAAGTGCTGGAAATGCAGGGCAAATCAGTGGTGGTATTGGCCTCTGATCGCGTACTGGCGTTGTTCGCCGTGGCAGACACGGTAAGGCCAAGCAGCCGCGAAGCGATTGCCCAACTGCAAGCGCTAGGCGTAGAAACGATCGTGTTATCAGGGGATAACGAGCACACCGTGGCGGCGATTGCCAGCGATCTGGGGGTTGCCCAAGCGCACGGTAATTTATTGCCAGAAGATAAGCTGCGCCTCGTGGAAGGCATGACGGCATCGTCCGGCATGGTCGGGGATGGTATTAACGATGCGCCCGCCTTAGCCCGCGCCGATATTGGCTTTGCAATGGGCGCGGCAGGCACAGACACCGCCATCGAAACCGCCGACGTTGCGCTGATGGACGACGATCTGCGCAAAATCCCCGAATTCATCCGCCTATCGCAAGCCACGCATCGCATCTTGGTACAAAACATTACGCTGGCGCTGCTGGTAAAAGCGGTGTTTCTAGCGCTCACCTTGGCAGGCCACGGCACGCTGTGGATGGCGGTGTTTGCAGATATGGGGGTGAGTTTATTGGTGGTGTTGAATGGTTTGAGGTTGTTGAGGAAGTGAAGAATTTCGTAGGGTGGGTTAGGCCACGTTTTTTGCGTACTTGCTGGCGTTACGCAGTGATCCTCTTTTTAGTGCCTACGGCACGCTGATTTTGGAGCGGTAGCCACCGCGGGGCCTTCCTTTCTTGTGTGGCCAAGAAACGAAGCCAAGCCACAAACTCAAAGAACGAAGGCCCCTACGCTGCGGACAATCGAGTCGGCGGCGGGCGGGATTGGCTCGTTCCTCGCTACGGCGTGTTTCAAGGGGGAATTTAAGCCCCGTGCAACTAGCTGCGATATAAATCCTTATTGCTGGGCATTACAAACACTCAAAACCTGCAAAACAACTTAATTCAAGCTTTGTTTTTCACCGTGTAACTCCGTGTTCTCAGTGTCCTCTGTGGTTCAAGATTTAGGTTTTGCCCGCAGAGCCCAACACCGCCTCCATTCTGCCATTCATCAAATAATCAATCAGCTCGCGCACAGGGCGGATGGCGTCGCCAAAGGGGAGGGAGCCGTTGCCCCTAAAAAACAATCCTTTGTCCACTTCGCCATTCATCGCTGAGGCGAGTTTTAAATCGATGCAGAACTGGCCGACTTTGCTTAAACCATCTCTCAGGCCGCAATGGCTTAGGCAATCCATGCGCTGGGTGCAGCGACGTGGGTCGGCTTTGGCGATGGATTGCAGATGGCTTTCGCGGCGTAGGTATTGCTTCAGCCACGGTGTGGCAACGGCGCGGGCGGGGAGGCCAGCAACGCTCACAAACTCGGCTAGATCGCTGGCTTTGGCGTTGATTAAGGTTTGTTTAAAGTTGATATGCGCATCGCCTTCTTCGCATACAGCAAAGGCAGTGCCGAGTTGCACGGCATCGGCCCCGTTGCTTAGCCAGTGGCTGACTTTTTCGTGGCTGTCTATGCCGCCTGCCACGATCAATTTAGGGGCGTCACGACCTAAGCCCAGTTCAGCAAATAGGGCGTGGCAATCGGCGAGCACTTTAGCAAAATCGAAACGTGCATCGTGTATATCGCTGATGCGCGCCGCGCCCAAGTGGCCACCTGCATGGCCGGGATGCTCGATCACAATGGCATCAGCACGGCGGCCTTTTTTTAGCCATTTCTTTAAAATAATCGCTACACCACGCGCATCAGACAAAATCGGGATAAGTGCTACTTTGGGGTGCTCGCTTGTCATTTCCGGCAAATCAATCGGCAGGCCCGCACCCATCACGATGGCGTCTGCGCCGCTTTCGCAAGCTTGCTTAACTAGCGCCACATGATCGCGCACGGCTTTCATTACATTGACGGCGATGAGGCCGCAGCCATTAGCGATTTCTTTTGCCGCGCGAATCTCACGGTCTAGTGCCGTTAGGTTTGTTTTGTCGATTAAATCTGCATCTAGGCAGCGGTGCGTTTGGGCCATTAAATCGGGGTGATGCTGGCGTAGATCTACACTGGCAATGGTGCCCACGGCATTTTCTTTTGCCACTGCGCCCGCCAATTTATGTGCCGAAATCCCGACACCCATGCCGCCCTGCACGATGGGGAGTAATTCTCGCCCAGCAAGCTTTAGTGAGTTGAAGCTCATTTTCTTCTGTTTATCCTTACGAAGTATTCAACAGAGTAGGCGTAGTGGGCTTAAAGGGTATTGTTTAGCGTCAATGCTCGGGCGCTTAGTAAGGAAATGCTGGGCTGAATCATGAATAAAGGTGGCAATCTTCACGTATTCCATTATGATTGCTGTTGATGTTTGTAAGTTTAACCGTCTAGGGAGCATGCAATGTCTGAAGAAGTCGCGGCAACAGGAGGCTCGCAAGATGCCTTTTTGGAAGAAAAAGCGTTTGAATCGCGTTTTGTTTTTATTATTGGCCCCATCAACGATGTATTGGCTAAAGATACCGCTAGGCGTTTGATCGCGCTGGCAACCGAATCAGTCAAGCCCATTAATGTGCTGATTTCATCCCCTGGCGGCCATGTGGAATCGGGCGATGTGATTCACGACATTATCAAATTTATTCGCGCCCCCGTGAATATGATTGGTAGCGGCTGGGTGGCCAGCGCAGGAGCACATATATTCCTTTCTGTGCCAAAAGAGCGAAGGGTGTGCCTGCCAAATACGCGCTTTTTGATTCATCAGCCCAGTGGTGGCATGGGTGGTTCGGCTTCTGATGTGGAAATCCAAGTGAAAGAAATTATCCGCATGAGGGAACGAATTGCGGCTGTGATTTCCAGAGAAACCGGGCAAAGTAAAGAAAGAGTATTAAATGATATTGACCGCGATTACTGGATGAACCCACAAGAGGCCATTGAATATGGCCTTGTTTCGCGCGTGATTCAAAGCTACGCTGATTTGGAGTAAACGTAAGACTGTCATCAACAGCCCTCAGCAACGCACTGAGGGCTGTTGTTTTTTATGCATGGGCAGGGAAAATAACTTGGCTAAACGCTGGGCAGTTTTGTAAGGATTGTTGCAGCGCCGTTTGTGATCTGCGGCAGGTTACGATATGCATTCGGTTAGCAGCGGCTGCGGCGCGGTAGTTTTTCATGACGTTATGACCTAAAAAGTCAGTAAATAAAATCATGATGTCCATATCTTTTAAGCAGCTAGGCTTGCGCTGATGCGATGGATTTCTGCCGGTAATATGCTCGCCGATGGTAATACCATAATGGGCGAGCAATTTAGGAATATGCCCTAGGTGGTCTGCGCCAACAATATACGCTTGCATGGTTTTCCCCTGATTGCTCGAAAGGTATGCATGTAGCGTAGCAGTTGTGTATAGCTCTATTTAGACTATTAAATTTGATTTATATATCAAGATTTGTTTTGTGTTTGCTGTGCTTTACAAAAGGGTGTGCATATACTGAAGCAGGAGAGAGTCTATGTCTTATTTGCATATTCGCCGTTATCGGCCCGAAGACGCCGCTGAGCTTCATAATTTGTATTACGCCAGTATTCATCAGGCTTGCCAAAAGGATTACACAACAAGCCAGCTTGATGGCTGGGCTCCGCTAGAGTTTGATCCTGTGAGCTGGTCCAAACTCCTTGAGCGATTAAATCCTCGTATTGTGGAGTGCAAAGGTCAGTTGGTGGCGTATGCAGATTTACAACAAACAGGCTTAATGAGCCATTTTTTTGTGCATGGCGATTGGCAGGGCAAGGGCGTGGGTAAAGCCCTCCTCAGGCATGTGGAAGATCTCGCCATTGAGTTAAAGCTATCGGAGATTTCTTGTTTTATCAGTATCAGCGGCCAACCATTTTTTAAATCGCACGGCTTTAAGGTGGATTACAGCTTATCCAGCGAAGTACACGGGCAGTGGATAGAAAACGCAAGGATGTATAAGCAGATTTCCCAGGTTTAACTTCCTTTACCCAATATCTGCGTTTTTATGGTGGTTCGTTGCACAGGGCTTAAAAATCTATTTGAAGCAGGCCGGAGTGAGGAAAAAGCGAGACGGCTTCCTTTCTTCGACGTTCAAAAAAGGGCATTCCAGTGGGGATGCCGCAGCACAATCAACGTGCCGCAGGAGCTGAAGCCATATCCAGCTGATAAAACAGCCCCATTTCCTGCGCAATTTTGAACTGTCCCTTAATATGCATGCGCTCAGTGCTGACTTTAATCGGCTGGGGGCTATTCACCAATACCATGGCTTCGCTACCACCAGGCATGCAGGTGGCGCAGGTGGGTGGTTTGGCCGATAGAATAAAGCGCCGCACACTGATCCCTGCCTGCACCGGAAACATATACCCCGCCAAGCTGATGTCTGTTTGATTTAGCGCTTTAATGCTAGGGTCAAATATTGTTTCAGCATCCCCAAACAAGCCGGGGCTGACTTTAACCTTAGCCAGCAATTGCCAGCTAGTAAGCGGCTCATCAGCGTTATAGGCTAAAGAGCCAATCAGCCCAGCAAGAGTGAGCAAGGCGGCAAGGGGGAGGAATACTTTGCGAATTTGCATTGAGTGGCCAGCCACTTACTTTAAAGCATCCAAAATAGCCTGCGTATTATGGCTAAACATGGCCAGCCAGCTGGGCGCTTTTTTTGATAAAGCATCGGTATAGAGAGGTGGGCCAACTTTAGCTTGGGTTTCGCTGGCAATTTGCGCAATCAGCTTTGGATTGCTGATGTTTTCTGCAAACACTGCACGGATATTGTCTTTACGAATCTCGCGGATCAGTGCTGCCATTTGGCGGGCGCTGGGCTCGGCTTCAGTAGAAATGCTTTGTAGTGGCAGTAATTGCAGCTGATAGCGCGCACCTAGGTAACCTAATGCATCGTGTGAAGTCACTAGTTTTCTGTTAGCCGCTGGAATCGTAGCAAAAGCGGTGCTGGTTTTTTGATCCAGCTCTGCAATCTGGCCTTTAAAGCGGTTAGCGTTTTGTGCGTACTGATCTGCACCGGAGGGGTCGGCTTTTGTGAGTGCTAGCTTGATTTCTTCTACCATCAGCAGCACGGCCTGTGGGTCATGCCAAGCGTGTGGGTCGGTGTGGCCGTGGTTATGGCCTTCATGGCCTGTTTCTGCCATCTGTCTTGGCTTGATGTTTTTGCTAACGGTAACCACTTGGCCTTTATAGGCAGAGGCTTGCTCCACGCGCTTTAACCAGCCTTCGAAACCCAGCCCGTTGACAAAAAATATAGAGGTAGCCGAGAGTTTTTTAAGGTCTGCGGGTTTGGCTTGCCAGATGTGTGCGTCTTCATCCATGCCCACTAAGCTGCTGACTTCCACTCGGCTGCCGCCGATTTCCTGTACTAAATTAGCCAGTACGCTAAAGCTAGCCGCTACTTTAAGTGGTGCTGCTTGGGCGACGCTGCTAACGGCCAGTAGCAGGGCGAGTAAATGTTTACGCATCATTAAATCCTGAAAAGTCAGCTAGGTTTAAGGTTTAAATCGCATGGTGACGCGATTTGCGCCGCACAAATAAGCCAAAAGGGGCAAGTAGCAGCGATAGACAGTACAGAGCGCCTGCAATGAGTACAATGGCGGGGCCAGATGGCAAGTCCCATTGGTAAGAGGCAATTAGCCCGGCTACGCAGGCAAAGAGGGCAATCGCCCAAGACAGCACAAACAGCATGGAAAGCTTTTCTACCCACAGCCGAGCGGTGGCTGCAGGTAGCATCATTAGCCCCACCGCCATTAGGGTTCCCATAGCCTGAAAGGCTGCCACAAAATTAAGCACGGCAATCACCATAAAGCCAATATGAAAGCGCATGCCATTGCCGCTGGTGGCGGCAATAAAGCCTGAATCAGCACATTCCAGCACAATGCCTCGGTATTCAATCGCTAGCCAGAGCAGGGTGATCGTGGCTACGCTACTTACAATTAGTAAAGATGGATCATCAATGGCCAGTACTGAGCCAAATAAAAGATGAATCAGATCAACGCTACTGCCCCATTTAGAAACAATCAGCACGCCAATGGCCAGCGCCAATAAATAAAATCCAGCGAAGCTGGCGTCTTCATTTAATCGGGATTTTCTGGCGGCCACGCTGGCGGCTAAAGCCACCAGTAAGCCTGCTACTAATCCGCCTCCAGCCAGCCAAGGCAAAGTTAAGCCCCCAAGCAAAAAGCCGATGGCAGCCCCAGGCAATACGGCGTGTGAGAGGGCATCGCCAAATAAAGACATCCGCCGCAGTAAGAGCAAAATGCCTACTGGTGCGCAGCCTATCGCCAACGCCATGCTGCCGACCAGTGCGCGGCGCATAAAAGCAAATTCTGTCAGTGCGCTGATAATTTCATATTGAGCCATTATTCGCATACCTCACACCATGCAGCATCATTTCGCCAGTGCTGAGCGCGGCGGTTTGCTTCTGCAAGTAATTCATTCGTCAGTACATCAGCGGTATTGCCCCAAGCAATGGCTGATTGCGCTAAGAGCAGGGTTTGCGGATAGTGCGCGCGTACTTGCGAGATATCGTGCAAGACGGTGATTTGGGTTTTTCCTTGGCTATGCCAATCGTCTTGTACTTCTAAAAGTTTATCTACCGTGGTGCTATCCACGTTGGCAAAAGGCTCGTCCAGCAGCAACACATCGGCATCTTCAACAATCAGCCGCGCAAAACGGGCGCGTTGCAGCTGCCCACCGGATAAATTACTAATCGGGGCATTGGCAAAATCGCTTAAGCCCACACGCTCTAGAGCGGCATCGGCTTGCAAGCGATCTTGCTTAGAGAGGCCGCGCCATGCACCACGCCGAGACCAAGCCCCCGCCAGCGCCAGCTCTCTTACCATTAAGGGAAATTGCTTGTCTAAGGTGGAAAGCTGAGCTAAAAAAGCCAGTTTGCCATGTGAATGCACATGGCCTTGATCAGCAGATTTAATCCCTGCCAGTGCAGCTAATAGGGTGGATTTTCCTGCGCCATTTGGGCCAACCACGGCAGTATGGCTGCCGGTTTCAAACCGGCCAGACAGCGCATGTACCGCTGTTCTATCGCGGTAGCAGAGTGTGAGGTGGTGTACTTCAATCATGCTTGCATGGCCCAATCGGTGAGCGCCCATAGCAGTAATAATAAAGGCAGCACGCACAGCACCCGCTGCCATGCGGCCATTTCAAATAAACCTCTCACGCCCATCTCCGATATTTATGGTGCATCATTGCAGCATCAGGGCGAACAATAGCAATTTATTGCCCTCTTGTGCAAGTCAGTTGCATTTGATGTGAATATTGGCGTGGCATGATGCGAATACTTCGTAGGGGCACAGCAAGCAGCGCCCCTACGTTTCTTTTGTCTTAGGGTGTTAAGTTGTTTTAGCCGCGTAAAAGCATTTCGCGCACATAGCAAGGTAGCGGGAATTGCCGCCAATCACAATTTGCTCACCAGATACTTCACGTAAGCCTGCGGCATTAAATCTGGCATTCATGGTGGCTTTTTTACCGCATAGGCAAATGGTTTTCATTTCTTCTAAATCATCGGCCAGTGCGAGCAAATAGGCAGAGCCAGGAAAGGGCATGCCCAAGAAATCGGCGCGCAGGCCGTAGCAAATCACCGGTAAATTCTTCTGATGCGCCAAGATATGTAGCTGCTTGACTTGCTCTGGGCTTAAAAACTGCGCCTCATCAATCAAAATACAGGCCACAATTCGATTGGAAAATAACTGGCTAAAATCGGTATCTACGTTAAAAATCTCTGCCGAGCGCGTCACCCCTAGGCGCGATGCCACTGTGCCCACGCTATGCCTGTCATCAATCGCTGCGGTAAAGAGTGCAATTTGCATATTGCGTTCTTCATAATTGTGAGCAACTTGGAGCATGGCGGTAGATTTCCCCGCATTCATGGCGGAGTAGCGAAAGTAAAGTTTGGCCATAAAATTCTCAAGAAAACACAAAAAACAGCGCATTCTACGCCGCAATGGCCATGTTTGCGATTTTGCGTTGGCGATCTTTTGATGAGTCGTGGCTTATTTTCGCACTGATTTACGTCATTTATAGGGCCATGCTGTTATCAGTGGGCAAGATCGTTTCCAACAACAAAGCTGCCCTGACTTCTGCAAAAGGGTAATCTGCCAGTTTGCCAAAATAAGTCATTTTACTAGCGCGGTATTTGGTGAGGTGGGGCAGGGTGATGCCACAGAGAAAACAGCTAAGTAGATGCGCACTCAGGGGCTTACCTGCTTTGCTGATCAGGTCTTGGCACATAGCGTTTAAATCTAGGCGTTCTAGCTCAACCAGTTCTGGGGCAGGGGGCAAGGTGGCGGGTTTGCTGTGGCATACGCTGCAATGGCCGCATTGTTTGGGTGCCGCTGTATCACCAAAGTAATTGGCAAGCGTATGGCTTAGGCATTCGGTGCTTTCAAATAAGGCCAGCATTTGGCTGAGGCGATTAAGCTCGTTTTGCTCTTTTTGGCTAAACTGCTGATAAAGGCTTAAAGATAATTGTGCTGGATCAATGGGGCTTAGCACTTGAAAAACATCGGTCATTTGCTTGGTTTCTAGGCGCAAAAAACCTGCTTCATCTAGATATTCTAGCGCGGCTACGGCGCGCTGGCGCTGATCGGGGAATTCATTTAAAAAAGACATAAAATCAAAGCTATACCATGTTCTGGCTAATTTGGAATGCTTGAGCAAAGTGGCAATAAACTCGCGCCGATCGTTATTAAAATGGCCCAATAAATCGGCCTCGCTCATTTGTAATACAAAGCGATATTCGCTGTAATAGCTATAAAGCGGTTTAATCTTGCCTTGCATATTTAAATACACCAACAAGGTTTTCAAAGGCAATTGGCGAATATTGCTTTGGGAAGACAGATTAAATAGCGTCATCTCCCATTGGCCATTCGCCGTTTCATCCACAATATTTTTTAATACTTTGGCAATGGATGCTTGCTCTGGCGTATCGCCATAAACAAAGTTTTTTAGCAGATTTAGCCCATCTTGGCTGCCTAATAAAGTACATAGCGATTTTTTGCCATCCCGCCCAGCGCGGCCAATTTCTTGGCTATAGTTTTCTACCGATTTAGGTAAATCGTAATGAATCACTTGGCGAATATCGCTTTTATCAATACCCATGCCAAAGGCAATCGTTGCCACAATCACTTGCGATTTGCCTTGCATAAAATCATCTTGAATCTGCTGGCGCACCAGATTATCTAAGCCCGCGTGATACGCCGTGGCATGGATTCCTGCTGCCTGTAATTTACCAGCTACTGTTTCGGCGGTTTGCTGCTGCGTTACATACACCACACAGGGGGCATTCGGCGTTTTTTCGAGCAGATGAATGAGGGTTGCGTCTTTTTGAGTGCTGTCTACGGGGCGAATATGCAAATGTAAATTGCTGCGGTAAAAGCCCGTTACTGTAACGTGCTCATCGCGAATGGCAAATTTGCTCGCCATATCTTGGATAACGGCTGGCGTGGCTGTCGCTGTAAGGAGTAGGGCTTGCGGGATATTGAGTTCTTTTTTGTAATCGGGCAGCTTTAGGTAATCAGGACGGAAATTATGCCCCCATTCCGAAATGCAGTGGGCCTCGTCAATGACCAGTAATGAAACTGACACTTGGCCTATAAAGCGGCGAAAGCGCTCGTTTTTTAAGCGCTCTACTGAAACCATTAGAATCTTTAGCTCACCCTGCTGTATATCTTGCATCACTTGCTGGGTTTCTTCGCGGCTTTGGCTGGAGTCAATGGCGGCTGCACGAATGCCCTTGCTGTGCAAAAACGCCAGTTGATCGCGCATTAAGGCTAATAGCGGAGATATCACCAAAGTAAGGTGTGGCATTTGCAAAGCGGCTAGCTGATAACACAGCGATTTTCCTGATCCTGTTGGAAAAATCGCCATTGCCGAATGCCCATTGACTAATGCTTCAACAACTTCACGCTGCCCATCACGAAATTGGCTAAAACCGAAGTATTGCTGCAGTTGTTCAGAAAGCGGTACAGCGTTAAACATAAGACGTTGATTCCAGAGTGCAAGGTAATAAGGTAAAACAAACGACGTAATGTGGGGCTAATATTAACAGAGGTGTAAGATTTCTGCCGGTGTATTGCCACGCAGTTCTGTGTTTGTTTAACCTGAACAAATAGGCTGCTTAGATCAGCTTGCTACCGCCAGTAGCAGGCTACTTGCATAGGTTTGATTTTAAATCTTACTCGAATGGAAGATCTAATGAAAGCGAAATTAAGTTACTTTCGATTAGCTCATCGAGTAAAAAAGTAAAGTCAGCCGCAGCACCAGAGCTGGGGGCAAAATCAAAGATATTTGATCCGCTACCCACCGCTGCTGAGAGCGCTTCTTGCTCCCGAATCCGCGTTTTAAGTACTTCGCCAGGAAAATGCTTAGTGAGCTGACCCGATACGGTTTCGGCGGTAATTTGGCCTGGGGTGTAGCGGTTAATTAAATACCGGCGTGGTTTACGGGCTTGGAATTTTTCTAATCCTTTTAAAGTTTGCGCAAGTTGCATTGCACCATTAAGGGCTAGGTATTCAGCGGCCACGGGAGCCAGAATAATATCTGCAGCAAACATCGCTGAAAACGACAGCACGCCAAGGTTAGGGGTGCAATCAATAATAATCGGTAGGCCAAAGCCTGAAAGCATCTCAGCGGTCAGCGCGAGCTTGAGCCGCCAAACGTGATCTTTGTGCCGTGTAAGCTGCGCATCGACCTTGCCAAGTTCTAAATGCGAAGGCACAAAGTTGATGCCGTCGTCTCTGGTAATAATCAAATCTGAAAGGGTACTTGCGCCCTGAAAAAAACGGTAAATGCTCTGACTACTTTTAGGCTTAATACCATAAAGTGAGGTGAGGTGCGCTTGCGGGTCTAGATCAATAACAAGGGGTTCTACACCATTTTTGGCGATAGCTGCCGCTAAGTTGGCCGTCACCGTGGTTTTACCTACGCCACCTTTTTGATTGAAAACGACAATAACTGTCATAAAACTCACCTAAGGTGATGGATGGAGAACGTGATGCTGCACGGCAGCAAGGTGATTCTAAACGATTCTTTGATATAAAGCAGAGCGACAGTCTTACTTAAGTAAATGTTAAGGTAAGTAAGGAAGTGATGGTCTCCATTCTTGTCCTTGGTCTAGGCGATTTTAAGTCCTGTTTTTTTTATTGATTTAAACGGCCTTCCCTTTGTCATTTGGAAGTGCCTCATGGCTGGAAAGTCCCTATTCAGCTTGTAAACTACGCTATAGCGTTGGTGTTTTGTGCGTATTTACGCCAATTACAGCCAATGACCGTGTTTTTTTATGACATGGCGCAAAGTTGATGCTCAAGGTGTGAAAGTTGCCGACCTAAAAGCGGCGCTTTGTTCTACATTGACGGCCTTTACAGGCGCTTTGCCTGTTTGTCATACAAACTACTGTTTTTTAGCCGTAACCAAGCTTGCGGCGAGCTTAGGATTAAATTATGCAAACCTTCTTTGTGGCACCTACAAGGCAAAATGTTGGCCTTACTTCGGTCTCTTTAGGCGTCGTTCGCGCCTTACAACATCAAGGTCTAAAAGTAGGCTTTGTTAAACCGGTGTCACAAGAACACCACGGTATTGAGCGCTCTACTCATTTTGCCACGCAAATTTGCCAAATTGAATGCCCGCACTCGCTCTCTATCGCTCAAGTGGTTGCTCGCGTTTCTGCGGGGCAAAATGATGAGCTGCTCGAAGACATTGTGAGCCTTTGCATGGGCGCGGTGCAGGGGGTGGATGTGCTGGTGGTTGAAGGGATGCACTTGGATTCAAGTAATGCATTTACTGCCCGCTTAAATAATGAGATCGCCCGTAGCTTGCAAGCCGAAGTGATCTTGGTGGCAAATGCCCGTGCCGTTGGCGCGGTGGCAGAGTCTCGCTTAGCGGCTAGCCAGCTAAAAAACGGAGGTTGCAAAGTAGCGGGGGTCATCTTTAATAAAGCGGCTGAAAACTTTGATGCGGCATCGGTTCAATATGAACTGGATGGTATTGCGCTATGGGGGGTGATCAAATACGACGCCTCACTGATGGCGCCACGTACCTTAGATATCGCCCGCCATTTAAATGCAGAAATACTGATTGAAGGTGATATTGCTAACCGCCGTGTATTAGAAACGGTGATTGCTGCGCGCTCGGTGCCTGAAGTGATCGAGCGCCTAAAAGCGGGTGCGCTGGTAATTAGTGCTGGAGATCGGGATGACGTCATGCTGGCAACCGCACTAGCCGCCAGTAAGGGTGTGCAGTTAGCAGGCTTATTATTGACGCATTCTAGTAAGCCCGATGACCGTATTTTGGAATTAGCACGTCAAGCTTTAAACAGCGGCATCCCCGTCTTAAGTACGGATAGCGACAGCTTTAATACCGCGATTCGAATCACGCAATTGCCTCCTGCCGTTGCAGAAGACGATAGCGAGCGCATGAATTTGGTACTGGATGCGGTGGCCGAGCAAATTGATATGGCCATGTTGATGAATGCAGTGAAAGTGCCGCCATCGACACGGATGTCGCCCCCCGCCTTCCGCTACCAACTCATCAAAAAAGCACGCTCTTCGCGTAAAACCGTGGTCTTGCCTGAGGGCGAAGAGCCACGCACGATTCGCGCTGCGATTATTTGCGAAGAAAAAGGCATTGCTCACTGCGTGTTGCTCGGAAAGCGTGCCACCATCGAAGCAATTGCTGCAGCACAAGGTGTTTCATTGCCTGCTAGCTTAGAAATTCTTGATCCCGATGTTGTTCGTGCTGAGTATGTTGCACCTATGGTTGAGCTGCGTAAGAGCAAAGGGTTGACTGAAGGCCAAGCGTTGCAACAACTTGAAGATTCTGTAGTGCTGGGAACGATGATGTTGGCGGTGAATAAGGTAGATGGCTTGGTATCAGGCGCTATCCACACCACGGCCAGCACGGTGCGTCCCGCTTTACAGCTGATTAAAACTGCGCCAGGCTCGTCTATTGTGTCGTCAGTATTTTTTATGCTGATGCCAGAGCAGGTGTTGGTTTATGGCGACTGCGCGATCAACCCTAATCCAAATGCCACTCAGCTTGCAGAAATCGCTAAGCAAAGCGCCGATAGCGCCCGTGCCTTTGGTGTAGATCCTAAGGTGGCAATGATTAGCTATAGCACGGGTAAATCTGGTGCTGGTGCTGATGTAGATAAAGTGCGTGAAGCCACTGAGCTAGCGCGTAGCCTTTACCCTGATCTTGTGCTGGATGGGCCCTTGCAGTACGACGCCGCTTCGGTTTCCGAAGTGGCCGCACAAAAAGCGCCAAGCAGTGCGGTAGCGGGTAAGGCGACGGTGTTTGTATTTCCTGATCTGAATACCGGCAATACCACGTACAAAGCCGTACAGCGTAGTGCCCATGTCGTCAGCGTTGGCCCGATGTTGCAAGGCTTGCGTAAACCGGTGAATGATTTGTCGCGCGGCGCTTTGGTCGACGATATTGTGTTTACCATTGCCCTAACGGCGATTCAGGCTCAGGACTTGGCTGCGTAGTGTGCTTTTTTAAAAAAACCGAGCTTTTGCTCGGTTTTTTTTGGTCTAAATATAGGGGCTATTCCAATATTATTATATTTTCTCAACCTTGCAGTTAGCCGCTTCAATCGGCTTATTAAATGAGCAAGTGTTGCAGTATGCCAATCAGTGGTTTAGCAGTACTCGCTAAACCCTATTAAAAGAGAGCAAAAAGCCATCGCAAGCCGAATATTTTTCGGATTGCGAGGGCTTTTTTAATGGCTAAAACGAACCAAACATTGTCCCCAGAACAATCACCACCACCAGTGCAATGACCGCGCCGATAATACAACTCATCACGATATCTAGATAGCTTTTGCTATGCGTTGATCCGCATAGCGTCAGCAAAGTCACCACTGCGCCGTTATGCGGCAAACTATCTAATGTACCTGCGCCAATGACCGCCACGCGATGGAGAAGTGCAGGATCCATGCTGATTTCAGTTGCCAATTGCAAATAGCTAGCGCCCAGTGCATCAAGCGCAATCGTCATCCCGCCCGATGCTGAGCCGGTGAGTGCGGCTAAAATATTGGTCGAAACTGCCAAGGAAACCAACGGGCCGCCCTGAATCGACAACACCCATTCAGTAACCAGAAAGAACACAGGCATCGCAGCCACAACGGCCCCAAAACCAACCAAACTGGCAACGCTGAGAATCGGCAAGCTTGATGCATTTGCACCCGCTGCAACGGTTTCGCGCAAATTAAGCAGGCGTTTGCGATTGCCAATAATCAGCACCGTAATTGCAGACAATAGCGCCACAATCACCGACCACACGCCACTAACCGAAGAGAGGCTGATGCCACCCCATTGCGCATTAGCCAAAAAGCTCGTGTCCATTCTAGGCAAGATCACCATCGACATGATGAAGTTGACTGCAATGACCACTAACAATGGCAAGACGGCCATCAATGTGCTCGGCGCTTGGGTGCTATGGCAGCCAGTGTGGATTTCATGCGGATCAAAAGAATCTGATATTGAAGCACGTTCACGCGTTAAAGCATTGTCGGCCAGCTCAGCAACTGCAGCGTTCACTTGCTCAATTTGGTCTTCACGACCATAACCCTCACCAGCGCGGCGCGCCGCTGCAGCAGTACGTAGCAGCCACCACATCCCGAAAGAAAACATCACGATAGACGCAATAATGCCTAAACCCGGTGCAGCAAACGGCGTGGTGCCAAAAAATGGCATCGGAATTGCATTTTGTACCGCAGGTGTGCCCGGCATCGCCGACATGGTAAAGGTGAACGTACCCAAACCAATCGCCGCGGGCATTAAGCGATAAGGAATATTTGCCGCACGGAACAAGCCTTGCGCCATCGGCACAATGACAAAGAAAGCGACAAATAAGCTCACTCCGCCATAAGTGACCAATGCACCGGCCAAAACCACCGCTAGAATCGCGCGCTGAATGCCGAGTTTCTCGGTCATAAAGCGCGTAATTTCGGTGACTGAGCCGCTATCATCCATCAACTTGCCAAATATGGCACCAACCAAAAATAGCGGGAAGAATTGCGCGACAAACCCGCCTGCCGCACTCATAAAAGTTTGCGTCCAATGCGCCAGCATCGGCTCCCCCGAAGCAATCGCGACAATGAGTACTGCCAATGGGGTAAGTACCAGCACGCTCCAGCCACGGAAGGACATCCAGATTAAAAAACCGAGCCCTAATAAAATTCCGAGCAAACCCATTTGTTAAACCTCCGTTAATAGGAAGTCAATATCCAGTGTCGAGCGCACGCCAATGCTGTCGCCATGCGTTGCTAGAAATTGCTCCGCCGCTTTTCGGCCTTCGTCGCGCAACATGCAAAAGAATGCCCATTCGGCCAGCATTTTTGACGAATAGCCCAGTTGCAGCATGATGGATTCGCTTTCTACGCGGTGAATTCGCATTTTGGCCCAGTTTGCGCCTTCGCCAGTGCTGTTTGGATCTGCCACTTTGCGTAATAGCGCCGCCATGCGAAGTTCTTTTATTAGTGGCGAATTAAACGAAATCTCATTTAAGCGATTATTGATTTCATTGGCGGTACGCGGCGTGCCTGGGCGGGAAATCGGATTGATTGAAACTAAAATCGTATCGTCAGATTTGCAATCTCGCACCAAAGGCGTGATCGTTGGATTGCCCGTAAACCCACCATCCCAGTAAGGCTCGCCATCAATTTCAACGGCTTTAAACATCGTTGGCAAACACGCCGACGCCATCAACACATCCGAGTTAATTTCGGCATTGCGAAATACGCGCCCACGGCCCGAATTCACATTGGTTGCGGTGATAAATAGTTGTGGCAATGTGGTTTTTGCTAAGCGTTCAAAGTCGACACATTCATTTAGGATTTTGCTGAGTGGATTCACGCCGCCCATTGAAGTGTCATACGGCGAGCAGAGGCGTGCTGATAGATCGGCGGCAACGAATGCTGGGGAATAATCTAGCGTCCATTTACCCGTGAGCATTTCAATCGGGCCACGGCGAAACGGGCTAAGCAACGCGGCATCGGCAACGCTGCGCCAGAATTTCTCGAGTGCTTTCTTTGCGCCTTCATGACCGCCAGCGGCTAAGCCATCGGCCATCACTGCTGCGTTCATCGCGCCTGCGGATGTACCCGAAATGCCATCAAATTCCATCCACGTTTCTTCTAAAAATCGATCCAGCACACCCCAAGTGTAAGCGCCATGCGAGCCACCGCCTTGCAAAGCCAAATCAACAAGTACCGTTTTACGGGTGCCAGCAGCAGGAGCTGCTGGTTTATTTTTTGCCATCGCCATTTTTGAAGCCTTTTTATCAGTCAGTTCGTGGATGTGCTGAGGCCGCTTGCCGCACTCAGAGCGATGAGCCCATTGAGTTCATTTTTACTGAATACAGCAGACCTTGTTGTTGCTAGGGTCTATGCCTGAAATTCTTTTAATGTAAGGGTTGTAAAATATATACATCCATGTTGCTGCGGTGCAGCACTTTTAGAGGGGTATCTAATCTTAGAGCTTGTGGGAAGTAAGTTAAACCTTGATTTTCTTTTCAAAATATTGACTCTGCTCGACAAGAGATAGCTTTGAATTTTACAGTTCCTGCAAAGCCTGCTGGGTTGCTTTAATAAAGAGCTTGATGCGTAGCGCAAAGTGGTTAGCTTTGTACTGACTATTTGAACCTGCGGTTGTTTGTTATGGTGTGACTGCACATGACAAAGATTGAGTCATCATTGAGTGGGGGTGTTTATTCAGTATCACTTGCAAGTAAGCACCCAGCTTAAGAGAAATATTTTGCATCAGTCGTTAAAGGCTTGGTTTTGTGTGGGTTGCAGTTCTCTTGTTTGGATGTATTTGAACTGCTTGCATGCGATTAAGTCAGAGTCTTTAATTTCAACAAAAGAAGATAAATGTAATCTACTTAAAAGTAGAATACATACGCTAGAAAGATTCGTTCCTTATGTACTTCAATAAAAAAGCTGGAGACGCCCCAATGAGCCGTCGACGTATGCCTTACCTGCCTGAATTTGTTGCTCCAACCCGCCATACCGATCCTGCACAAGCCTTAGCCCAAGTTCGCTTGATTTATGATCGTAGCGTTGCGCATTTGCGCGATGCGATGCAGCGCTTTGTGGCCGGTGAAACTTTGCCTGGCCATGTGCGTGCCTATTATCCTTTTGTTCGGATTCAAACTGACACGGCTACGCGCTTAAATGGCAGCGAAGCGCACCTGAGTTATGGCTTTGTGGCGGGGCCAGGAAGTTTTGAAACCACGCTGACTCGCCCAGATTTGTATGAAAAATATTATTTAGAGCAGTTTACTTTGCTGCTACAAAGCCATCGAGATGAGCTAGAAGTGGGAATCAGTACTCAGCCCATTCCTGTGCATTTTTCTTTTGCCGAGCACGATCATATTGAAGGCACGCTCACGGCCGAGCGCCGCCAGTTGATGCGCGATATGTTTGATTTGCCGGATTTATCCGCGATGGATGATGGCATTGCCAATGGCACTTACGAGCCCAAACCGGGCGAGCCAGAGCCACTGTCTTTGTTTACCGCAGCGCGGGTTGATTACTCCCTGCACCGCTTGCGCCATTACACCGGAACCGTGCCCGAGCATTTTCAGAATTTTGTGCTGTTTACCAATTACCAGTTCTATATCGACGAATTTGTGCGGCTTGGTCATGAAAGCATGGAAGACCCGAATAGCGAATATATTGCCTTTGTTGAGCCAGGCAATGTCATCACGCGCCGTGTTGGTCTGAGTGCCGAAGCGATTGATGCGCTGGGCGCAGCACCACCGCGTCTACCGCAAATGCCCGCTTACCATTTGATCCGTGCAGATAACGCAGGGATCAGTATGGTGAATATTGGCGTAGGCCCTGCCAATGCCAAGACTATTACCGACCATATCGCTGTGTTGCGCCCGCATGCGTGGATTATGCTGGGCCATTGCGCGGGTCTGCGTAATTCGCAGCAAATGGGCGATTATGTTTTGGCCCATGGCTATGTGCGTGAAGATCATGTGCTCGACGAAGATTTACCACTCTGGGTGCCGGTGCCTGCCTTGGCAGAAATCCAGCTGGCACTGGAGGCAGCCGTGTCGCAAATCACCGAAATGAAAGGGGCCGAACTCAAACGCATTATGCGCACCGGTACCGTGGCAAGTACCGATAACCGCAATTGGGAGCTGCTTCCTGACAATCGCCCGCAAAGACGCTTCAGCCAAAGCCGTGCCATCGCGCTAGATATGGAAAGCGCCACCATCGCCGCCAACGGCTTTAGATTTCGCGTGCCATATGGAACGCTGCTCTGCGTGAGTGACAAACCCCTGCACGGCGAGATTAAACTCCCCGGCATGGCGAATCACTTCTACCGCGAACGGGTGGATCAGCACTTACGCATTGGCATTCGGGCGATGGAGCTATTACGTGAGCAGGGCGAGGGGCAGTTGCATAGTCGTAAGCTGAGGAGTTTTGCGGAGGTGGCATTTCAGTGAGTTGAGTTTATGGCGTAGTGAGCCATTCTGCTGAAAAACCAAGCCGGTGCCGGGTTGTTCCGCATCGGCTTGGTTTTTTCTAATTTAAGATTTGAAAACGAAGAGAAATATTATTGTAAATATACTTACACATATAGAGTTAAAAGCATAAGATAGCTGTCGTTTAATTTAAGTGCCTGCGGCACGTGGATTTACAGTCGCAGTCCGCGACGGGGACTCACTTTCTTTGCTTCGCCAAAGAAAGTAAGCAAAGAAAGGCGACCCGAAGCGCACCCCGCTCCGCGGTTCCCTCGCGTGGCGGGAGCCAAACGATAAACCTGTTTGTCTCCCTTCGTGCTCGGTGTGCTTGGACGGGGGCTATCGCGATGAGCGTAATATTGCCTAGACATTCAGTAGGTAAAAAATTCAGTAAAGAGTTGCACTAGTAGGTTGCATGGTGCGCACTTGGTTAAATGATCAATGTAAATTTATTTTTGGTTGAATTTATGAATGAACTTAAAGCATTGAAAGTAAGAAGTGAAATAAACCCTGAGGAAATTGCCATTTATGTTGATTGGCATGATAAGTGTGATGCAGCCAATTTATATCATGCTCATTCTGGCTTGATTGATGGTTTAAATTATCTAGCAAAAAACATCAATAAAGATTTTTTTAATGATAATTATGGTAGGTTTGAAGTCTCCAAAATAGAAACTGGTTCAATATTAAATATTCTACGAAAAAAAGATAGAGCTTCCGATGTTGCCAAAGAAAAAAAATTAGACCCTGCTGTTAAAATTATCACCAACAAGCTTATACTATTTTTCATATGCATTATTACTACTCAAGGGGTTTTAAATAAAGCTGACTGGGACAAAATAGCTGACGAATTTAACGCCATTCTTGTAGAGGAAATTGGGTTGGCTGCGGCTGAGATATGTAGAATAGACTCAAGGTATTTAATAGAAAAATCCAAGCACCTGTGCAAGAGAATAAATTTCAATGAAAAGGAGTTTGACGTAAAGCTAATTACAAAAGCGCGCATTCTTGACGTGGTTGTTATGCAGCGAATATCGAATGACTATATAGAGCGAATTTTTGATGAAATCATCGAAAGTAACATTATGGAAATTCCGCTAAAAATCAAAAAGCCCGACATCCAGTTGTACGGCACAGAGCAACAGTGCGAAGCCGCATTGCAAAAAGCGCGCTGGCCACAAGGGTTTCGCTGCCCAAAATGTCATGGACAAAATGCCAGCACATTTATACGCGGCAAAACGCGT
>JBDKJX010000038.1:0-37531 GCA_039796405.1 Pseudomonadota bacterium
CGCCATTGGCGTTTGCGATAGACAATACCACCGGCAAGCCTAATAGCGATTTAAGTTCTAAATCGCCACTGGAGGACAGGCACTCAATTTGATAGCGATAAGCTTGGCAGATCCCCTCGCTACCTGTTACGCGCTGGGGTAAGAGCTGCTGACCCCATGCGGCACCATCGCCTAATTGCAGAGATATAAGGCGCTGCTCTTGATTAAAAGCAGAGGCGAATGAGGCAAGCAGATCGAAGGTCATTTTAAACCAAGGGCTTACGAGAAGCATCGTATATTACATGAGGCTTTATGATGGCTGTTTGTGATTGATTGTAATTACTGCACAAAATTTTATAGAGTTACATTATTCGTGTAAGTATTTCAACTTACTTTGTAGCCTTGGTGCATCCTAAACGAGCCTTCTTACCCATGCTGCTTGGGGGCGTGATTGTTCTAATGCGTTGTTTCTTAGGTCAATAAAAATGCGACCTTGCGAGCCGCATTTTTTCTAGAACATTGATTACAGCATGATGATGAAATCATATAGTTAAAAGGCATTCTTTCGCCGTATTTGTTGCTAAAGCCTTTTTGCAGTTTCATACGCTTAATTGTTTAAAACCACACTCCATAACGGCGGATGTAAACAGTTTTAACGCATTGCGCCAGTGCCATATAGCCGATCATGGTGGCGATGAGCCAGTACCAGTAGGAAGAGTCTAGTGAGACAAAGCCTAGCGATTCGGCAATGGGCGAGAAGGGTAACCAGCAGCCAATTGCAACGGCAATCACGGTAGAGAGCATCACTGGCCATGCTGCGCGGCTTTGCAGAAAAGGAATCTTCTTGGTGCGTAGCATATGCACCACTAAGGTTTGCGATACTAAGCCAACAATAAACCAGCCAGAATTCATAATCAGCTGACCACCGCCGTGGGCGTAATAGGCGGCTCCTGCGCCAAATACGGTCCACATCAAAATATAAGTGGTGATATCAAATACCGATGAGGTTGGGCCAAGCCAGATCATAAAGCGGCGGATATTGCCCGCTTCCCATTTACGTGGCTGCTGCAGGTATTCCTTATCCATTTTGTCCCAAGGTAAAACAATCTGGGAAATATCGTAGATTAAGTTTTGAATCAGTAATTGCATCGCCAGCATGGGCTCCCAAGGTAGCCAAGCCGATGCCACCAGCACCGAAAACACATTGCCAAACGCAGAGCTGGCCGTGATATTCAGGTATTTAAGAATATTGCCGAAGGTTTCGCGGCCCGTAATGACCCCTTCTTCCAGCACCATCAAATCTTTGTCTAGCAAGATAATATCGGCGGTTTCTTTGGCGATATCTGCCGCGCTATCCACCGAAATCCCCACGTCGGCATCGCGTAGCGCTGGCGCGTCGTTAATCCCGTCACCCAAGAAGCCAACGGTGTGGCCATTGGCCTGTAGGGCTTTTACCACGCGTGATTTATGTAGCGGTGTAAGTTTGGCAAATACGCTGCAATCCTTGACGGCTTGGCAGAGCGCGATATCGTCCATCGCTTCGATTTCTGGCCCTAGCAGCGGGATGCCCGGCTCTAAGCCAACATCGCGGCAAATTTTACTGGTCACGATAGGATTATCGCCAGTGAGCACTTTGACCGTTACGCCGTAATCACGCAGCGCTTTAATGGCGGGTGCGGCCGAGGCTTTAGGTGGGTCGAGAAAGGTTAGAAACCCGCGCACGACTAGATCGGATTCATCTGCCACCAGATAGTGTTTTTTGTTTTTTGTAATGGCCTTAGTTGCCACTAATAAAACGCGGAAGCCTTGTTCGTTATAGGCTTGGGTTTGGCTGAGTAGGCGGCTCCTTGCGGCTTGGTCTAAGGCGAGGATGTTGGAGCCCGCTTGATAGTGTGTAGACACGGCCAGCATTTCTTCTACTGCGCCTTTACAAATCATCAGCTGCTGATCTTGCTGATCGGCGACGACTACGGTTAAGCGGCGGCGGATAAAATCAAAGGGTAATTCGTCTACCTTGTGGTAATTCCTAGGTAAATCGCTCACATCTTTGGCGCGCTCTAGCACCGCAATATCCATCAGATTTTTAATACCGCTCTGGTGAACGCTATTGAGCCACGCCAGCTGTAATATGCTCTCGTCCAGCAGGCCTTGGCAGTTGAAATGCTCTTCCAGAATGATTTTATCTTGAGTTAACGTACCGGTTTTATCGGTACATAACACGTCCATCGCGCCAAAGTTTTGTACTGAATTAAGCCGTTTTACTACCACCTTGCGTTTGGCCATAGCGATTGCGCCCTTGGCCAAGTTGGCAGAAACAATCATCGGCAACATTTCTGGGGTTAAGCCCACCGCAACTGCCATTGCAAAGGTCAGTGCTGATAGCCAATCGCCCTTGGTTAGCCCGTTAATCAAAAAGACAACCGGTACCATCACCAGCATAAAACGAATCAATAGCCATGAAACGCTGCTTACTCCGCGGTCAAAACTGGTTTCTACCCGCTTATGACTAAGGACATTTTTAGCTAGAGCGCCAAAATAGGTTTGGCTGCCGGTGGCAACTACCCTAGCGCAGGCTGTGCCGCTAACTACATTGGTACCCATAAAGCAGATATTGTTGTTATCCAGTAGGCTTTCTGCCTCGTTACTGCTGGACTCGGCTGATTTTTCTGCTACATCGCCTAAGGTATCGTATTTCTCAACCGGCAGCGCTTCGCCGCTGAGTACTGCTTGGCTCACAAATAAATCACGCGACTCTAGCAGCTCGATATCGGCAGGAATCATATCGCCAGCTTGCAAATAAACAATATCGCCAACCACCACATTGCTCATTGGCACTTCTAGTTTGCGCGCCAAGCCCGTGGCGCTCGTGCGTAAAACGGTGGCGGTATTGCTGACCAGTGATTTGAGTTTTTCAGCGGATTTACCGGTACGGTATTCCTGAAAGAAGCGCAATAAGGCGCTTAAGGTCACCATGGTGGTGAGGATGATAATCCCTATCCAGCTTTGTTCTTCTGGGCCAACCATTTGCACATCGGTGATATAGGTGATGATGGCCAATACCAATAGCACCATCACAAAAGGGTTTTTAAATGCAAGATAGAGTTGGATGATGGCGTGTGGCGGCTTATCGTGAGCGACTTCGTTAAGGCCATGTGTATGTAAGCGTTCGGCAGCTTGGCTGTCGCTTAAGGCTTTGGGGTGTTGCGGATGAGCTGGTGTGTGATTTTGCGTCATGCTGCTTATTCCTGTTCACCAGCGTGCAGGGGTGCGATGCATTATTTAAGCAAAGCAGTCCCCTTGCGCACGGGTGTGGCGCTGAAATGAATAAAGAGATTTAATTCGCCCGCTGAATTGCTTAATTGCAATTCAGCGAGCGGTATCGGTTGGTCTGGCATGGGGTTTATTCCTAAGCAATAAAAATGAACGATATGGTTATTAATATAAAATATTAATAACGAGCGGACCCTATTCATTAATAAATTAATGAATAATTAAACGATAGGCGCATTATTTAATGTGATAAACACTAAATAGTAAATTGCCTAGCAGCCTGTCGGACTTAAGCGATCGTAGCGAGGGAAAGACCGGTTTGAGACAGATTTCGCGGGTTTTTGAGGCGAATAGCTGGCTATTCAACGAGAAAATGCGTGAAATATGGCCAAATCCGGCTTTTCCGTAGTAGATCAGTCTTAAGTCCGACAGGCTGCTAGCTCGGCTTGTGATGACGCCTTAAGCCCCACTTAATTTGGTTTACATCGTGATGCTGGCTGAGGCTGATGGCCATCTGGTTAAAATTTTGCTGCAGATGGGCCGATAAATGCAGCAAGACCGACAAGCAGTATTTGCCTTCGGGTAGGCGAAAAACCTTCAGCTGCTGCGCCTGCAGGCCTAAGTGATTTAGATTTTGAATCAATAGCTTGCGCAAATTGCTGATGCTAGATTCGGTACTGGTAATTTGTAAAAAATACTGTGAGTTATTGGTTTTACGGCCGTGCAAAGCCCTTAGGGCAATAAAGAGTTTTTTTAGATAATGCATGATTTTCCTCCGGTTAGGGGAGGATGCGCGGCTCCTGAAGAGCCAAATCAATAAGCGTGTACCGGCCCATTAAGCCCTGTACGCATAGGCGTAGCAGCAGTTTATTAAGCGCTGATTCTTTCAGCAACAATGGAATAGACGAGTACGGGCGGCAAAAAGCCAAAAGACACCACACCCTGCGTAACAGGATATGGCAGATTGAATCTACTTTATCCTGCTATACCGCGGTTACAAACACAGATTGATTACATCCGTCGTTGTCCACAGACAGCCTCTTAGATAGTTAATGTGCAGCGGATTTTACCCAATAATTAATTAATGTCAATACGAATTAATTAATTACTTTGTATCTGTGATTATTCAATGTGTTGAGCATTAAATATTTATTTGGAATTGAGTGGATTATCAGGCGTATTCATCTGCTTGAAATAAGCAGATTTGAATAGCAAAGTTAGAAAAAATGCCCTCAAGAGATGAGGGCATTAAGCTTGCGCAGAGAGTCTGCACTTAAGCGTTGCGCGCCGCTACCGTCGCGGCAAAGGCATCAATCATGGGTTGGATTCGGCTGTGCTTTAGCTTGAGCGAGGCCTGATTAACCACAAGGCGTGAGCTAATCTCACGGATGTCTTCTACTGCTACCAAATTATTGGCTTTAAGCGTGCTTCCCGTGGACACCAGATCGACGATGGCATCGGCTAGGCCCACCAGTGGGGCTAGCTCCATCGAGCCGTAGAGCTTGATTAGATCGACGTGTACGCCCTTGTTGGCAAAGTGCTCGCGTGCGCACTGGGTATATTTGGTAGCAATGCGCAAACGCGCACCTTGCTTGACTGCACCTTCGTAATCAAAGCCCTGCTGCACCGCCACCATTAGCCGGCACTTGGCGATCTCTAAATCTAGCGGCAGATATAAGCCCGCGCCACCGTGCTCTAGCAGCACATCCTTACCAGCAATCCCCAAATCTGCAGCACCGTATTGCACATAGGTGGGTACATCGGTTGCGCGAACAATGATCAGCCTGACGTCTTCCAAATTGGTGCCAATAATCAGCTTGCGGCTGGATTCTGGTGCTTCAGAAGGGACAATGCCTGCTGCAGCCAATAGCGGCAGCGTTTCTTCGAAGATACGACCTTTAGACAGTGCAATGGTAATCATGGTGGGTACCCGTGTAGGGGGCGCGGCAGCCGTGCCCTATGGCGATTATTTAAACAATTTAAACGAAACGGGATATTTAGAAGGCCAGCCATTAATGGCTTTCGCACCTTCCCATAGTGCAAAAAGAGCGGAGCCTATGGCCACCCACCAGAGTGGTAGCGGGCTTTGCAGGGCAAAACCTGCCACCATCGCCAAGGCATAAAAGCAGCCCATTAAGAGCTGAAAATTGCAGGCGTTAATGGCATGTTGTTCAACAAAATCTGAATGCACCCGCGCAAATTGCAGTACCAGCACTGGAATCAATAGCGCCAGCGCCGCCATCGGCAAAATAGGCAGCCAAAACACACCCGCTAGATGGGCAAGGGCGGCGGCTCCTTTTTCGTTTTGTGAGGGAGGGCGCGGCTTATCGTCCTGCTCCTCCGCTGCGGGTTTGGGATTGAAAATCAGCATGGAGATACCTAGGTGTATGGGCGCGGCATGCCGCGCCCAACAAGCAATTAGGAAATTCTTTCGATTTGCGCACCAACCGCCGACAATTTACGTTCGATATGCTCGTAGCCACGGTCAAGGTGGTAGATGCGATCAACAATGGTCTCACCAGTGGCGATCATCCCTGCAATCACTAAAGAGGCCGATGCACGAAGGTCGGTTGCCATTACGGTTGCACCTTCTAGCTTTTCTACCCCAGTCACAATCGCGGTATTGCCTTCGGTATTGATTTTAGCGCCCATGCGGATCAGCTCGGGTGCGTGCATAAAGCGGTTTTCAAAGATGGTTTCGGTGATGATGCCCGTGCCTTGTGCTACGCAGTTCAGCAGCATAAATTGCGCTTGCATATCGGTTGGGAAAGCTGGGTAGGGCATGGTGCGGATATTCACAGCTTTTGGGCGCTGCTTCATATCAATGGCAATCCAATCGTCACCCGCTTCGATATACGCACCGGCTTCGCGTAGTTTTTCTAGCACGGCTTCCATGATGTCGGCGCGGGTATTACGTAATACCAGCTTGCCTTGCGCCACGGCGGCGGCGATCAGGAAAGTACCGGTTTCAATGCGATCCGGCACAATGGCGTGCTCTGCACCGTGCAGCTTGGCAACGCCTTCAATCGTGATGGTATCTGTACCATGGCCGCTGATTTTTGCGCCCATTTTGATCAGGCAATCTGCCAAATCAACCACTTCTGGCTCACGTGCGGCGTTTTCGATAATCGTAATGCCATCTGCCAATGTGGCAGCCATCAACAGGTTTTCAGTACCCGTTACGGTAACCATATCGCAAACAATGCGTGCACCTTTTAGCTTACCAGTGGCTTTTACATAGCCGTGCTCGATCACAATCTCGGCACCCATCGCTTGCAGCCCTTTGATATGTTGATCAACGGGGCGAGCGCCAATGGCGCAGCCGCCTGGCAGGGAAACCTGAGCTTCGCCAAAGCGCGCTAAAGTGGGGCCAAGTACTAGAATCGATGCGCGCATGGTTTTAACCAGCTCGTAAGGCGCGATTAGGGTGGTGACTTCATTGGCGGTGATTTCGTACTCGTGCACGTTATCCGTCATCACGCGCACACCCATGCCTTGCAGCAACTTTTGGGTGGTTTTTACGTCAGCCAATTGAGGAACATTGGTTAGGCGCAATGTGCCTGCAGTCAGCAAGCTGGCGCATAAAATAGGTAAGGCGGCGTTTTTTGCGCCAGAAATCGAGATTTCGCCGGAGATTGGGTTGCCACCGATGATTCTTAGTTTGTCCATTTTTCTAACTCTGTTGTTGTCCACGAAAAATACAAAAAGCACGATTTTCGGCTTTTTGGTCGTCGTAGGATGTGCAGTGCTTGCACACCAATTTCACTAGGGGGTTATTTAAAACAATACCAAAGCAGCGCGGCAAGACCGGCGATTAGCCAAGGCAGATTGGTCAGTGCTGCCAGCTTTTGCGAGCTGCGATCCAGTGGTTTTCTGGCTTCAACGACGGCTTGCTCAAGCTTGGCGCGATTGTTTTCAATGGCGTCTAGATTGAAGCGATCATCTTGGCTCATTGGAATTGTTTAGCCCATTCGCTAGGAGTCAGCGTTTTTTCCAGCGATAGGGCGTGCAGTTCGCCAGAGTCGAGCTCTGGTTTAACCGATTCTTTCACTAAGCGATGACGCGCCAAAAGGCCAAGGCCTTCAAAGCGTGGGGATGCGATCCGTGCGTAAAAATGATGGCCATCGCCAGTGACTTCAACGGCGGTTGCGGCGAGGCGCTCGGTAAGCAAGGCTTGTACTGATTCGGGAGTCATGGGTTTATTGCCTTAATTTGTAACCAGATTTAATCAATGCGTAGGCAGCGCTGGCCACAATAGCCAAAGAAAGCGCCGCAACGGCTAAAGCATGCCAGGGCGATACATCGCTTACGCCAAAGAAGCCGTAGCGAAAGCCGTCAATCATATAAAAAATTGGGTTCCAGCTTGAGATGCCCTGCCAAAAGGCAGGCAAGCTATGGATGGAGTAAAACACGCCGGATAAAAACGTTAGCGGCATTATTAAAAAGTTTTGAAACGCTGCAAGTTGGTCGTACTTTTCAGCCCAAATCCCTGCCAGTATGCCAAGCGCAGCCATTAGCGCAGAGCTAGTCAGCGCAAAGGTTAAAATCCATAGTGGGTGAGCAAAGGCAGGCAGATTAAACCACATCGTCATCACAAGTACACCGGCCCCCACTACCAGCCCACGCACCATGGCGGCAAGCAGATAGGCAAGGAAAAACTCTAGGTGCGATAGCGGTGGCAGTAGCGCAAAAATCAGGCTGCCAGTGACTTTGGATTGAATCAGGCTGGATGAAGAGTTCGCAAAGCTATTTTGCAAAATCGACATCATCACCAAGCCAGGAATCAAAAATGCCGTGTATTGAACACCAGGATAAGGCTCTACATGGCTATCGAGTACGTGGGCAAAGATCAGCAGATACATCAGTGCGGTGAGCACTGGCGCAGCAACGGTCTGAAAAGCAACTTTCCAAAAACGCAGTACTTCTTTATAAAACAGCGTGTAAAAACCTTGCATAATCTCGTCTTGGCGTATGGGGCATTTGTAAAAAACTATTGGGGAGAAACCTTGTGCATTCGAGCGCCAGCGTCTCTTTATTTAAAACCCATCTTGTACCTTAGAGGGCACAAAGAGCACGGAGCCACACAGAGAAAAGCTGCAAACTGAGTATTGCATTCGTGTTTGTAATCCTATTGCCTTTTTCTGTGCTCCTCTGCGTTATTTTTTTACTCTGTGTGGCGCAAGATTTGAGTTTTCAGGACATGTATCTAAAAGTTAGCGTGCTCACCTTACTGCATCATGTCCACAAAAATGGTTTCTAGATCTGCTTTGCCTACTTCAATATCTCTGAGCTGCACTGCGTTATTTCTAAGCTCGCTTAAGATGGCTTCAAGGTCACGGCAGTCTGCAAGTTTTAGCTCAAAGCCACTGTCTCTTTCGCAAATCAGCAGTGGGGCGAGTGATGCAGGCAGGATTGCAGGCTTAATCTTGATAAACAATTCGCGCGCAGCGCCACGGCTCATCAGCGTGTCTTTATCTTCTAGTGAAATCAGCTCGCCTTTTTTGAGCATGGCGATGCGGTTACACAGTGCTTCGGCTTCTTCTAAATAATGCGTAGTCAGCACAATGGTGTGGCCGTCTTTATTGAGGCGGCGGATAAAGTCCCACAGGGTTTTACGTAGCTCCACATCAACGCCTGCCGTTGGTTCATCTAACACAATCACTGGTGGGCGATGCACTAAGGCTTGCGCCACCATGACCCGGCGTTTCATCCCACCAGAGAGCGCACGCATATTGGTATCGGCTTTGTCGGTGAGGCCTAAATTGTGGAGAATTTCATCAATCCACGCGCCATTATTGCGTAAGCCAAAATAGCCAGACTGAAACGTCAGTGTTTCACGCAGGGTAAAAAAGGGATCGAAAACCAGCTCTTGCGGAACAATTCCTACTGCGCGGCGTGCTTCGCGGTAATCTTTTTGTACATCAAAGCCCATCACCGAGATTTGGCCTGATGTTGGGCGTGAAAGGCCTGCTAAAGCCGAGATCAGTGTGGTTTTGCCTGCGCCATTAGGGCCAAGTAGCGCAAAAAAATCACCTTGCTCTACAGTAAAGCTAACCCCTTTTAAGGCGTGGAAATCGCCGTATTGTTTGGCTACGGAGTCAAAAATAATGGCGCTCAAGGGGCAACCCCAGCTGTGGCACTGGCGGTAGCAGGCGCGCTGGCGGGGGCACTTGTATTGGGGGCTTGTGATTTAGCTTTATCCGTCGCATCTATCGCATCCAATTCTTCATCGCTTGGCCCTAATTGCAATGGTTTAGGTGGAGCACCATCCCATACGCGGTAATAACGCCGCTGCAGGTAAGAGTCACGCAAGAAAGCATAGGGATCCGCTTGGGCATCGATCACTTGATCTAAAGGCAATAGTTGGCGGCGCTGTTCTATGCCCCAAGCGCCATAGCGAGTAATTTGCGTGCTGAGCTCTTGCGAGCCATTCCAAATATCTAGAGGATCCGCAAAGAATCGTACCGCTAGATCACTGCTGTCGCGGAGCGTGGTTGGCCCACGTAGAGGAATCATTAAATAGGGGCCGGTGTCCATTCCCCAGCTACCAAGGGCTTGACCGATGTCTTCATCGCTTTTTTTAAGGCCCATATCACTGGCCCAATCAACTAAGCCAAACATGCCCAAGGTGGTATTGATGGCGACTCGGCCTAAGCTATGACCGGCATCAGTGCCTTTACCTTGCAATAAAGCACCAAAAGAGACGAAAAAGTCATCAATATTTGAGAAGAAATTGTTCGCGCCCTGTTTGACTGGGCCTGGCGAGTATTTCTCGTGTGCTTCAGCCGCAGGTTTGAGAACCGCTTTATCAACGGTATTATTGAAGGCGAAAATGCCACGGTTTACCGGCTCGATGGGGTCGTAGTTATTCTGTGGCGTCGCACATGCGCCAAGTAAGAGAGCAAATAGAGGAATAAGGCGGCGCATGTGTGTGATTTGTTCAGTGATTAAGGTAGATATTCTAGGCTGATTTGGCCTGTTGCGGGCTGATAAATGATTACCTGCTCACTGGATAAACAGAACGCAGTGATCCCTGCAAAACTACCGCCAATGTTGCCCATTATTTTAGGCTGCAAAAACTGTAGTGCAGTGTGGCCAAAAATGGCTATTTCAAGGGCAGTATTGCGCTTACATCATAGAGGCGAATCAGCCCAGCAAGGCCCTCAGGTAGTTCAGAGAAGCAGAGCTCTGCGCCTTGTTTGCGTGCACTACGCAGCCAGTACAGCAACACCGCCACTGCGGAGGAATCTGCTGCACTGATTTGGCTAAGGTTTACTTCCAGTCGCTCGCCTTGGCTAAGCGTTGGTAAGGTAGCCAGCTGTGCTACGGCCGTGTCTAAAGTGAATTTACCACTGGCTTGAAATACATTCATTTGCTTGCGTTACGCTGTACGTTGTTGCGATCAGAAAGCTGCTTGATTAAGCCATCAATACCGTCTTTGCGGATGATTGCATTGAACTGATTTCGGTTGTTATTGATAAAGCTAATACCATCTACGGCAATATCGTAGGTTTTCCAGCCTGCATCGGTTTTTTCGAAGCTAAAATCAAGCGGAATTGGTTTTTGGCCTGGCAGGCTCACTTCGGTGCGCACGGCCATTTCGTTTGCATCATTCCCCGGACGAGTGCCTTTTACATCGACTTGGGCATTTTTATAAATTGAAAGTGCCGATAGGTAAGTGCGTACCAGCATGGTTCTAAATTCACGCGTCAAGGCTTGCTGCTGCTCTGGTGTGGCTGTTTTCCAATAACGGCCAACGGCCAGCATGGTCATGCGGTTGTAATCAGCCAAAGGGGCAACGCGGGCATCAACGAGATCGCGGGCTTTAAGCGGCTCCTTATCGTTTTTCTTGATGATATCCAGCACATCGCGGCTCACATTCTTAACGATGACTTCTGGTGCTTCAACCACTGCCGCTAGGCTACAAGTGGCGATAAAACTTATTGAGAGGGCTAAGATCCATTTTTTCATTATTTTTGCTCCGATTTTTGTTCACCAGCGGTTTCTGCTTTGTTAAACAGGACACGGCTAATTAATTGTTCCAGCACGATGGCTGAAGAGGTAATGGTAAAGCTGTTGCCAGCGGCAAGCATTTTGCTGTCTGCACCTGAGGTCACACCAATATATTGCTCACCCAAGAGGCCGGAGGTTAGGATTTCTGCTGAGGCATCCTTGCTAAAATGATAGCGGCTATCCATATCTAGCTTCACCCGTGCAACGTAACGCTCTGTATCTAGAGTGATACTACTCACACGGCCCACTAAAACCCCAGCACTTTTCACGGGTGCGCGTACTTTTAGGCCACCGACATTTTCAAAATTTGCAATCAGCTCATAGCTATTGGACGCTGGAAGCGTGGTTTGGCTGCTAACGCGTAAAGATAAAAACAGTAAGGCGGCAATGCCTGCAGCGGCAAATAGACCTACCCAAAAATCAATCATGCCTCGTTTCATTGTTTAAAAACCCCTTAATCTGACACGTAACGACAACTGACACATAACGAAAAAACCTAAACTTGCTGCATTAGATGCCTCTAAACATAAAGGCCGTGAGTACAAAATCGAGTGCCAGAATAACCAGCGAGCTTGTGACCACGGTACGAGTGGTGGCTCCTGAAACGCCCTCGGCGGTAGGTGGTGCGTCATAGCCTTCAAAAACGGCAATCAGCGAGATGGCAATACCAAACACCACACTCTTGATTACGCCATTGATGACGTCTTGGCGAAAATCAACGGCGCTTTGCATTTGCGACCAAAAAGCGCCTTCGTCCAGGGCCAGTAGTTTTACACCGACTAAATAACCACCAAAAATCCCCATCGCGCTAAACATGGCCGCCAAGAGCGGCATAGAAATCACCCCGCCCCAAAAGCGTGGAGCAACCACACGGGCAATCGGGTTAACCGCCATCATTTCCATGGCGGCTAATTGTTCGGTGGCTTTCATGAGGCCGATTTCGGCGGTAATCGCGGAACCTGCTCGGCTGGCAAAGAGCAAGGCACCTACTACCGGCCCAAGTTCACGAACTAAAGACAGCGCAACTAAAATGCCCAGCGACTCGGTCGCACCAAAGCGCTGCAGTGTGTCATAGCCTTGCAGGGCCAACACCATGCCAACAAATAAGCCTGATACCGCAATAATCAAGACCGATAACACGCCTGCAAACCAAATTTCACGCATTGTAAGCTGAAATCGGAGCAGTGATGTGGGGGAATGACGCAGAATAGCCAGCATAAAGCGGCAGGCAAAGCCCAGTTTGATGATGACGTTGCTAAATGGTCGGCCCAATGTTGAAAAGGCTTTAAACAAAAAATTAGGCAAGGCGTGGCTCCAGACCAAGATCTGTGGCATATGGCATGGCGGGTTTATGGAAAGGCACTGGGCCGTCTGTTTCCCCGTTAATAAACTGTTTTACAAAGGGGTGAGTTGAGGCGCGAACCTGCTCTGGCGTACCTTCAGCCACAATTTTGCCGTCGGCCAAAAAGTACACATAGTCGACAATCGAAAGCGATTCTTCTACATCGTGGGTCACAATCACTGATGCCGTGCCCAGTGCATCGTTTAGGTCTCGAATAAGCTTGCCGATTGTGGCGAGTGAGATTGGGTCTAGCCCAGTAAATGGCTCGTCGTACAACATCACCGCAGGGTCTAGTGCAATGGCGCGTGCCAGCGCCACGCGGCGTGCCATCCCGCCTGATAATTCGGATGGCATCTGCTCGCTGACTCCGCGCAGGCCAACAGCGTTCAGTTTCATCAGCACTAAATCATGGATCATGGCTTCGGGCAGATTGCTGCGCTCTCTGAGCGGGAAGGCCACATTGTCGAAGACGGATAGATCAGTAAACAAAGCGCCAAATTGAAACAACATGCCGAGCTTTTCGCGCATCTTGTAAAGGCGAGCTTCATTCATGCTGCCAACATCGTCACCAGCAACATTGAGCTTGCCAAGATCTGGACGAATTTGCCCGCCGATGAGTTTGAGGAGCGTGGTTTTGCCTGAGCCAGATCCACCCATAATGGCGACCACTTGCCCACGCTTAATGCTAAGGGATACGTCGGTGAGCACCGCCCGTTCGCCATAGGCAAAGCTCACATTCTCAAATTGCACCAGAGGCATTTCGCAAGATACTCCAGCCATAAAGAGCGCTATTGTAGGTGGCTATGCTTCAATCAGATAGATGAACTTTGTATGATTGTGTACGGAATTATTGCCATGCAACAAAGGTAGTCAGCAGGCAGTGCAGCTAATTCACTGTTATGACAAGCGTGTAGCTGCACTTTCTTGCATTTGCTTATATTGTTTTTGCTTAAAAACCACATATAAAAAAACCTAAATACAACACTTTAATTTAGCTATTTTGCAAATGTTACAAAATCTAGCACGGCGCTATTGCAGTGCATTTTGCACTGTATTTAAGTTAATGCGCTCTGCATTCAGCCAGTCTGCTGTTTGTTTTACGTAATCCGCGTACTAGTATGAAAGCCAGTATTCATGTTTTGGCAGGATTACTTATGTATTTAGAGCACTTTGGCTTAAATGAACCCCCGTTTAGGATTACACCACACCCAGAGTTTTTTTATAAAGGTGCGGAGCGTGGCGCTACGCTTGATGCGCTTATCTATGCTGTGCTGGCAGGGGAGGGTTTAGTCAAAGTGGTGGGTGAGGTGGGTAGTGGTAAAACGATGCTCTGCCGCGTTTTAGTTGAGCGTTTACCTGCCAATATTGATAGCGTTTACATTGCTAATCCGGCTATGAAACCGGATGAGCTGATGTTAATGATTGCTGATGATTTAGGCTTGGCCTGCGATGCAACGCATACCAGCGCTAAAGTTAGAGATTTGCAAGCCGCCTTGCTAGAGCGTTTTGCTGCAGGGCGGCAAGTGGTTATTTTGATAGATGAAGCGCACGCCATGCCGACTGACAGTTTAGAGGCGGTAAGGTTGCTCTCTAATCTAGATCATGGTCATCATAAATTATTGCAAATTGTATTATTTGGCCAGCCAGAATTAGATAGCCGCTTAGCGCAACAAGATTTACGTCAATTACGTGAGCGTGTAACCCATGCTTTTCAGCTTGCCCCATTAAAAAGCGATGATATTGAAGCCTATATCGAATTTCGTATGCGTACAGCTGGCTACCGTGGGCCAGAGCTCTTTCAAAATCAGGCGCTTAAGCAAATTTATCTTGAATCAGAAGGATTAACTCGGCGAATTAATATTCTGGCGGATAAAGCATTAATGGTGGCATTTAGCCGTAGCGAGCATTTAGTGAATGCACAGCATGTAAAAGCCGCAATTAAAGACAGTGGTTTTAAATCGCTGAGAAAGAAACCCATGATGGCGTGGGTGCTTCTTCTGGGCGTGTTAGCAGGCGGAGTTGGGGCAAGCTTAATTCAGCCAGCAAATACCAAAGTAGCCTCAGTCCCACTGGCGGCTTCAGTACCTTTGCAATTAGCGCATGTGGCTGAGGCTCCAATGCCACGCCCTCAATTAAGTGAAGTGTTAAAAAATAAACTAAGCCTATCTAGGCAAAAATTTAATCGAGCCGAAGCAAACAATGTTGGCATTCTACTCTTGGTTACCGAGCGTGAGTATGATGAAGAATTAGAAAAGCATTTGCTGCAAACTAGCCAATTGTTGCCTAAGGATCAATTGCTTATTTATCCAGCAGATATACGTGGTAAAAAAGGCTGGGGTTTGGTCTATGGCTTATTTACAGACAAAACCAGTGCTCAAGTAGCAATGCTGGCTTTGCCGGATCGATTAAAAAAAAACAAACCCATTTTGCGCACCGTGGCTGGAATGCGTGATGAGTTGTGGAATTTATAGCTTAATCTTCGCAGATTAATCATCTGCTTTATTTGAACTGTAATATTAGCATGAGCACTTATCAATGCGGTGGCAAATTCCTATTCTGCTTTTTTTACTGAGTGCATGCGCTAATCAAACGGGCTTGCAAGTTGAAAGCGGACGCCATTTAGAATTAAAGCCCGTAGCCAGCAATATACCTAAGCCAATATTAAGCACACCTATTTTAGCGAAGCCACAAGCCGTAGCTAAGACGGCTACCTATAGCGTGGTGGTGCACAATGTGCCGGTGGCTGAAATATTATTTGCCTTAGGGCGTGATGCAAAAATTAATGTGGATGTGCATTCTGGAGTAATCGGCAATGTAACCTTGAATGCTATTAATCAAACTCTGCCGCAAATTTTAGAGCGAATGAGCCGGCAAGTTGATTTGCGCTGGGAGTTAGAAAATGGTGTTTTGATTATTACACCAGATATTCCTTATTTTAAAATTTATAAGATGAACTACTTTAATTTATCTAGAAATGTAAAATCTAATGTCACCTTGGCTAATTCGGTAAGCAGTGGGAGTAGTGGTTCTGGTTCTGGTAATAGCTCAAGTACGCAAATTGATATGGTGGCTGAGCATCAATTGTGGAAGCAAATAGAGGCAAATTTAAAAGAAATTTTAAATGTAGTAAAAAACGACGCACAAGCAAGTGGAGCACAGCTCGGAAGTATTGTGCAGGATAAAAGCGCCATCGCCGTAAAAACAAATAGTTCTACTGATAAAAAAGAAGTGGTTCAAACGGCGGCAGAGGCAGCAAAAGCAGCTAAGGACGTTGCGCAGACAAATAAAATAAACGCAGAAACTGAAAAATTAAAAGCGGGTGAATCACAGCCGATTAATAGACCTATATCCCCTACCGCGATTAATAATAGCCGTCTTGTGATTATGAACCCAGAAACGGGAATTATCACCATAAAAGCCAGCCAAGCTGAACATGTAAAAGTAGCTGAATATTTAAGCGCTATTCAAGGTGGCGCATTACGGCAGGTATTGATTGAGGCGACGATTGTAGAGGTATTGCTTTCTGACCAATATCAAGCAGGAGTGGATTGGAGCCGCATTGGCACAACTGAAAATCAATTAAATTTCACTCAATCTAATGTGGCCAGTAATATGGCTGCGCCGCCATTTAGCCTTTTGAGTTACGCTAAAACAGGCGGTGTATTTAATGGTACGTTTAATTTTACTATAAAGATGTTAGAGCAATTTGGCCGTACTCGCGTGTTATCTAGTCCTAAAATAATGGCGCTTAATAATCAAACGGCGGTTATGAAAGTCGTAGAAGAGCAGGTGTACTTTACGGTTAAAGTAACGCCCCCTGTGATTACCGATGGCAAAGCAACTACTCAAGCCACTTATGATAGTGAATTGCATACCGTGCCGATTGGTTTGGTCATGCAGGTTACACCGCAAATATCTGAAGACGGCCAAATTGCCTTAAATGTGAGGCCGACTATTACAAATATTAATTCTTTTGTGGAAGATCCTGCGGTCGCTATTTTGGCGGCTAGCAGCTCATCGCCGATTAAAAGCTTAGTGCCTATTTTGCAAGTCAGAGAATTTGATTCCACGTTAAAAGTGGCCAGTGGGCAGGTGGCTATTTTAGGAGGGTTAATTCAAGACTCTTTAAATAATGATAGGCAAGGTTTGCCTGGAATTTCACGCTTGCCCTATGTAGGCGATTTATTTAGCTATCGGAATGATAAAGTTAAAAAAATAGAGCTGGTGATATTTTTGAGACCCGTTTTAATTAAAGATGCGAGTACGCAGGGTGATTTAAAAGATTATCAGCAGTTTTTGCCTAATGATCAATTTTTTAAAGGCAGCATGGATCATGATTTATCGGCATTTCAATCGGGCAATACGCCGCTAGAGTCAGCGCCATGAGTTTATTACTGCAGGCGCTTAAAAAAGCGGAAGAGGCAAAACGATTGCGCGAAGCCGCTGCTCTGGAAGGTGAGCCGCAGGCTGAAGAGAGCGTAGCGGCTAGCCAGTCAGTGGCCACGCCGCTTAGCTTAAGTGAGCTAGCCTTGGAGCTAGAGGCCCCGACGGGGCCGCCGCATGACTTGAACCCACCGGTTAGTGAGGCAACAGCGCCCTTGCAGATAGAGGCCAGCCCGCCCGCAGAAGAGTGGCAGTTTGTGCCTCTGCCTTTGCTTGATGAGGCGGTGGTTGAACCCGAATCAAACCCAGTTATTCCTTCGCCTAAGCCCTTAATGGCTGCAGAGGCAGATATTGCTCCGCCAATCGAGGATGATTTAACTTGGTTAAAGCAAGCCCCATCGGCCCCCGCTCCAACTCCTATTCCCTCGGTTACGCCAGTGCCACAAGCAGAGCCTATTCTTGCGCCAACGCTTACGCCTACCCCACCAGCACCTTCTGCAAAGCCCTTAGTTAAAGCCGCTTCACGCTCCAAAACACTGCCTTGGTTGGTACTGGCAGGGGTGTTGATTGCCAGTGGGGTGGGGGGGTATTTTTGGTGGCAATATCAATCCTTAATGGTTGCGCAGGCACCTGCTGTTGCCGTTGCTGCGGTGGAGGCCGCAGCGCCGCCAGCTGCGTCAGCGCCTATTACTATATTGCCACCACCATCGCCTGTGGCTATAGAGTTGAATGAGCCTGCAGGAGTGGTAGAAGCGGCTGCACAGATTGCGCCTACATCGATACCACGCCAATTTAAAAGCGATGTGGCCAGTGTAAAAGAGCGCTCTGGCGGGCCTGATGGGGCGGGTGTGCGCTTTGATACACAAAATAACGAGGCGGCAGTGCCACTGCCGCTGGTGATTGCTTACCGCGCCTTTCAAGAAGGGGACTATCGCCGTGCAGAAGAAGCGTATCGGCAGATGCTGCAGCTTGATGTGCGCAACCGAGATGCTTTATTAGGCATGGCAGCGTTGGCGACGAAGCGGGGTGCTGGCAGTGAGGCGGCACAGTTTTATCGGCAAATTTTGGCGTTTAATCCACGGGATGAGGCGGCTCAAGCGGGCTTGTATGCGCTAACGCCGAGTAGCGAAGGCGCAGAAGCGGGCTTACGCCAATTAGCCAGCCAGCAGGCAGGGGCGGCCTTTGCTCTGGCTAATCTCTACGCAGGGCAAGGCCGCTGGAGCGAGGCGCAGAGTGCGTATTTTCAAGCTTTATCTTTGGATAGCAATAATGCCGATTACGCCTTTAATTTGGCGATTAGTCTAGAGCATTTGCAAGAGACTAAAACCGCGGCACGGTATTACCGCCAAGCCTTGGCAGGGCGTGGCTCTTTTGATCGGACCATTGCCGAAGCAAGACTAAAGGAGCTGGAGTTGCCATGAACGCGCCGGTCAGAAAACTGCCGCTGGGCGAGCTGCTGGTTTCTAAAGGCCTGCTTTCAGAAGACCAACTGCGGATTACCCTGTTTGAGCAGCGCCGTAGTGGCGTGCCCTTAGGCAAGTTGATGGTGTCGTTGGGCTTTATCTCAGAAGGCATTTTGCGGGATGCGCTTTCAGAAAACCTAGGCCAAGTTAGCGTTGATTTATCCAAAATTCTGGCGGATACACAGGCGATTAAGCTGATCCCAAAGGATGTGGCTAAGCGCCATATGCTGCTGCCAGTATCGCTGGATGTGGAGCGCAATAAGCTCACGCTGGCGATGTCTAATCCAAATAATCTGGTTGCGCTAGACCAAGTGCGCATGCTGCTTAAAGACAAGTACGAGCTGGAAACGCTGCTCGCAGCAGAATCTGATTTAAACCACGCCATCGATCAATATTATGGTTTTGAGCTGTCTATTGACGGCATTTTGAATGAAATTGAAACCGGCGTGATTGATTACGCCAGCTTGCAAAATGCCGAAGCTGAGTATAACCAGCCAGTAGTGCGGCTGATCGATGCTCTGCTGGCCGATGCCTGCACGCGCGGCGCATCGGATATTCACTTTGAGCCTGAATCGTCTTTTGTGCGGATTCGCTACCGCATTGACGGTGTGCTGAGGCAGATTCGCGCCCTGCACAAAACCTATTGGCCAGCGATGGTGGTGCGGCTAAAGGTGATGAGCAATATGAATATCGCCGAAACCCGCTCGCCACAAGATGGCCGAATCTCGCTCACCCTTGCTGGCCGCCCGCTAGATTTTCGTGTGGCAGCGCAGCCTACTACTTGGGGCGAGAACGTGGTTTTGCGGATTTTGGATCGGCAAAAAGGCTTGGTAAAGCTAGATAAACTGGGTCTTAGCAAAGAAAACCTCTACCTTTTACAGCTGATGATCGCTCGCCCTGAGGGCATTATTTTGGTGACCGGCCCAACGGGCTCAGGCAAAACCACCACACTTTATTCGATCTTAAGCAGCGTTAATACCGAAGCCGTCAATATTATGACGCTGGAAGACCCCGTGGAATATCCCATCCCCATGCTGCGGCAAACCTCGGTCAATGAAGCCGCCAAAATGGATTTTGTAAACGGCATTCGCTCTATGATGCGGCAAGACCCAGACATTATCTTGCTGGGCGAAATCCGCGACCGAGATACCGCCGATATGGCATTTCGTGCCGCCATGACTGGCCACCAAGTTTACTCAACCCTACACACCAACTCCGCCATCGGCTCAATTCCGCGCCTACTGGATATTGGCGTACTGCCTGATGTATTGGCGGGCAATATTATCGGCATTATCGCCCAGCGCTTAGCCCGAAAATTATGCCCGCTTTGCCGTGATCCTTATCAGCCAGATGACTTTGAACGGCGCTTACTTGGCGTACCTGAAGAGGTGGGAGAGCTCACAATTTATCGCCCAGCAGGCTGCCCAAAGTGTGATCACCAAGGTTATAAGGGCCGGATTACGGTGATGGAAGTATTAAAAATGAGCGTTGAGCTGGATGAGCTGATCGCCAGACGTGCTACTCGGCTGGAAATGAAAAAAGCCGCTGAAGTACAGGGCTTTAAAACCATGGCCGATGATGCCTGCCGCCACGTGATCGACGGCATGACCTCGCTGGCAGAAATTTCCCGAGTGATCGATCTAACTGACCGAGTGGGCTAAGTTAAATAAGGAGGATTGCAATGTATATACGCGAACATATCTCACGAGTGATTGATGGCAAAACGTATAACACTCGCACAGCCTTAAATTGCCATATGCATACCGAGTCAAAAGACGATCAGGGCACGCCTTATATCATTGATCTTTATCGCACCAAGAAAGATCAATATTTTTTGGTTGAGCACAATATTCCTCACCCCTTTATGGAAAAGGAAAAAGCCGCTGCAGCGGATGTTCTGACGCCCATCTCTCTAGAGCAGGCTGAGGAGTGGGTCGAAAAATACTGTCCTTGGCGCAAGGATAAAATCTTTTCGACCAATAGCGAAGCAAACCTCACCACCTTAACGCTGCGAATCGACAAAATGACCAAGGCGCAATTGGTGGCGCAAGCCACTAAACATAATTTAACGCTCAATGCCTACTGCTTGTTGAAGCTAGAAAAAATACTTTATGAAAAAGACGTTCCACGCGGTGGTGGAGGCATCTTTCTTGAGCGTGGTTTAAATTTGTATGATTAGGCCAGCAACCACTGTAGGGGTAGGCCGTGCTTTCTTAGCATTACAGAAGCAAGGAATCTTAGCGCTGATTGCGCACAAATAAGGGAAGCAGATGCAGTTTATCTATCGTGCTGTAGATAGCGCTGGCTTAATAAAAAAGGGTAAGTCAGAAGCTAATAACCTAGCAGATTTAGAGCTGCGTTTAGAGCGCTTGGGCCTCAGCCTGATTCGCGCTAATGAGGCCTCCGTAGGCGGTGTTTTGGGGGGTAAAAAAGTAGATAGGCGTGAGCTGATTACTTTTACTTTTCATATGGAGCAGCTAACACGGGCAGGGGTGTCTATTTTGGAGGGGCTATCTGATTTGCGCGATAGCTTAGAAGAGCCGCACTTTCGTGCCGTGATTGCCAATTTAATTGAAGATATTGAAGGGGGCAGCCAGTTTTCGCAGGCTTTGGCGGCACATCCACAGGTTTTTGATGCTATTTATGTAAATTTAATTAAAGCAGGAGAAGCCAGCGGTAAATTACCTGAAGTATTACTTAATTTAACCGATTCATTAAAATGGCAAGATGAATTGATCTCTCAAACTAAAAAAATCATCATGTACCCTGCCTTTGTGGGGGTATTGGTGCTTGGGGTGATTACCTTCTTAATGATTTATTTAGTGCCACAACTCGTTTCTTTTGTGGCTGCAATGTCGCAAACCTTGCCTTTAAATACAAGAATATTGATTGCCATTTCCAATGTATTTATTAATTATTGGTGGGCGATATTTAGTACCCCTGTTATTTTGTTTTTTTCAATTCGTTTTCGCCTGCGCCATGATGAAAAATTTAGGCATCAATTTGATGGCTGGAAAATAGTCATTAAACCTTTTGGCCCTATTTTACATAAAATTATTTTGGCACGTTTTGCTAATTTTTTTGCACTGATGTATGCGGCGGGGATTCCTATTTTGGATTGCATTAAGATTTCAGAAGGAATTGTCAGCAATAGCGTTGTGGCCGAATCTTTACAGCGTATTCAGGCGCAAATTCGAGAGGGGCAGGGGGTTACGGCGAGTTTTAGTCAGGAAAAAATGTTCCCTCCCTTGGTATTACGCATGTTAAAAGTGGGCGAGGGTACAGGGCAGTTGGATCATGCTTTGATGAATATCTCCTATTTTTATAACCGTGATGTCAAAGAATCTATTGAGCGCGTGCAAGCCCTCGTTGAGCCCTCGCTTACCGTGGTATTGGGGCTGATTTTGGCGTGGATTATGTCCTCAGTGCTGGGGCCGATATTCGATACGATTAGCAAAATACGATGAGCCATATTCACCGCACCCTTTTATTATCTAATACACAGTTAATTGCCTTGCATATAGAGCAAGGCCAATTAATTGAAGAGGCTTGCTTTGGTTTAGATGATATGGGGAAAGAAGCGTTTTTAATTTATTTGGAGCAGCGTAAAGAGTTTGTTTTTAGTTTATTAGTGGATGTGGTGGAAGAAGATTTTCAATTGGAATCTACTCCCCATTTGAGCAAAGCAGATCGCCGTGCCTTATTAATGCGCCGTTTAGAGCAAAACTACCGTACCACGCCTTATCGCCGCTTTATTGTGCAAAAAGAAGGGAAAAAGGGAGAGCAAGATCAGGTATTGCTATCGGCTTTAAGCCCTGCTGCGCCGATTGATGCGGTAGTGAATGCCTTATTAGAGAAAAAAGTAGTGTTGCAAGGCATTTACTCGGTGGCGCTGTTGGCAGGGGAAATGATGCATCGCTCAGGTTTAGGGCTTGCACATTATTTGTTGATTTCATTTAGCTCTGACGGTGGTATGCGGCAGACGTATTTATCGGCAGAAGGGCTTAAATTTAGCCGCGTGAGCAGCTTGCCAGAAGGAATAGATTTGCAAGACGCGGTGCGTATGGCCGAAGTGATTGTGCTTGAGTCTTTACGCGCTAGGCAATATTTATCGACCTTACGCATGCTTGGCCGTGACGATAAAGTGCAATTGGCCGTGGTGGCGCCTCATGGCTTAGATTGCCAAGCCGCGATCAGCCAGCGTTTGCAAGCCAGTGGAGATGCGGGGCATTTTACGATTAGTGATGTGCCACTGGGCTTATTGGCGCAAAAACTACGGCTTCCTGCTGGAGATTCGCTGCTTAGTATTTTATGCAGCTGGCTGATGCTGCGTCCACCCGCCAACCATTACGGGCAAGCCAAGCATTTAATCCACTCGACTTGGCAAAAATGGGGGCGGCTACTGCGTTATGGCGCGTTTGTTGGTTTGTTTTTTGTGCTGATTTGGAGCGGCTTGGCGATGCAAGATGCGAGCGATGTGCAGGCTTCAAATAACCAATCCTTGAAAAAAACGGCGCAAATTGATGAGCGTTTGCGACGTTTTAATCTCTTGCTCAAGCAAAGCAATGCCAGTGATCCGGCCGCCATGAAAGGGGTGCATGAGCTATATAACCAGCACTTGCTGACTTGGCCTGATATCGAATTAACACTGCAACAAGTCAGCCAAGTTTTGCTGGAGTTTCCTGAGTTAAGCTTAGATGAGCTACGTTGGCGCTCTGGCCGTGCGCCGGTAGAGCCTGCTGCCCAAGCCTCAGCTGAGGTACCGGCTGAGGTGGCTCAGCAGCCCGTGGTTTTGGAGTTACAAGGGCGGGTTGAGCCATTTTCACAGCAGTATCGGCAAGCCTTAAACAGTGTAAATCGCCTGAGTAGCCGCTTATCTGCCTTACCAAATGTAAAAGTAGAGACGTTGCAATTGCCTTTAAACATTAGCTCCACAGCCAGAGTGGAGGGGCAGGTGCTGGCGGACGCAGACGATGATAAGCGGGTTGATTTTGTGCTGCGCTTAAGTTGGGGGCCAAAAGCACCATGAAAATAGTTGGACAAGCCTGGCAATTTATTCGTCACGATTTAATCCTAAGTGGCGCAGCGCTGGTCTGTGCGCTGCTGCTTATTGGCCTTACACAAACTTATCTAGGCTATATGCAAGCCGAGCAGCAGGTTTTGCGTAGCCATTTGCAAAGCTTAACGTTGCAAGCTGATGCCCAAGAAACCGCGTGGAATAATGCCGTGCAATACGGCGCGCTTTATCAGCGCTTAAGCCGACAGGGCATCATCAATGTGGAGCATCGGCTAGATTGGATTGAATACTTAACTGAATTAAATCGAGAAGTGCCGCAGCTGAAGATAGCTTTCCGGCTGGAGCCACAGCGCCCTTTGAGCGCGGTGGTGGAAAACGTGCAGCTATATGGCAGCAAAATGCAATTGAGCTTTGAGCTTAAAAATGAAGAGGTGTTTTCAGATGTCCTAGCAGGGTTGCAGTACCTGCCTGGCTGGCCAGCTCCTGAGCAATGCGTCTTAACGCGCACTGAGGAGGCTAGAATAAAAGTGGCGTGTGATATTGAGTGGCTGAGCATCGGCCCTATTGCTCCGCCCGAGGGGGAGGTGAGCCAATGAAGTACCGATTTTTGCTGATGCTGTTCCCTAGCATGTTGGCTCATGCAGATTGGGGCAAGTTATTTTTTAGCCCTGCTGAGCGTGCCTTATCAAGGGGAGATGGAAGGCCGCAGGCAGAAGCGTCTGCGGTCATTGATACGTTTAGATTAGATGGCGAAATTAGCCGTAATGGTAAAAAGCTGCGCTGGGTAAATGGTGAGCTTAGCCGTATCCCGCTTCCCTCTGGCTTGAAAGTAGGGCAAACGATCTCCAGGCAAACAGGGGCGAAGCGGGATATCTACCAGCCTGCGCAGGAATAACCTTCATGGGAAATCAGCGGGGTGCCATTGCTCTGATGCTCTTGATGGTGCTGGGGCTGGGCATTGCCACAGCGGTGTTGTCGCGATTTAGTGCCCATCGTTTTGCCATCTTGCGTGAGCAGCAGACCCAACAAGTCCTGGCAGAGGCGAAGAAAATTGTCCTCGCCGAAGCCATTGCCAAGCGTTTCAATACCGTTCCTATCACCCGCCCCGGTGAATTTTTCTGCCCTGATTTGAATATTCCTGGCGAAGCGGCCTATGGGCAGAGTGGATTAAATGGCGCGGCCTGCCTTGGTGCAGCGGCCCGTATTGGGCGCTTTCCCTGGCGTAGTTATCAATCGGCTGAATTGCGTGATAGCTCGGGTGAGCCACTCTGGATGGCGGTGGTGGATGGTTTTCAAGAACGCAGGAATGTGCCGCTAAATAGTGATACGGCCCCGCAGGTCCCCAACCCTTGGTTTCAGGCGGCCGCCCGTAACGGCACGCAGGCTTTGTCCGATGTTGCCGATCCGGTTGTCGTGGTGATTATGGCCCCAGGTGCGGTCTTGGCCGGGCAGAATCGCAATAGTGCAGCTCAGCAGCGCAACCCGAATAATTATCTGGAATGCAACCGCTTAACCCTTGGCGGGGCTTGCCTTGCCGCGCCGAATAATTACGCTAATTTCAATGCCACACTGGGGCGTTATTTAGATGGCCCCCGGCTGGATGCAAATGGCAACCCCACCCTGAATGACCGGCTGGTGACTATAAGGCGCAGCGAGCTGATGCGCCCTTTAGAGCAGAGGGCGGCAAAAGAATACCAGCAGCTCTTTGATCTATGGGCGCGGCAAGTGGGTAGCAAGCGGCTATTGCCTGCGCCGGTGAATCCTCTGGATGTGGGCTTACCTTTCCCGGCCCAGGCCAATGATGCCGTTTGTACTCAAGCCGGAGCGGCGACGGTGCTACCTGCTGGCTGCGCGCCTAACCCAGCGCTGTGTCAGGGACGCCCATCCAGATCGGTGGAGTTAACCGGCGTGGGTTTACCTGTTTCTGCCAGCTATCTGGTTAACCCAGTCAATATGCCCGCCACAATGGCTAGCCTGGCCCAGTGGCAAAGCCTGCTGACTGAATATGACTGGCTCTATCGCAACCGCTGGGAACAGGTGTTTTTTTATGCGGTGGCCAATACCCCCAGCTGCACTTTGCCTGCCATTCTGTTACTGAATTTACAACTACCGGCCGATTTATTAAGGGTGGAGGCGGTGTTGATGAGTGCGGGCGTGGCGCAAACCGGCCAGCTACGCAGCACCGTGGCTGCAAGGGCCAGCCTGAGTAATTATCTGGATCCGGTGACCAGCAGCGCGGTTCCGCCTGCTTTTCCCAGCAATATCAATCAAACGGCCTGGAATGTTTTGCCAGGTAATCAATATGCCAAACTGAAAGACAGCGATACGGGCAATGATGGCCTCTATTACCGCTATACCACGAGTGCGGCGCTATCAAAATGGCTGTACGCACCAAAGGAAAGACCATGAAGCAGAGCGGCTTTACCCTGGCTGAAATTGCGATTGTGCTGGTGATTGTGGGCATTATGCTGGCAGGGGGCTTGGGGGCATTCAAAGCGCAAAGCGATGCCCAGCGCAGCAATGAAGGGCGCAGCCAATTGGCTGAGATAAAAGAGTCTTTACTGGGTTTTGCTGTGCAAAATGGTTATTTACCCTGCCCGGCCAACCCCGCTTTAACGACGTATCTGGAGGACAGAGCCGCCAATGGCAGCTGCAACCGCGCGCAAGGCACTATTCCTGGGGCAACGCTGGGGCTAGCCAAATCGACTGACCCTTACGGCCAAGCTTTTATTTACCGTGTCACAAGCGACTTTGCCGATAACGGCCCGCCCTCTGTGCCTGCTGCTGTGACCGACAGCAACCAGACCCTAGCAGGCTGCCCGGCAGGAAGCATCGCGCCGGTGGGGATGAGCTTTATGCTTTGTTCACGAGGTGATATTGATATCTTTGCCACGGCGGCTGCGGCCACGCCACTGGCGGCGCAGGTTGTGGCCGTGATCGTGATGCCATTTCGCCATGGCCCACCCAATGGCAGCGCCGGATCGGCGGATGAGCAGGAAAACACCAGCATCAACACCCGCTTTGTTAGCAAGTTACGCGTGGATGATGACACGGCAACGGGGGCCGATGAAGAGTACGACGATATAACGGAATGGATTAGCCCAGCCACCCTGATTGCCAAAATGCTGGCGGCAGGGAAGTTGCCTTAGTTGAGATATTTCAGACATAAAAAAACCCCACACATCATGTGGGGTTTTTGTTCTCCATCGCGGGTGAAGCGCTTAAGCCACTTGGCCGTGGCAGTGTTTAAACTTCTTGCCAGAGCCGCATGGGCAGGCATCGTTGCGGGATACGCCAGAGAATTGCAGCTTTGGGCCGCCTTCTGCTTGCATTGCCTGCATCAAAGCGGCTTTGATTTGCTCATCGTCACCACTGGCTAAGATGGCTTCTAGATCGGCATGGTTAAATTGCAGTGCCGAAGCAGGGATTTCTTGTGGGCGCACGGCTTCTACATCTTCTTGTGAGCGTACTTGTACGGTCATCACAATTTGCATGACCTCACGTTTGATGCTGTCTAATAGTTGCGAGAACAGCTCGAACGCTTCACGTTTGTATTCTTGCTTAGGGTTCTTTTGTGCATAGCCGCGCAAATGAATACCTTGGCGTAAATGATCTAGCGATGACAAATGCTCACGCCAGCTTTGATCGACGTGTTGCAGCAATACCGAGCGTTCAAACTGGCGGAAAGTGGTTTCGCCAGCGAGTTCAACTTTGGTGTTATAGCTTTCTGCCGCAGCCACTTGTACGCGCTCTTTCATCGCTTCAATGGTGAGCGTGGTATCGTTTTTAACCCAGTCAGCAATCGCTAGCTCGATATTTAGCTCGCCCAGAGCGCGCTCTAAGCCCACGACATCCCATTGCTCTTCCATTGAGTCGACAGGGATAAACGAATCGAATAGATCGCTAATCATGCTGTCACGCATTGCGCTGATGGTGTCGCTGACTTCTTCGCTTTCTAATATTTCATTACGCTGGCCGTAAATGGCCTTACGCTGCTCGTTAGACACATCGTCATATTCTAGCAATTGCTTACGAATATCGAAGTTGCGGCCTTCAACCTTGCGCTGAGCAGATTCAATCGCGCGGGAAACCATACCCGCTTCAATTGGCTCGCCTTCAGGCATTTTCAAGCGATCCATCACCATTGCCACGCGATCCCCTGCAAAAATACGCAGTAAGGAGTCTTCTAGCGATAGATAAAAACGGCTGGAACCTGGATCGCCCTGGCGGCCAGAACGGCCACGCAGCTGGTTGTCAATACGGCGTGATTCATGGCGCTCAGTACCAATAATATGCAAGCCGCCTGCTGCCACTACCGCGTCATGGATGATTTTCCAATCGGCTTTCATGGCTGCAATTTTGGCGAGTTTGTCGGCATCCCTCAGCTCAGTGTCTTGCTCAACGGCTTTGATTTCGCGCTCGATATTACCGCCCAGCACGATATCGGTACCACGACCCGCCATATTGGTGGCAATGGTAATGACGCCAGGCGAGCCTGCTTGGGCTACGATATCGGCTTCACGCGCATGCTGTTTGGCGTTCAGCACATTGTGCTTGAAGCCGTCTTTTTCCAGCATTTCAGAGAGCAGCTCAGATTGCTCAATCGAAGTCGTACCTACCAAGACGGGTTGTTTACGCTCTTGGCAGCCTTTGATATCGGCAATGATGGCGTTGTATTTTTCGCCAGCGGTTTTGTAAACCTGATCTTGTCTATCGTCACGCACCATAGGGCGATTCGTTGGCACGATCACGGTTTCTAGGCCGTAAATTTGCTGGAATTCGTAAGCTTCAGTATCAGCAGTACCGGTCATACCTGATAGCTTGCTATACATGCGGAAGTAATTTTGCAGGGTAATCGTGGCAAGAGTTTGGTTCTCTTGATTGATTTCCACGCCTTCTTTGGCTTCAACCGCTTGATGTAAGCCTTCAGACCAGCGGCGGCCAGACATTAAACGGCCAGTGAATTCGTCAACGATGACAATCTCGCCTTCGTCGGTCACTACATAGTGCTGATCGCGCAGGAATAAGGAATGGGCGCGCATTGCAGCATAAAGGTGATGAACCAAGCTGATATTGATCGCAGAATAAAGGCTGTCACCTTCTTTTAGCAGGCCTTTTTGGCTGAGGATAGCCTCAACTTTCTCGTGGCCTGCTTCAGAGAGCAGTACTGAGTGGGCTTTTTCATCCACCCAGAAATCGCCTTCTGATTCTTCCTCAGATTGGCGAGTCAGCTTGCTGGGGATATCGTTAACCAGTTGATACATCTCGATGCTGTCTTCAGCAGGGCCAGAGATAATCAAAGGGGTGCGCGCTTCATCGATCAGAATCGAATCCACTTCATCGACAATAGCGTAGTTGAGTTTGCGCTGTACGCGCTCACCCACGGTGAACACCATATTGTCGCGCAGGTAATCAAAGCCGAATTCATTATTGGTGCCGTAAGTAATATCGCAGGCGTAAGCTTGTTGCTTATCGTCGTGCTGCATTTGGCCCAGATTCACACCGCAAGTTAGCCCTAAGAAGTTATAGAGCTTGCTCATTGTGGCCGCATCGCGGCTGGCGAGGTAATCATTCACGGTAATAACGTGTACGCCATTGCCTGATAAGGCATTTAAATAGGCGGGCAAGGTAGCAACCAGTGTTTTACCTTCACCGGTACGCATTTCAGAAATCTTGCCTTGGTGTAGCGCTAAGCCACCCATTAGCTGTACGTCAAAATGACGCATGCTTAAGCTGCGCTTAGAACCTTCGCGGCAAACAGCAAAGGCTTCTGGCAGAATTTGATCAAGCGTTTCACCTTGAGCGACGCGCGTTCGGAACTCTGCCGTTTTAACCCGCAAGTCATCATCAGATAGCGCTGCAATACCGGCTTCGAGCGCGTTGATCTGCTTTACGATGGTGCCATATTGTTTGAGCAGGCGGTCATTACGACTTCCGAAAACTTTTTTGAGCAAATTTGCAATCATCTAAAGCTACCAGCAATGGGCAAGGCCCGGTTAGTGTGACAACGGCGGTTAGAACATCCTAATCCGCCGTATATGCGACTGTTTTAATCAAAATTCAAGATCAATCGCCGGATTTTGTCGCAGCAATATTAACTTCATTCGTGGCAGTGCCAATAAAGCGTAAAGGGTTTTGTGCAATTCCCTTGTAGCGAATCTCAAAATGCAGATGTGGCCCCGTTGAACGCCCTGTGCTTCCTAATAAGGCAATGGTCTGGCCAGCGTTGACTTGCTCACCTACTTTTACGGCTAATTTGGAGGCATGAGCATAGCGGCTAGTGATTCCGTTGCCATGATCTAAGTCAACCATATTACCATATTGGGGGTGGAAGGCCGCAAAGCTGACTTTACCCGTCGCTGCGGCCATAATGGGTGTGCCGCTTTCGCCCACAAAATCGATCCCTTCATGAAAGACTTGATTGCCATTAAAGGGATCTATCCTTTTGCCAAAGCTTGATGATTGTAAACCTACATTCAGCGGTGCTTTGGAAGGAAGTTGCCATGCTTTTGGCTGCAGTAAGATGCTTTCTGCTAAAGCGAGTTGATCTAGCCTCGCGTTTAAGCTGCTGCTTGCCGCATCAATTTCATTGCCAAGGGTTGTGGCCGTTAAGGGGGTGCCCGAGTGTTGTATCCCGCCCCGTGGCACGGGTTGGCTAGATAAAAACGGCTTGATATCAATACCGGTTTTATTGCCAACTTGGCTGGCTAGCCCATCTAAACGGAGTAATTTGGCCTGTAGCTCGCCTACACGAATGGCGAGTGCGTCGATTTCAGTTTGGCGGGTGTTATTACTACCCGGCATTAATCGCCATAGCGCTTGATTAGAACTAGGTTTGATTAGAGAGCCCAGGGCGAAAGCGATTGACGCCACCAGCAAAAGCATAAGCAGGGCTAAGCTTATAATTTGTCGGCTATCGAGCGAAACCGTTTTGCCTAGCCGATTAGACATCACAATGATATTCATTGAATTTAACCTTTGCGAACCATTTTAATGCTGAAAAAAACCACTCTGAAGCAGGTAGGAAATGATCGACAGCTCGCCAGCCTGATGCATCAGGTGGATGATTTGGCGAGAGTTTTAACCCAAGTACGGGGTGTGCTGCCGCCAGCGATGGCGAGTCATTGTATTGGAGTGGCTTGGTCCGGCGATACTATATTAATTGGTGTGAGTGGCAGTGCTGCTGCATCAAGGGTGCGTCAATTTGCCCCACAGATTTTGGCCGCACTGCAAGCCGGCGGATGGAAAGCTACCGCAATCTTGCCTAAGGTGCAAGTTGGTTTGCAAAGCACAAAGGCCATGCGAAGCAAAGACTTATACTTAAAAGAAGGGGCTTGCGTGGCTTTTTCTGAGCTATCTGCCACTTTGGAGGATGGGCCTTTAAGAGAGGCAATTACATCATTGCTAAATCGTCATTTACCTAAAAAAAGCTGAGCTGCAGGATTTGGTCTATAAGTACTGTAAGGCTCTATAATCTAATGCTTTTATGGATTGCATGCCACATAGGACTATATCTACGAAGGAGCGGAGCGATGAGTATCAAGCAATGCAAGGGCCATGCTAAGCAAACAGGCTTTACCTTGGTTGAGTTAGCCATTGTGCTGGTGATTATCGGCTTGATTTTAGGGATGGCGTTTAAAGGCAAGGATTTGATTGATGGGGCGAAGGTGAAGAGCATGGCCGCCCAATATAATAAAATTCAGGCGGCATTCAATATTTATTTTGAAAGGTATGGGGCTTATCCCGGTGATGGGTGTGCTGCTCTTCAAGTTTTGGGGACTTTTACTCCATGTGCTGGGGCGAAAAATGGCATATTGGGCTCGGCCGCTGAGGCAGGTTCGGCGCTGATTCAACTCCAAAACGCTGGTTTATTGACTGCTGCCGATGTTCAGTCGTCATTTGGTACTCCTTGGAGTGTTTCTGTTTCTACTTCCGCCTTTTTTCCTCCTGCAGGGACTAATTATTTGTCATTCACTAATGGTGCCGGAGTACCCGTAACGGGTGCGGCAGCAATTGCCGATTCTCGCATGGTATGTGCTTTGGATAGACTGATAGATAACGGGGACAACGGCAATTTAATCACTGGGGCAGGAACGGTGGTAAGAAGTACCACTGTCTATACTCCCACCGTTGATTGTTGGGGGGCCCCATATGCGGGCACAAGAGCAAGTATCGGTATACGGCTATTACCCTGAGTCGTGTTCCTTGCCTAGCTGATGTTACGCAGTAGCGTAGGATGCACTCGAAGCGCAGCGCGCCTCACTCCATCAACATTCTCCGTCTAAAACTTAAATTTATTTTTTATCTAAAGAAATCCGAGCTTTCCCCCAGCTCGGGTTTACTTTGTCCAATGCCCCGAATCACTTCTCTGAGCAAAGACGCGGTTACTGGGCGTTTTTCCGTCAGGGAAAGATGATTGGCGATATCCAGATGCTGATACAGCGTGGGTAAATCGCGTGAAGCGTGGCGTAGTAGATAATCGGCTAGATCATCGCTTAGCTCAAAACCTAAGCTAAAGGCGCGGCGCTTAAGGGCGTCGGCTTTTTCAGGATCGGATAACGGTTTCAGTTGATACACCAAGCCCCAACCTAAACGCGTGCTTAAATCTGGTCTAAGTAGCAGCAGCATGGGCGGTTTAGAGCCAGCGGCTAGCAGCAGCCCACCGCCATCTTTCAGCGTATTAAAGTGATCAAATAAGCGAATCTGCTCATCGCGGCTCAGCGCCTCAACATTATCGACGATCAGAGAGGCTTCTTGCGGCAGCGAGCTAGGCAGCGCGTCGTAGGCGGCATCGGTAAAAAAGATTTGAGCGCCAGCGGGCAGCATGGCGCGCGCGGCGGCGAGTAAGTGGCTCTTGCCACTGCCGCGTTCTCCCCACAGATAGAGAAAACGTACGTCTCCCTCACCAAGGCTCCAGCAACCAAGTTGGTAGAGTAGCTCGGCGTTTTCGCCTCGAATAAAGTTCTCAAAAGAGGGCGGGGCTGGCAGTTGTAAGTCCAGCACGAGTTGCTTCATGCGGGAGGGGCTCCATTGGGTCGATGACGAGCGTGCGGGTGTTTTTTCACAAGATGCGATAAAATGCTTTGCTTTGCAGCAGGTGCTATCCCTTTTAGGGACACTCATCTGCACTAATATAACGAATGTTCGCCATTCTAGCGCAGAAGCCACTAGTGGCGCTGCCAGTTTCACGAGGCCTTGCATGACCAATCAAAGCTTGAGCTACCGCGATGCGGGTGTCGATATCGATGCCGGCGATCAGTTGGTTGAAAATATTAAGCCCTACGCCAAGCGTACCATGCGCCCAGAGGTGTTGAGTGGTATTGGCGGTTTCGGCGGTTTAGTCGAAATCAGTAAAAAATACCAAGAGCCTGTTTTGGTGTCCGGCACCGATGGTGTGGGTACTAAACTCAAGCTCGCTTTCGAGCTAAATCGCCACGATACAGTCGGCATTGATTTGGTTGCGATGAGCGTGAACGATATCTTGGTACAGGGTGCCGAGCCATTGTTCTTCCTTGATTACTTTGCCTGCGGCAAGCTAGATGTGCCAAATGCAACTGAAGTGATTCGTGGTATCGCCTTTGGTTGTGAGCAGGCAGGTTGTGCACTGATCGGTGGTGAAACGGCCGAAATGCCAGGTATGTACCCTGCGGGCGAATACGATCTGGCTGGCTTTGCGGTTGGCGTGGTAGAGAAAAGCAAAATCATTACGGGCGACGATATCGTGCCGGGTGATGTGGTACTTGGTTTGGCATCGAATGGCGCGCATTCCAATGGTTACAGCTTGGTGCGTAAAATTATGCACCGTGCTGAAGCAGATTACGCTGCAGAATTTGACGGCGGCAAAAGTTTGGCCGATGTGGTAATGGCTCCAACCCGTATTTATGTCAAACCGCTGCTGAAACTTATGCAAGCGATGACCGTCAAAGGGATGGCGCATATCACGGGTGGTGGTATCAGCGAAAACGTGCCTCGTGTCTTGCCAAGTAATGTGGTTGCGGCTATCGACGCTCAATCTTGGACCATGCCTAAGTTATTCCAATGGCTGCAAAAAGAAGGCAATGTGGACGCGCAAGAAATGTACCGCACCTTTAACTGTGGGGTAGGCATGGTGGTCATTATGGCGGCAGATCAAGCTGCCGCCGCGATTGCCCTGCTTGAAGCCGAAGGTGAAACCGTTTACACACTGGGTACGATTCGTGCCCGCGTGGGTGATGAGCACCAAACGCAAGTTGCATAAATGGCTGTAGGGGTACGGTATGCCGTACCCGCGTGTTTATATCAGCACGCGTGGGCACCAAGGCGTGCCCACCCTACAATACAGGGCGAGGGCTCTTACCTCGCCCTTTCGCTTTTGAGACTTATGAAAAATATTGTTATTTTGATTTCTGGCCGTGGCAGCAATATGCAAGCCATTGTGGATGCGCAAATTGCGGGGGCAAATATCTGCGCCGTGATTGCCAACCGCCCCGATGCCGCAGGCTTGGTGTGGGCCGCAGAGCGTGGCATGGCTACCGCTGTACTGGATCATAAGCTCTACGCTGGGCGTGAGGCGTTTGATACGGCCCTAGCCGCGCTGATCGATGGCTATGCGCCAGATCTGATCGTGCTGGCGGGCTTTATGCGCATCTTAACGGCTGATTTTGTAAATCATTATGCGGGCCGTCTCATCAATATCCATCCTTCGCTCTTGCCTGCCTATACCGGCTTAAACACGCACGCACGGGCCTTGGCTGATGGCGTAAAAGTGGCGGGTTGCACCGTGCATTTTGTGACTGCCGAGCTAGATCATGGCCCCATCATTTTGCAAGCCGCTTTGGCTGTGCTTGATGATGATAGCGTAGAGAGTTTATCCGGCAGAATGCTGGTGCAAGAGCATCTCATTTACCCGCAGGCAGTACGCTGGTTTGTTGAAGATAAACTAAGTATTGTGGATGGCAAGGTGCGTGTAGCTAGCTATAGCCCTGCTGCTGTTTTGATTTCCCCGCCGGTGTTGTGATGGGGCGCTGGCCGAGCTTATTACTGAGTGTGGCCGCGCTGTTATCGATGCTATTGCATTTGGGCTGGATTTTTAACGAGCAAATTTATGCTTGGGTCACGCAAAAGCCTTTTACAGAGAGCGAGCTTAAAAAAGTCACGCAAAAATTAAGCGCGATTGAAGATGCCGCCAGTAGTAAACCGGCAGGGCTGGCTGGGGTTAAGCCCGTTGAAAACCAGGTCGTGTATTTGCAAACAGAGCAAAAACCGCAGCCCATTGCGCCGGTCCCACCCAAGGCGCAGCCTAAAGCCAAAGTGAAAACGGTTGCGAGTGCGGTGTCCGTGGCAAAAGCTTCTGAACCGGCTAGCGCAGCCAGTGCGGTAGTGGCAAAACCTGTAGTGGCTGTGGCAAGTAGTGTGCCTGAGGTGGCTTCGCAAGTAGCGCAAGTTATTGTGGACTTGCAGCCTGAATCAACATTGCCGCCATTAAAAGAAAGCCCCTTGATGTTGGAGCAAAGCTATCCGGCGCAGGTAGAAATTACCTATGCTTATGGGATCTTTCCGATCCGTATGAGTTGGAAAGCTGAAGCTGGGCACTATGCTTTGAAGTTGCGCGGCGCTTTGTTTTCTAAGTCGCGCGAATTTATTAGCAATGGCGAGGTAGGCCCCGAGGGGGTTATCCCACAACGCTTTGCCGATTATCGTGACGGCAAAGTGATTAATGAGGCTCTATTTGATTGGAAGGCAAAGCAAGTCACGCTAAATGACGGTGGTAGTAGTAAGCTTGAAGCGCTAAAAACAGGCGATCAGGATATTTTTTCTGCTGCTTTTCAACTGGCCCTGCAAGGCGCAAAAATGAAAGACTTTACTTTCACCATTGCCAGTGGCCGAAAAATTTATAACGACGTGCCGTTTGAAATCAGCGGCCAAGCCCGCTTGCATCTTGGTGATCGACAGATCGAAGCCGTTTTGCTGCGCGGGCGCTTTGAGGACCGAACGTTTGATTTCTGGCTAGCGCCACAGTGGCATAACATGCCCGTACGGATGACATTATCGCTAGGTAGCGAAGGTAGCTTCGATATCTGGGCCAACGATATCAAAATTAATGGCGAAATGGTGTTGGAACCCCCAAGCAACAGCCGTAACGCCAACTCTAACCGCATGATGCGAAGATAAAAGACATGATTGCTTTAAACAATAACCGATACCACGCCACCATTTCTGTTCTCTCTGAAATGTTGGTTTTTGCCGCCCCATCCGATGCCACCATGTCGCGTTTCTTTCGCAGCAACCCCAATCTGGGCGGCCAAGATCGCCATATGATCGCCGAGTGCGTTTACGGCATTTTGCGCAATAAAATCCGCCTAGAGTGGGTTTTGGGTGGCCCGGGCAATGCACGTAGCCTACTCACTGCTTATTTAGTGGTGGTGGAGCGTCGTAATCTGCGTGAATGTGGCGATTGGTTTCCAGACACCGAAAAAGACACCTTTGCCCTATGCAAAAGCAAAAAACTAGCTGAAGCACCGGTCTATGTGCGTGCTGATTTGCCAGAATGGGTGGTGGCAGATTTAATCGCCGGTGGCATGAGTGATACCGATATCCTAGCGCTTGGCGCGGGCCTGCAAGGCGCTGCGGCGCTGGATCTGCGTGTAAACAGCTTAAAAGCCAAACGCGAACAAGTCGCTGCCGAGCTAAAAGACGTGGGTGGAATTGATACCACGCCAACGCCATACTCACCTTGGGGCCTGCGTGTAACGGGCAAGCCTGCCATCAACAAATATCGCGCCTTTACCGAAGGCCGTGTAGAAGTACAAGACGAAGGCAGCCAGCTTTTGGGCCTGTTAACCGGCGCAAAACGCGGCCAAATGGTGGTGGATTTCTGCGCGGGTGCGGGCGGTAAAACCCTGCTCTTGGGCGCAATGATGAATTCTAGCGGCCGCTTGTACGCCTTTGATGTATCAGAAAAGCGCCTGAATAACTTCAAGCCACGCTTGGCCAGATCGGGTCTATCCAACGTGAACGCGCAGCTGATTTCTAGCGAAAATGATCAAAAAATTAAACGCCTAGTTGGCAAAATTGACGCGGTATTGGTGGATGCACCTTGCTCTGGCATGGGCACAGTACGCCGTAACCCAGACTTGAAATTCCGCCAAAACCCAGCCAGCGTGCTTGAGTTGAACGCTATGCAAACCAGCATTTTGGCCTCTGCATCCCGCCTAGTGAAACCTGCAGGGCGCTTGGTTTATGCCACATGCAGCTTTTTGCCATCTGAAAACGAAGCCATTGTTGAGGCCTTCCTTGCCGCCAATCCAGATTTCAAACTACTCGATGCGCCAGAGTTGCTGAAAGCCGAGCAAGTAGAAATCGCACTAACCGGCCCTTACTTCAAACTATCGCCGCATCTGCATCAGGCCGATGCATTCTTTGCGGCGGTGATGCAAAAAATTTGATTCTGCGTGTCTTGTGATAATGCAAAAAGCCCATCTATGAACTTACCCCAATTAGTTGGACAGTTTCAAAACTAGGCGTTCAAGGGCTGGGTTCTGTATTGCACAGGACTCAGCCCTTTTAACTTCAGCGTGATTCGGTCGTGGTTATAGTCATGGATGTAATCCACGATGCCTTGCTCTAGTTGCTCAAGACTGGCGAATTTTTCTTGGTAAAAGAACTCTGATTTCAACGTGCCAAAGAAGCTTTCCATCGTGGCATTATCGTGGCAATTCCCTTTTCTTGACATGCTTTGCACCAGCCCTTTCTCTGCCAATTGCTGCCGATACCCTGCCATTTGATACTGCCAACCCTGATCTGAATGCAGCAGCGGTTTTTCATCCACGCTCAGTTTGGCTAAAGCTTTCTTTAGCATTTGACTGACCAGCGCAAATACCGGGCGGCGCGCCATTTCAAAAGCGATAATTTCCCCATTGTATAAATCCAGCACCGGCGATAGATAGAGCTTTTCTCCCTGGTAATCCCCCCATTTTTAAGCTCACTTAGAAGTAGAGGCTAGGCATGTAATGCCAGTTTTTGTTTCGGGGTGATGCCGCCCAATCCCATATGCGGGCGCTCGTTATTGTAAATCCAAAGCCATTG
>JBDKJX010000039.1:0-35190 GCA_039796405.1 Pseudomonadota bacterium
AACTTTGATATTCTTTCACTTTGAAACTCCTTCTTTTGGTCGAGATAGAAGTTTCAAAGCGACCGACGTATAGGTCAAACCTTGGTGAGTCCCCCGGCAGAGCCGGGGGTTTACCTCATTAAATTATGATTGCGCCCGATCAGCAGGGTAAAGGCTACGCCACACAAGCCACGCTGCTAGCGGCTAATTATGCTTTTTCAGTCCTTAATCTGCGTAAACTTTATTTAGTTGTTGATGTTTCTAATTTAGCAGCAGTGCATATTTATGAGAAATGCGGTTTTGTGAAAGAAGCTGAATTAGTTGAAGAATACTTCAGCAGTGGCAGCTACCATAATGTATTTAGAATGCGACTATTTCAGCATGATTTTTTCGCAAAAGCGACACAAGCCCCTATTCAGAAATAAAATATGCATAAAAAATGCCCGCGCTTTAATCAAAAGCACGGGCATGGACTGCGAAAACGATTCTTATAAAAGCACTCGCAGCTAAAGCCACTCCTACATTGCCTGCTTGGCGAGCTACTCTCAGACCAAAACAGCCGGTAATTGCCCCGTTAATGCCTGCTTCTCTTTTGTTGCCGCACCCAATAACGCAAAGCCCAGCAACTGCCCCTGCGCATCAACAAAACGGGCATCGATCCCGCCTTCAATGGCCGATACCTGCCATTGCCCTTGCGCGCCGATGGCAGGTGGGGCTACGACGGTTGGGCAGGCTGGTGTTTTAACTAAAACAGGCATGGCGGGGTATTTAACGGGGGTGGGTATTCCGGTCAATGTGGCTGCCAGCGCACGGGCGCAGTGCATAATGGGCATCACGAAAGGTAAATTCAGGCCCATGACTTCGGCACAATCGCCTAGTGCGTAGATATGCGGCTGCGAGGTTTGCAGAGTTTGATCAACCACGATGCCGCGATTTACCGTGAGCTCTGCGCTACTTGCAAGGTGGGTGCGCGGGCGCAAACCCACAGCAGAGAGCAGCATGCCCACTTCAATAATCGAGCCATCATTTAATCCGACTAAATAACGCCCTTCCATATGATCATAATTTTGCGCCGCAAGACCAAAATGAAACTCCACCCCTGCCGCGGTTAATTGCGCCGCCAAATAACGCCCCGCCGCTTCAGGCAATAAACGTGACAAAGGCCAAGCCGCTGGTTCTAATACAATCGGTTTAATGCCAAGGGCTAATAAATCATTGGCAAATTCGCAGCCAATTAAACCCGCACCCAGAATGCCTACCGTTGTTAAGCCAGGCAGCTTGGCAGCAAATTCGGCGTAATCTTGAATATTATTAACAGAAACAACATCGTCCCCCGCATTACCGCCCAAAGGCAGGTAAATAGGATCTGCACCTAAAGCCAAAACTAAATCTTGATACACCAAGGCTTGACCATCAATCAGCAATACCTGCTGATTAACCGCATCAATCCCCACCACCTCAGTAAAAGGCAGAATGGCTGCGCTGAGTTCTTCGGCCATTTTGCTAGCAGATTTCAAAATCAGGGAATCAGCGGTTTTATTGCCCGCCAAAGCATTAGACAGCATCGGCTTAGAATAAAAATCAGCGGCGTCTTCTGCAATAATGGTTAAAGGCGTGGTTTGATCTAATTTACGAAATTCACGCGCAAAATTATAGGCCGCTAAACCCGAACCAATAATTATAATAGGAGTGCTCATTGTGCTTCCTGTGATATGCGTCAATAGATCAAGGGTAAATCAGTTGCTCAGCATGATTAAAAAATAATATCAATTATAAATTCATCGCTCTATTTCAAAGCCCTAGCCAATACTCCAGTTTTAACAGCCCAGCCGGTATGCCAACTAAACCTAGCTTGGTACCAAGCAAAATCCAGCCCGATATTTGGAAAATACTTGGCTTTGCTCGACACCAAGCTACAAAGTTTAGTGGATAGGCTCATCCTGCAAAATACTTACGGATGGTAAGCAAGTATTGAGCACAGCTTGCCTCACCGCCTCTACTGCTGCAGCACGCGGAAAATTCCGTCGCCACGCCAAAATCACCCTGCGGCTTGGAATGGGTTCTTTAAAAGGACGAATCGTTAGCAAAGTATCATCTGCAGCACTCACCGATGAAGCCGGTAAAACGGTTACGCCAATGCCCCCAGCCACCATATGCCGAATCGTGGTGAGCGAGCTGCCTTGTAAAGTACGCTGCAAACTACCTACTGGCAGGCTTTCACGGTTTAAATCTGGGCACGCTTGCAAGACATGATCGCGAAAGCAATTACCAGAAGAAAGCAGCAAGACATTTTCATCCGCCAAAATAGATGAGTCGATCTCTGTCTCTTTCTCCCAAGGATGGCCCTTAGGGGTTGCCACCACAAAAGGCTCGTCATAAACCGCTTGGGTAGCAAGGCCCGCTTCAAAAAAAGGCTCAGCCACAATCGCCACATCAATCTCACCCTGCTTGAGCATTTCAACCAAGCGGGCGGTGTAATTTTCTTCCAGTAAAATTTGCATTTGCGGCGCGGCAATGCGTAGCTGCGGAATTAAATGCGGCAATAAATAAGGGCTAATAGTGTAGATAATGCCAAGGCGCAAAGGGCCCGCCAGCGGGTCTTTACCCTGTTCAGCCAGCTGCTTAATCAGTTGCACTTCTTCTAATACCCGCTGCGCCTGCTCGACCAAACGCCCACCAATGGGCGTTAAGCTGACATCGCTGGCCGAGCGCTCAAATAGCGCCACGCCCAGCTCTTCTTCCAGCTTTTTTACCGCCACAGATAAAGTGGGCTGCGAAACAAAGCAGCTGGTTGCGGCTCGGCCAAAATGGCGCTCTCTGGCCACGGCAACAATATAGCGTAGCTCGGTCAGCGTCATGCTTTAGCCTGCCAGCCACGGATAGCCCAAGTTGCCACGATCAAGCCACTAAAGCCTATAAGCGCAATCACCGGCAGCGATAAACCAAAGAGGCTCCAATCAATCACGCCACATTCTCCATGCCCTGTTAGCACGCCTTTAAATACCTGTAACCACGGTTGGGTTTCCATTAAATAATTGAGCCCTGGCCCACAAGAAGGCAATTTGCTTGGGTCAATAAAATACTGAATAGCGACATGCCTTGCTGCCACACCCGCGCCTGCCAGCCCAACGATAGTCAACACAATAGGCCAAAAACGGCTCATTCGTGGCATTGGGATTGCGGCGGAGCAAAAAGACAGCAAGCCAAAGGTGATAAAAGCCACCCGCTGAAAAATACATAGCGGACATGGGCTCAAAAATTGGGTTTTTTCTAGGTACAGCGCAAAAGCAATGGTGCCTGCGCAAAATAAAGACAAGGCTAAATGCCCCAAACGCCAACGCAACATACGCACTCCAACGGCCAGTCAATAGATACAGACTATTCTATCAGCCAACTCGACCAAGTGGGCACTTATGTAAGTACGGAATAAGCTTTGTTAACAAAGCGTCATACGTGAATATTGCAAACTACCGACCTCTAACCTCACGACTTGTGATTTGGGCTTATTTCACGCAGGTATCGGGCTCGCTCACGTTTTCATGATTTTCAGACAAAAAGGCGCGTAATTCTTGCTCCTTATCCATCGCATCGCGATAGCCCAGCTCAATTAATTTGCGAGAATAACCGCTACAAAATAGCAAATAGCTGGCGATCACCGAGCCTTGATGGCGAAACGCCCCCATACCCCCCAATAAGAAACGCATCCCAATGGGAAACTCCAACTTAAACGCCACTGCCAGCCGCTCTAATGGCTGCGAAGGTGAAATAGTCAGTACCTGTATTGGCCGCAGCCCCAGCGGCAGCGTGCGAATCACTTCTGCAGGCACCGCAGCAAGTGTGCGATTGATTCTATTGACCCGTTCTAGATCTGTATCTAAGCCATCCAAAAAAATACTATTCATTAAATGCCCCATCACTTGGGCCAAAGTTGGATAGCGCGTGTGCTTTTCTCGCGCAGCAGGATCAGTCAGGGGCGGGGCCACGCCAATGACCAAAATCCGCTCAGCGCCAAGATGGATCGCGGGGCTAATCGGCGCAATTTGCCGCACCGAACCATCACCAAAATATTCACGATGTAAGCGTACCGCAGGAAACAATAAAGGAATCGCCGCCGAGGCCATTAAATGATCCACGCTAATACTCGCCTTTACCCCGACCCTAGAGGCGCGCCGCCAAACCTCCAAATCGGCCGCTCCTTGAAAAAACGATACCGACTGCCCAGATGTATAGCCCGATGCCGATATTGCCAACGCCCTAAGCGCCCCCACATCAATCGCGCTTTGAATCCCTGAAAAATCTACGCGATCAATCAATAAATCACGCAGCGGCGCATTATTAAGAAAAGCGCGTGGATTGTGCCTCCCCATCCCCCCGATCAAGAGCGAGAGTAACCAATGCCCCGCCGTACTTAATAAATGCCATACAGAGCAATGATAAATAAGCTCTGGGCTTAAGCCCTGCCAAAGCCTTGCCAATTCAAAAACAGAGCGGCGAAAATTCATCGCCCCCGCCGCCACAGCCACCGCATTAATTCCCCCTGCCGAGGTGCCACAGATAATAGGGAAAGGATTGGCGGCCCCCTTAGGCAATAATTTTGCAATCGCCAATAACACGCCAACTTGATAGGCGGCCCTTGCCCCGCCCCCAGATAAAATCAAGGCCGTATTTGCACGGTGCGCCTGAACCCTCTTGCTTGACATAAGCGGCCTCTTGATCAAATCAATCTTTCTCAGGCTCTGAAACATAAGAAACCATGAGCATACTCTTACGCTAGCTCGAAGCCATCCTTACCGCAAGCACCGATACCGAATAGCCCCCCTTATTCAACGAAAACACCGGCACGTCACGCACACAGCCAGATACCTATTATTTACAAAACTACAAATTATTAAGGAAACACGAAATAGCAATTAGTCTTCTTACATGGTTTTCGGTATAATGCCGTTTTGGCGACTAAGGATTCTGCACCATGCGCGTGATTCAGAAGGCCCTCACCTTTGACGATGTACTTCTCGTCCCGGCCCATTCAAACATCCTCCCGCGTGATGTCGATTTATCGACACAATTCACCCGTAATATTCGCCTGAATCTACCGCTGGCTTCTGCAGCGATGGATACAGTGACTGAGGCTCGCCTCGCCATTGCAATCGCCCAAGAAGGCGGCATGGGGATTATTCATAAGAATATGGCCCCAGTGATGCAAGCGAAAGAAGTATCCAAAGTAAAACGCTATGAATCAGGCATTGTTAAGGATCCGATTACCGTATCCCCAGAGATGCTTGTTCGTGACGTTCATGAGCTAACCCGTCAGCACAAAATATCCGGCTTGCCTGTTATTGATAAAACCGGCCAACTGGTCGGCATCGTCACCAACCGTGATTTGCGTTTTGAAACACGTCTTGACGTGGCCGTCAGCAGCATCATGACGCCTAAAGAGCGTTTGATTACGGTAAACGAAGGCGATTCAATTGAAACCGCCCGCGTGCTGATGCACGAACACCGCCTTGAGCGCGTGCTGGTGATCGACGAAAACTTCAAACTAAAAGGCTTGATCACCGTTAAAGATTTGATCAAGACTTCTGAGCACCCATTCGCAGCCAAAGACGATCAAGGCCGCCTGCGTTGCGGCGCAGCCGTTGGCGTTGGCGCTGGCACCGAAGAGCGGGTAAAACTGCTTTCTGAGGCCGGTGTAGATGTCATCGTAGTAGACACTGCCCACGGCCATAGCCAAGGTGTGATTGATCGCGTTCGCTGGGTTAAGCAAAACTTCCCGCACATCCAAGTGATTGGCGGCAATATCGCCACCGCTGCTGCCGCTTTAGCCTTGGCTGAAGCCGGTGCCGATGCGGTTAAGGTAGGGATAGGCCCAGGCTCGATCTGCACCACGCGTATTGTGGCAGGTGTGGGCGTACCGCAAATTACTGCGGTGGCCAATGTGGCTGATGCGCTGGCTGGCACAGGCATTCCTTTGATTGCTGACGGCGGCATTCGCTACTCTGGTGATATCTCTAAAGCCATCGCAGCGGGCGCAAGCTCGGTGATGCTGGGCGGCTTGTTTGGTGGCACGGACGAAGCACCAGGTGAAGTTGAGCTATACCAAGGCCGCACTTACAAGAGCTACCGTGGCATGGGCTCATTGGGTGCAATGGCCGGTAGCAATGGCTCGTCTGATCGCTACTTCCAAGACAATGTAAACAACGCCGACAAATTGGTTCCAGAAGGCATTGAAGGCCGCGTTGCTTACAAAGGCCCGATTACCGCCATCATCCATCAATTGATGGGTGGCCTGCGTTCATCTATGGGTTATCTGGGTTGCAAAACAATCACAGAGATCCACGAAAAAGCCGAATTTGTGCAAATCACCGCCGCCGGCATTCGTGAATCGCATGTGCATGATGTGCAAATCACCAAAGAAGCACCGAACTACCATACCGACTAAGCATCAACGCTTAATCAAAAACCGGATCACCCCATGGGGCATCCGGTTTTTTTACGCTTTCCATAGCAAGATACGGTGATATACACAAAAACCATTTTATTTAATGACTTTTATATGTGTTTAGTTTCGGGTAATCATGTCCACATGCGTAGCTGGCCCTTGTTTCTGGCGAGGGACATCATGCATGATCTGATTAACCAAATAACTCACCTTGACTAGCATGAGCAAAATCCATCCACAAGCTCGAACAACGCCTCGCGGTCGAGCTGAAATTCAAGCTTCACCCCTGTCCGTTGATGAGCTGGCCAAGCCATATAACCTCACCAAAGCAACGGCTAGGAAGTGGAAATAGCGTACCGAAACGCAGGATCGCTCACATCGCCCGCATACTTTGCACACAACACTGACTCCTGCGCAGAAAATCATCGTCGTTGAATTGCGTCGACTGCGCTTGCTGCCCCTGGATGGCATGCGGGTCATTGCTCAGGAATTCATTAATCCTCATGCTTCTCGGGCCGGCTTGTATCGCGGCTTCTCGCGATACGGGGTGAACAAACTAAAGACCTGATTCCTGTCGATGAAGCGAAGGCGAAGCCCACCAAGACATTTAAAAGCGACGATCTTGGCTATCTGCATATCAACATAAAATACCTACCGCAGATGCCGAATGGAATGCAGCGTAGCTATTATTTGTCGCCATTGATCGAGCCACCCGCCGGGTTTACTTCGCCATCTACCCCAACCAAACCGAAGAGAGTGCGGCGCACTTTCTTCACGCACTACATCGTGCTTGTACCGTTAAAATCAAAACGATTTTGACCGACAATGGCAGCCAATTGACGGATCGCTTTACCTACAAAGAGGAGGTGTCGAGTGGGCAGCATCGCTTTGATCGCGAGTGTAGTCGCCTGCAGATTGAACACCGTTTGATTCCGCCACGTCACCCCCAGACCAATGGGATGAAGCCGCCCAATTAGCCATTTGATGCAAATACAGCGAAGCAAAGTTGAGGCCATAGGCCAGCCACAATTCAAGCCGCAGCCTCGCACTGTTTAGAAAGCATTTGAAGGACAATAGATACGCAGTTATCACCGCTGATTCTTTATAAATAACTATCATATTGCTTCTAAGCCCCTGAGCTCTGCTAAAATCCAATCCTTGCGCTAAGCAATGAGCACCTAAGGGCCTATAGCCCCATCAACAAGGATTCAATCATGACGTACGTAGTGACCGACGCCTGTGTGAAATGCAAGTACACAGACTGCGTTGATGTATGCCCAGTGGACTGTTTTAAAGAAGGCCCAAATTTTTTAGTGATCGATCCCGATGAATGCATCGATTGCACGCTTTGCGTTGCAGAGTGCCCAGTCGAAGCCATTTACGCCGAAGACGATGTCCCTGCTGATATGCAAGACTACATTGAGCTAAACGCAGAGATGTCCAAAATATGGCATACCATCGTCGAGAAAAAAGACCCACTTCCCGATCATGAAACATGGTCTACAGTAAGCGGAAAGTTCGATCAAGTTGAGCGTTAAACTCACTTATCTTGCGTAGTGCTTGAGGTCTGCCCGCTTATCCGGTATGATCCGCCCCTCTTAACAACCCTTGCTTGACCGTAGTCGCACGCGGCAGGCTTAACATCCATAAGGAGATGTCATGCGACATTACGAAATCGTATTTATCGTGCATCCGGATCAAAGCGAACAGGTTCCAGCGATGATTGATCGCTACAAGACCCTGATCACAAACGGTGGCGGTGCTATTCACCGCCTTGAAGACTGGGGCCGTCGTCAGTTAGCTTACCCGATCCAAAAGATCCACAAAGCTCACTACGTCATGATGAACGTTGAAATCAGCCAGCTGATTTTGGACGAACTCGAACACGCCTTCAAATTCAATGATGCTGTTCTGCGCCACATCACTTTGCGCACAGAAACTGCTGTTGTTGAAGCTTCCCCAATGATGAAGGAAGAGAAGTCCAAGTCCCTGACTACAGCTGCTGCCGAAGGCACTGCTGAAGCCTAAGGTACGCATAACGTATGCGAAGCACACTTGTTTCGCGATCGTTGCACCGGACTACTAAATTGGACAAACGTAACCGAGTACTCATTGACGGTACCGTTATAAAACGAAGCGAATTACGCCACACCCCTGCAGGAACGCCGGTTTTAGAAATCGTGATCACTCACCTTTCTGAGCAGCTTGAAGCAGGTAAACACCGCAAGGTGGAGTGTGAAGTGTCCGTAATGGCACTGGGTGATATTGCTGTAAGGCTTGGCCCCATCACAATAGGACAACGCCTAGCAAGCAAAGGTTTTATCGCCGCAAAAAGTAATCGCTATCGTCATGAGCTTGTGTTGCATCTCGAAGAATTTGAATTGTTGAATTGAGGTTTATCATGTCGCGTCACCTATTCAAGCGGAAAAAATTCTGCCGCTTTACCGCTGAAGGCATTGCCCACGTGGATTACAAAGATATTGCTCTGTTAAAAGACTTTATCTCTGAAAACGGTAAGATCATCCCTGCCCGTATTACTGGTACAAAAGCTAAGTTCCAGCGCCAATTGTCTGAAGCCATCAAAGTAGCTCGTCTGCTTGCGCTTCTGCCATACACCGACCAACACTAAGAGAGAAGAATAAAAATGCAAATCATTCTGCTCGAAAAAGTAGCAAACTTAGGTGGTCTTGGTGATGTGGTTACTGTTAAAGACGGTTACGCACGTAACTTCTTAGTACCACAAGGCAAAGCAAAGCGCGCAACAGCGGTTAACTTGGCTGAGTTTGAAGCTCGTCGTGTTGAGCTTGAAGCACGCCAAGTTGCCATTATTGCTGCTGCAACAGAACGCGCAGCTAAGCTAGAAGGCACTGCAGTTTCTATTGAACAAAAAGCCGGTGTTGATGGCCGTCTGTTTGGTTCAGTTAGCACACAAGACATCGCTGAAGCATTCGTTGCTGCTGGCTTTGAAGTGGCTAAATCTGAAGTTCGTCTGCCTGAAGGTCCTTTCAAGCAAATCGGCGAATACGAAGTTGAGCTTGCTCTGCACCACGACATCGTTGCTGCAGTTAAGGTAACGGTTGTTGGCATTAACTAATCCTAGCGATTAATTAATTCCATAAAAAAACGGCGATCCTAGGATTGCCGTTTTTTATTGCCCCTAACTTAAGAAATCAGCGACTCACCCGCCTCTTTTTTCTAATTTGCACTCGTAGCTCAACAACACCCGCCCTTTCTCATCGACACTATCTAGCTTTACCGAAAACCCCCACAGCCGAGAAATATGCTTCAACACCTCGTGCACACTATTGCCTAATGGCCTGCGTTGATACTGATAATGCCGCAAGGTTAATGATCTATCCCCCTGAGTATTTGCCTCGTAGACTTGGATATTGGGCTCACGGCCAGCTAGATTATATTGCCCCGCCAATTTGTGCCGAATTTCACGATAACCATCCCCATCATGAATGGCTGCAACTTTTAAATTAGGCAAATAATCATCATCCAAAATTGCAAACAGCCGAAACTCTCTAATTAACTTGGGCGAAAGGTACTGTAAAATAAAGCTCTCATCTTTAAAATTACGCATTGCAAAATCAAGGGTTTTTTTCCAATCTGTATTCACCAGATCAGGAAACCATGCAGCGTCTTCAGCAGTAGGCTCTTCACAAATACGACGCAAATCTCTAAACATCGCAAAGCCTAAAGCATAAGGATTAATCCCATTAAACCATTTGCTTGTCACGGGCTGCTGAAACACGACATTAGTATGGCTGTGCAAAAACTCCAGCATAAAGGCATCATCCACCAACCCCTCATCGTAGAGTTGATTCAATAGCGTGTAATGCCAAAAAGTAGCCCACCCTTCATTCATCACTTGAGTTTGCCGCTGCGGATAAAAATATTGCGCTATTTTGCGAATAATCCGCACAATCTCTCTTTGCCATGGCTCTAATAGCGGGGCATATTTTTCAATAAAATACAGTAAATTCTCTTGTGGCTCAGAAGGGAAACGATTCTCTTCAAAAGACTTTTCCTCTTGCATGCGTTTAGGCAATGTGCGCCATAATTCATTGATTTGCGATTGCTGATAGGTTTCCCGCTCAGATTGCTTGGCTCGCTCTAATGACAGTGATAATTTTTGCGGACGTTTATATCGATCAACCCCATAATTCATAAGTGCATGGCAGGAATCGAGTAATTCTTCGACCTTATCCTCACCATAGCGCTGCTCACACTGTGCAATATAATTTTTAGCAAACACTAAATAATCGATAATGGCCGATGCATCCGTCCAGCTTCTAAAGAGATAATTTCCTTTAAAAAATGAATTATGCCCAAACGCCGCATGCGCAATAACCAGCGCCTGCATAGTCATAGTGTTTTCTTCCATTAAATACGCAATACATGGGCTTGAATTAATTACAATCTCATAAGCCAAGCCCATTGCGCCGCGCTGATATGACTTTTGAGTCGACAAAAAATGTTTACCGTAACTCCAGTGGTTATACATTACCGGCATACCCACCGATGCATAAGCATCCATCATTTGCTCAGCGGAAATCACCTCTAATTGATTCGGATAAGTGTCTAAACCAAATTGCTTAGCGACACGCGCTATTTCTCGATAATAATCATCAATTAGCTCAAAGGACCATTCCGACCCCGTTGAAAGCAGTTTTTTCGATTTGGCTTTTTTTTGGCGCGTATTGGTATTCATGCTCCACTCCTTGCGCTCACTTTTTTAAATAACTCTTTAAAAATAGGCCATATTTCAGAGGGGTTACGAATACGCCGCATAGTAAAATGCGCGTGCTGTTCAGCCACTTTCTCGTATTCAAACCATAGGTTTTGTGGCTCCCCTTCAGTGATTTCAACATAAGCATAATATTGCAGCAGCGGCATAATCTCCGCATTGAGCATTTGCCGGCATTGTGGTGAATCAGAATCCCAGTTATCACCATCACTGGCTTGTGCCACATAGATATTCCAATCCGCATCAGGATAGCGCTCATCAATAATTTTCTTGGTGAGTTTTAATGCCGATGACACCACAGTCCCACCGGTATCCCTCGCATGGAAAAAATCATGCTCATTCACTTCCGTGGCTTGGGTGTGGTGACGAATGAATACCACCTCTATTTTCTCGTATGCGCGCACCAAGAATAAATACAGCAAAATAAAGAAGCGCTTAGCGATATCTTTTTTTGCTTCATCCATAGAGCCAGAAACATCCATCACGCAAAACATCACGGCTTGCGTAGTGGGCTTAGGTACCCGAATACGATTGGTGTATTTCAAATCAAACGGATCGATATAGGGAATGCATACCAGCTTGGCTTTTAATTCACGAATAATTGCCTGCAGCGTTTGCACTTCTTTTGAGCGCTCGCCTTGGGTTTCCAGCAATTCATCCAGCTGCTCTTGCACCGTATTGAGCTCTTCAAGCGGCCCCGCAGACAGCGCAATCCGCCGCCCCAGTGCCGCGCGTAAACTGCGCAATACATGAATATTGGTGGGCGTACCATCCGAGGTAAAGCCCGCCCTTACCGGCTTCATTACCATGCTTTGCTTCAATTGGGTTTTAACCAAATTGGGCAATTCAAGATCATCAAAGAAGAATTCTAAAAACTCTTCTTTGCTTAATTCAAATACAAAATCATCCTCCCCATCCCCACCATTGCCCGCACCGCCATTGCCTCCCGCGCCATCACCCCCAGAAGGGCGCTCAATTTCATCGCCTCGGCTATAACGATCATTACCAGGAAACACACGCTCCCAAACGCCTCCTTGTGCGTGAGCAAAACCTGGCTCATTAATATCTTTAACGGGAATAGAGACTTTCTCACCACGCTCAATATCGGTAATGGATCGGCCATTCACCGCTTTAGTGACCGCCTCTTTAATTTGCCCCTTAAAGCGGCGTAGAAATCGCTCCCGATTTATCGCCGACTTATTTTTACCATTCAAACGCCGATCAATCATATGGATCATTTTGCAACTCCAGTGAGGCGTGAGACGCAAGAGGTGCTTGAGCATAATGCTCAAGCACGGCTCTTCTGCTCACTGGATTATGATGATTTACGCACTCTTAAATACCACTCGCACAAGAGGCGCACTTGTTTTGGCGTGTAGCCCTTACTCACCATCCTATTCACAAAATCTTCGTGTTTACGGGCATCATCGTGACTGGCCTTAGCGTTAAACGAAATAACAGGTAGTAATTCCTCGGTATTAGAGAACATTTTCTTCTCAATAACCGAGCGCAGTTTTTCGTATGATGTCCATGCTGGATTATTGCCGCCATTATTGGCGCGTGCACGCAGCACGAAATTAACAATTTCATTTCTAAAGTCTTTAGGATTAGAAATACCGGCCGGCTTTTCAATTTTTTCTAATTCATTATTGAGGCTGGTACGATCAAAAGACTCTCCCGTATCCGCATCGCGGTATTCTTGATCCTGAATCCAGTAATCCGCCAAGGTGACATAGCGATCAAAAATATTTTGCCCATATTCAGAGTAGCTTTCTAAATAGGCGGTTTGAATTTCCTTGCCGATAAAATCAACATATTTCAAAGCCATAAACTCTTTGATATACGAGATATACTTTTGCTCTAGCTCGGCAGAGAACTGCTCACGCTCAACCTGCTGCTCAAGCAAATACAATAAATGCACAGGATTGGCAGCCACCTCAGCGTGATCAAAATTAAATACTCTAGATAAAATCTTAAAAGCAAACCGCGTGGATAAGCCATTCATGCCTTCATCCACCCCAGCAAAATCCCGATACTCTTGGATGGATTTGGCTTTTGGATCCACGTCTTTTAAATTATCGCCATCGTAAACCAACATTTTAGAAAAAATGCTCGAATTTTCAGGCTCTCTCAAGCGAGAAAGAATCGCAAATTGCGCCATCATTTTTAAAGTGCCCGGTGCGCATGGCGCTTTAGATAATGAGGAATTGAGTACTAATTTTTCATAAATTTTCACTTCCTCACTGACCCTTAAGCAGTAAGGCACTTTCACAATATAAATGCGGTCTAAAAAAGCTTCATTATTTTTATTATTTTTAAATTGCTTCCATTCAGATTCATTTGAGTGCGCTAAAACGACTCCATCAAATGGAATCGCTCCAAAGCCTTCTGTACCTTTAAAATTACCCTCTTGTGTGGCGGTTAATAATGGGTGCAGCACCTTAATCGGGGCTTTAAACATTTCCACGAATTCAAGCAAGCCTTGATTAGCCAAACATAAGCCCCCCGAATAGCTATAAGCATCAGGATCATCTTGGGCATACTTTTCTAATTTACGGATGTCCACCTTACCCACTAAGGCTGAGATATCTTGATTGTTTTCGTCCCCCGGCTCTGTCTTTGCAATGGCCATTTGGCGCAATACAGAAGGATGACGTTTCACCACCCTAAACTGATTTATATCGCCATTAAATTCATGCAACCTTTTTACCGCCCATGGACTAGGGATGGTTTTTAAATAGCGGCTTGCAATACCAAACTGCTCTTGCAATAGGCCACCATCTTCATCGGCATTAAACAAGCCCAATGGTGATTCATTAACTGGCGAGCCTTTAATGCAATAAAAAGGCACGCATTCCATCAACTCTTTTAATTTTTCAGCAATCGAGCTTTTCCCCCCACCTACAGGGCCAAGTAAATAAAGAATTTGTTTCTTTTCCTCTAGGCCTTGAGCCGCGTGGCGGAAATAGGCAACCACCTGCTCAATCACCTCCTCCATGCCATAAAACTCGCGGAAAGCGGGATAAATACGAATCACTTTATTCTGGAAAATACGCGATAAGCTAGAGTCCAGCCGAGTATCAATGAGCTCTGGCTCACCAATTGCCATCAGCATGCGCTCTGCCGCAGTGGCATAGGCAACTGGATCATGTTTGCATAGCTCTAGATAGTCTCTAAGAGACATTTCTTCTTCGCGTGTGCGCTCGTAACGTGCAGCAAAATTATTAAAGACATCCATGACGCCTCTCCTCACCGTGTATGTCGTACGAGTGGCTCTGCGAATGCGGCCCCTCACTTGCAAGTAGCTCAAGCCCAGACCACTTGCTTCTTTATAGACAAGCTCAAGTTGAATAATTTAATAAATTACACGTAGATTGCTAATAAATTTTATTTGCTTAGGATAAGCCATAAAAATGCGCAAAAAAAAGAGCCCCGCAGGGCCCTTTTCTTACTTAGTGTTGCAAAAAAGAATTAACTACTTATCTCAGGCGAGTAGACCGTGACGCGATTACGCCCATTTTGCTTAGAAAAATACAAGGCCATATCGGCCTCTTCAATCACCTTAGGCGACTCAATCGCACCCGAATGAGATTCAGATAGACCTAGGCTTGCTGAAATTTTAATTTTTGTTTCGCCAAACTGAACCGGCTGATCACATAAAACCACACGTATCCGTTCCGCGGCTATTTTCGCCCCCGCCAAATCAGTTTGCGGCAGCAGTAACATAAACTCTTCGCCACCATAGCGGCCAAAAACATCGGTATCGCGCAGCGTGGTCAATACGCGCGATGCCACCACGCGAAGCACTTCATCCCCTGCCACGTGGGCATAATTATCGTTGACTTGTTTAAAGCGATCTAAATCAAACAAAATCACAGTAAAAAATGCAGCCTGATAACGCGACATCCGTTCTAGCTCTTGGGTGAAGCGTACATCTAAATAGCGGCGATTATAAATACCCGTTAAACCATCACGATTAGAATATTCTTCTAATTTACCCATTGCTTCTTGCAATAGATTTTGGGCAATTGCATTATCGGTTACATCAAATAAATTAACCGTTACCGCATCCACCTCACCGTATTCATTTCTTACCGGCATAAAAGTAGTGTTTTGCTGCATAAAATCCATACCACCGGTAATAGGCCGATTATGGGGAAATTTAAACAAATAAGGCCGCTGCTCCCACGAGGTAAAGGCAAAGTTTTTAAGCACAAATACGCTTTCAATTTTTTTGCTTAACCATTTTTTCGGTAATTCGGGGAATAATTCAAATAAATTTGCCCCAATCGCTAGCTCGGCGGATATGCCACTATGCTGAGCCATAAAGCGATTCCAAAGCAAAATTTTATGCTCTCGGTCCAGCGAAAAAATGCCGACCCCCACTTCATTAACAATAAAATCACATAATCTTTGTTGTATTAGATATTATCCATAAACGCATCAATGGCAAGCTGCAACCGTAGAATCGATTCTTCTGGCATTAAGGTGAGCAAATGACAGGTAAAATCTCTAATTTCTAGAGTAAAGTGCACTTCCACCAATAAAGCGTAATTCCAAGTTAAGTGCTTTGTGTTGATTAGCTGATCCACTTCAACATTCTCAGCCATAATGGTGGGCGCAGAAAACACCAATGATGCACCCAATAAATCGGCCACGCCATTTAAACAAGCACCAACTAATACATTACCCACGTCCAACAGCAATTCGCGCTCGGCCGTGCGATCAATCACACCGTCGTACCCCATTAAATCAGCTAAGTTTCTACAGCCATGCTGATCATAGACCACCATAGCCTCACCAGACAAAGAGCCATTAAATGATTGACGAATTGCCGTGGCCGCACTTTTACTGCCTATCATATTCAGCATATTGTGGCTGATTGAGTTGGCTTGAATAATATTGATACGTGGCACGGATAATTTAACAAAGGTATCTAAAATTTGGGCAAGCTGCGCACCAGCACGCCCCATCGCAATATTGGTAATTTCTTGCAGCGCATCGGTTTGGTCTTCGGCCAAAAACAATTCTTCGTTCATAAAGCGATTCCATATTCGCGCAAAATAATCTCAATATCAGAAGCTTTCACTGGTTTTTGAACAAAGGCCGCAGCCCCCAATTGTCGAACACGTTCACGAGCCTTAACCTGAATATCCGCAGAAACCACGACTACATAGCTATTCAGCCCCTCTCTTTGCAACTCCTCTAATACGGCGTACCCATCAAGAAACGGCATAGTTAAATCTAAAAACATCACATCAGCTTTGCCTGCTCGATAAGCTGCTAGTGCTTCAATACCATTGCATGCTTGTGTAATTTCAACATCCCAATTTGTAGGTAAGGCTTTTATGAGCATTTTTCTGGCCATAGCAGAATCATCAACAACCAAAATAGGGATAGGCATCTTTTTAAAAGTTCCTTCAATCAGAAACAACAACTGTAAAAATGCAATATATAATTATTTTTTTATGCATAGCTTGGCGCAGCGTAAAAAAAAGCCCAACAACACTTAATCGTCAAAATAGATATTGGGCAATTCTGAAAGAGCCAAGAAAAATCAAACTTCCACCGAAAAAATAACGCAAATAAGGACGGCGCAATAGCGCGCGTAATGGCTCTATAAAGGCCGACATCAGTAATAAATTAGGTAGCGTACCAATGCCAAACGCCAACATAATTAAACCGCCATGCCAAGGACTTGCACTGGCTAAAGCATTAAGTGACGCTGTATAGACCAAACCACAGGGTAGCCAGCCCCATAACGCACCTACAATTAAAGTATCTGACCACCGTTTAACCGGCAAATACAGCTGCATAAACGGCTGTATTTTACCCCATAATGGTCGACCTGCTTTCTCTAGATGCAGGATCAATACAGACCAACCTGCCATATACGCGCCAAGCAAAATCAGCAATAAATTTGCAGCAATAAATAGAATACTTTTAATCCCTTGCAAAGAAAGCAAGACAGGCAAAGAACCCAGCCCCCCCACCAATATACCAATCAGGATATAGCCTAGGATGCGCCCTAGATTAAACCCTAAATGGTAATGCCAGCGGCGCCCAGCCGGCAGTTGCAGGCTAAAAGCCGTCACCACCCCACCACACATTCCAACACAATGCCCTCCGCCTAACAGTCCTGCCAAAAACAAGGCCAAAAGATCAAATTCAAGCATTTATTTATATCAACTTTGAATATCGCCCAGCAGGTGCCGCATGGCGTAAATAACGATCAAATATCATCGCAATAGAGCGGACTAAAAAGCGCCCCTTAGCGGTAACCACAATAGAATCATCCAACACAGCAGCTAAACCATCAGCTTGATATGGCAAAAGCAGGATTAACTCTTCCGAAAAATAACCTTTAAAATCAATAAAATAAGACAATTCTAACGGCTGATAATTCAACTCAAACTGGCACATGAGTGATTGAATCACGGCAGCACGCAATAAATCATCGTGAGTTACACTTAAGCCACGCTCAACAGGCAAGTTATTTTGATCTAAAGCAGCATAATAAGAGCTTAAATCCTTTACATTTTGTGAATAACAACGCCCAACCTTGCCAATTGCCGACACACCAAACGCCATTAAATCACAATCTGCATGCGTGGAATAACCCTGAAAATTGCGATGCAAAGCACCACGACGCTGTGCGATGGCCAGCGCATCATTAGGCAAGGCAAAGTGATCCATGCCAATGTAAACATACCCTGCGGCAAGTAACTGCTTAACACTACTTTGTAAGATATCTAGTTTACCCTCTGCGGAGGGTAACTGCCCAGCATCAATGCGCCTTTGCGGCTTAAATCGCTCTGGCAAATGGGCGTAGCTATATAATGCAATGCGATCAGGTGAGAGGGTCAGCACCCTTTCTATCGTTTGAAACATCGTGGCTTGGCTTTGCAGCGGCAAACCGTAAATCAAATCAATGCTTACTGATTTAAAGCCATTAGCGCGGGCTGCATCAATCACAATGCGTGTTTCTTCTTCAGATTGCACACGGTTAACCGCCTGCTGAACGGCTAAATTAAAATCTTGAATACCCACACTCATTCGATTAAAGCCAATCTTACCCAATAAAGCCACGGTAGCTGCATTCACTTTACGTGGGTCAATTTCTATAGAGAACTCACCATCGGGCTTTAAATCAAAATGACTACGAATTCCTTCCATTAAGCGAACCAATTGTGCATCGCTTAAGAATGTGGGCGTACCACCACCCAAATGCAATTGCGATATTCGGCCACGACTTGTTAATAATGCCGCCTGCATTTGCACTTCTTTCAGGAGATAATCTAGATATTGATCGGCCTTTTCTTGGTTCTTGGTAATGACTTTATTACAGGCGCAGTAATAGCAAATCGTATTGCAAAAAGGCAGATGAAAGTACAAGGATAATGGCTTAATTGCCGTGCCTGGCTGTTGCTGAGCAACACTCTTCTCATAGCTTTGAGCATCCATTGCAACAAATCGGTCCGCAGTGGGGTAGGATGTATACCTTGGCCCCTTGCCGCTATGTTGGCTTATTAGATCCCGATCAAAGTCAAGCGGCTGTAATACATTAGCATTATCTTGATATAGCATGTTTCATCCTTATGAACGTATGTGTGCAGCTTGCCCATATTCATTTTCCATAACCTTGATCGATATCAACACAGTCGCGACAAAATACGTGCAACTGGTGATAACGAGTACATAGATTGAATGATCCCATGACCACAACGCCTCACATTCCAGTCCGCGACCTAAGCCTTAAACATCTTCGCCAAAGCTGTGTGAACTGTAGCTTGAGGGAACTATGCCTACCTATTGGCCTGTCTGCCGATGAGATGCGCGAACTGGACACGCTGATCACGCAGGCCAAACCCATTAAACGGGGTGAGGCGCTGTACCGTGCAGGCGAGCCTTTCCGCTCTCTATTTGCGATTCGCTTGGGTTTTTTTAAAGCCAGCGTTATTTCAGAAGACGGCCGTGAGCAAGTCACTGGGTTTCATATGACCGGCGAATTAATGGGCATGGATGCGGTCAGTGCAGACCTACATACTTGCGATGCCATTGCCTTAGAAGATAGCGAAGTGTGTGAGCTGCCATTTACCGACATGGAAGAACTAAGCCGTCGCATCCCCGCCTTACAACATCACTTTTACAAACTAATGAGCCGCGAAATTGTTCGCGACCATGGCGTCATGCTTTTACTTGGCAATATGAAGGCCGAAGAGCGTATTGCTGCGTTTTTGCTAAATTTATCCCAGCGGTTTGCCATCCGTGGTTACTCGGCCAGCAGCTTTCACTTGCGCATGACCCGTGAAGAAATTGGCAGTTATTTGGGACTTAAACTTGAGACGGTAAGCCGCTCGCTCTCTAAATTCCAAGAAAATGGCTTGATTAAGGTGCAAAACCGCTTGATTGAAATCATTGATGCCCCCGCACTCAAACAATTAATCAACAACTGCCAACAATAAGCCACTATGCCTATGACCCCATCTGGCCCAGTCCTTTTTTTAGCTCCTGCGGCTATTTTGGAGTCTTTGCAAGCCAGGCTAAATGTTTTGTCAATACAGCAGCTCATGCTGCTCCCCATTAGCATGCAATCGCAAATCCCCGCATTACCACCTGGGGGGCTACTCCTTACCGCAGGCCACGCCAATTTCGAGCATTATTTACACAGCGCTCACTGGGCCAAAGCAGAAGGCTGGCAGCATATTGACCTTGCTTTGGTAGGTGAGCCCCAATGCGCGGCGCAATTCGGCTGGATGTTAGCCGCCAGTGGCGCCCCTAGCGCCCTGGCTTACGCAGCCCCCTTGCTAGATGCCCTTGCCCCCGCTGGGCTAGCAAATTGGCTACACGCTGGCGGGCCAGGAGCCGCAAGTTTTTTAGCCCTTTTGCAACACATCATGCTGCAGCCGATCATTAAAAGCTGGGAAATTGTTTTCCCTAATGGCAAGCCATCCCCTAAGGCAGATTTAGGTAAGCTTGCAGCATTACAAGCAACTCAATGGCAGGCCATCCATCCACTCTGCCAACAATACCTCGCCTTCAGCCAAGGGCGGACTCACCACGCTGCACATCCACAACAAAACCCCTTCCAGCTACCTACATATATCGAGCCTGCCGCAACACTAGCCCAGTTTTTGATGCAACTCTCACCCAAAGAGCAGTAATAACGCGCCACCCTGCGGGTAAAAAATGACAAGCATCCCGCAAAAATCCACCCAATTCACCGCAAAACGCAGCAAACATCAGCCATATTCACAAGCGAACTGACAAAACGTCCGCCAGCCGCTACAATTTACGACTTCGTAAAGTCCGCCCAAGCGCTTAAGCATGCATGTTTTCAGAAGCGTTTCCGACGCGCACCTTCCCCCTACGGCAATTACCATCGGTAATTTTGATGGTTTGCACGCGGGTCATGAAGCGATGTTGTCCGAATTAAAATCGGTTGCCCGTCAGCACGGGCTAAAAACCTGCGTCCTTACTTTTGAGCCGCACCCTCGTGAATTTTTTACGCCAGACGCCGCGCCCGCTCGCCTTACCAGCCTGCGTGAGAAGCTGGAGCTACTAAAAAGCCGTGATATTGATTATGTCATTGTGCAGCGATTTAACCATGCATTTTCATCGTTAAGTGCGCTGGATTTTAGAGATCAAATCCTAGCAAAAGATTTAAATGCTCGGCATGTCATTGTGGGTGATGATTTTTGCTTTGGCGCCAAGCGCGCAGGCGATTTTGCCCTACTGCAAGGCAGCCCAGATTTTAGCGCCTGTAGCTTGGCCACCGTTGCCGATCAAGGCACGCGCATTTCTTCTACCGCGGTGCGCAATGCGCTGGCAGCGGGCGATATGGATTTAGCCGCGAGCTATTTAGGCCGCCCCTACTCCATTGCAGGCCGCGTAGTCGATGGCGATAAAATTGGCCGCACCTTGGGCTTTCCAACCGCCAATATTCAAATCAAACACAATCGCCCGCCTTTATTTGGCATTTTTGTAGTTGAAGTGCATGGGCTAGAGAAACCTTATCAAGGGGTAGCCAGCTTAGGCTTTAGGCCAACCATTCATGGCGGCGATGCCTACCCCAAACTAGAAGCGCATTTATTTGATTTTAAACGTGAGATTTATCGCCAACATCTGCGTGTAGACTTCCTGCATAAATTGCGCGACGAAGAAAAATACATCGACTTGCCCACCCTAGTGAAGCAAATCGAAAAAGACTGCCAGAATGCCCGCGACTGGTTCGCACAGCAAAGCCAATAAACTCGTCAAAACGACTTTGAAATACATACGAACAATTGAGAGATAACCATGTCAGACAAACCAGCCAATAAATACCCCGTTAACTTACTCGATACGCCATTTCCTATGCGTGGCGATCTGGCCAAGCGCGAACCGGGCTTTTTAAAAGACTGGCAAGACAACAAGCTATACCAAGCGATTCGGGCCAAAGCCAAAGAGCAAAACCGCCCTAAATTTATTCTGCACGACGGCCCGCCTTACGCTAATGGCGACATCCATATTGGTCATGCCGTTAATAAAGTTTTAAAAGACATTATCATCAAGGCCAAGACTTTAGATGGCTTTGACGCGCCTTATGTTCCGGGCTGGGATTGTCACGGCTTGCCGATTGAGCATCAAATCGAAAAAATCGTTAAATTTGATAAGCAAGCGCTGGCGGCCAACCCTGATATTTTTGCGCGCGTACAAGACTACCGCAAAGCCAATGGCCTCGACCCCAAAGAAACTCGCCTACCCGCTGCGTTTACCCGCGAATTGTGCCGTGAATACGCCGCCACCCAGATTGAACGCCAAAAGGCTGACTTTATCCGCTTAGGTGTGCTGGGCGACTGGAACAACCCCTACCTGACCATGAATTTCAAAACCGAGGCCGATATCGTTCGCACCTTGGACAAAGTACACGCCAACGGCTATCTGCTACGCGGCCAAAAGCCTGTGCATTGGTGTGTAGACTGTGCATCAGCACTGGCCGAAGCCGAAGTAGAATACGAAGACAAAGTCTCCCCAGCCATCGACGTGGGCTTCCGTGTTGTAAACAGCGAGGCTTTATCCAAAGCATTTGGTGGCGTTGCCGTCGGCGACGTACCCGCTTTTGCGCTGATCTGGACCACCACCCCGTGGACTCTTCCTGCCAACCAAGCGGTATCGGTACACCCTGACTTTATCTACGACTTAATCGCCACGCCTAAAGGGTTGCTGATTTTAGCGCGGGATTTGGCCGAGGCCACCATCAAGCGCTACGACATTGAAATTACCGAAGTCATTGCCCAAGCCAAGGGCTCTGCGCTGGAATTCCTGCAACTGCAACATCCTTTCTTAGAGCGCGTAGTGCCGATTATTTGTGGTGATCACGTCACCACCGAAGCAGGTACGGGCCTCGTGCATACCGCACCAGCCCACGGTCTAGAAGACTATGTAGTCGGCTGCAAATATAAGATCCCAACTGATAACCCTGTTGGCAATGACGGCCGTTTTTATAGCAATATTGAGTTCTTTGCCAACAAAACAGTCTGGGAAGCCAATCCAATGGTGCTTGCGCTCTTGGAAGAGCGCGGCGCGCTGTTTGCCAGCAAAAAACTAGAACACAGCTACCCGCATTGCTGGCGTCACAAAACTCCGATTATTTTCCGCGCCACCAGCCAATGGTTTATCGGCATGGAAACCGCGGGCAATAACGGCCAAACGCTGCGCGCCCAAGCCAATACCGCCGTGGATTCCACCGAGTTTTTCCCTGCTTGGGGCCGTGCGCGCTTAGAATCCATGATTAAAAACCGCCCAGACTGGTGCGTATCGCGCCAACGCAACTGGGGCGTACCGATGACTTTCTTTGTGCACAAAGAAACCGGTGAGCTGCATCCAAACTCCGGCGAGCTGCTTGAAATTGTTGCCAAGCGCATTGAGCTGGAAGGGATCGAAGCATGGTTCAAACTCGACGCAGAAGAATTACTCGGCAAAGACGCGGTTTACTACGACAAGCTAAAAGACACCCTAGATGTATGGTTTGACTCTGGCTCTACCCACTACGCCGTACTTAAGCAAAGGGAAGAGCTGACTTGGCCTGCCGACCTGTACTTGGAAGGCTCAGACCAACACCGCGGCTGGTTTCAATCGTCTTTACTCACAGGCTGCGCCACCGAAGGCCGCGCACCTTACAAACAATTGCTAACCCACGGCTTTGTGGTGGATGGCAAGGGCATGAAGATGTCCAAATCCAAAGGCAATGTAATTGCGCCGCAAACCGTGATTAACCAGCTGGGTGCAGATATGCTGCGCCTATGGGCCGCCTCCACCGATTACTCGGGGGAATTGACCATTTCTGACGAGATCCTGAAGCGCACGGCCGATTCCTACCGCCGTATCCGTAATACGCTGCGTTTCTTGCTGGCAAATATCTCTGACTTTGATGCAAGCCACGTCTTGCCTGCGGATGAGTTATTACAACTTGATCGCTACGCACTGGTTGAACTGGCTGCATTCCAGCAAAAAATCACCGCGCTTTACAACAAGTACGAGTTCCACCTAGCCGTGCAAGAAATCCATGCCTATTGCTCAGAAGGCTTAGGTTCTTTCTACTTAGATATCATCAAAGACCGCCTCTACACCATGGCAGCGGATAGCCAAGGCCGTCGCTCAGCACAAACTGCCCTATGGCATATCAGCCAAACTTTGGTACGTCTACTTGCGCCGATTCTTTCCTTTACCGCTCACGAAGCTTGGAGCGCGCTCAAAAACGATGAAAGCGTGTTCTTATCTACATGGCACAGCGTACCTAAGGTGAGCGATGCCGCCACACTGGAAGCACGCTTTGCTCTAGTGCGCGAAGTTCGTGCTAGCGCGCAAAAAGAAATCGAGCTACAACGCGCGGATGGCAAGCTAGGCTCCAGCCTGCAAGCCGAAGTAGATATCACCGCAGCTGGCGAAACATTTGCGGCTCTTGCCGCCTTGGGTGACGAGCTGAAATTTGTACTCATCACATCCCAAGCCCGCCTTAAAGCAGGGGATGCTACACAAATCAACGTAAGCGCCTCTACCGAGGCTAAGTGCGAGCGTTGCTGGCATTACACCGCCAGCGTAGGTACGCACAGCGAGCATCCAACGCTATGTAGCCGCTGCAATAGCAACCTGCACTCTACTGGTGAGGCGCGTGCTCATGCTTAACCGTGGCCTAGCACGCTGGCTAGGGCTGGCACTTTTGGTGCTGGTGCTAGATCAAGCGAGCAAACATGCGATTGAGGCGCTGTTCCAATTTGGCGAACAACTCGCCTTAATCCCTGGTTTTTTTAACCTGACGCTAGCCTACAATCCTGGCGCTGCGTTTAGTTTTTTAGCCGATGCGGGTGGATGGCAGCGCTATTTCTTTACGGCGCTAGCACTAGGCGTATCGGTGTTTATTGTATTTTTGCTCAAGAAACACCACGCAGAAACACGCTACGCTCTGGCGCTAGCACTGATTTTGGGTGGTGCACTGGGCAATGCGATTGATCGTATGCTCTTAGGCCATGTGATCGACTTTATTCAGATCCATTACCAGCAGCGCTGGTACTACCCAGCATTTAATATTGCGGACTCAGCCATTTGTATCGGCGCAGTACTTATGGTGATCGATTCCTTCCGCGGTCAAGCTAAATCGGAGAAAGTGGCATGAAGATGCAAATTGTTTTAGCAACGCCCCGTGGCTTTTGTGCGGGCGTTGACCGTGCCATTGCCATTGTTGAAAAAGCCCTAGAAAAATTTGGCGCGCCGATCTATGTGCGTCACGAAGTCGTACACAATAAATTTGTGATTGAAGACCTCAAGCTTAAAGGCGCCATCTTTGTTGAAGATTTGGCCGATGTACCTGCGGGTAATACACTGATTTTCTCTGCTCACGGCGTATCCCAAGCCGTGCGTGCCGAAGCGGCGGAGCGCGGCTTAACTATTTTTGACGCCACTTGCCCATTGGTTACCAAAGTTCACCTTGAAGTAAAACGCCTACGTGAACAAGGCTTTGAGATCATCATGATCGGCCATAAAGGCCACCCAGAAGTAGAAGGCACGATGGGCCAAGCCCAAGGCGGCATGTATTTGGTTGAAGAAACCAGCGACGTGGCCACCTTGCAAGTTGCAAGCGATAAGCTGGCTTACGTGACCCAAACCACATTATCGGTTGATGATGCGCAAGTGGTGATTGAAGCATTACGAGCCCGCTTTCCCAATATTGTTGGCCCCAAGAAAGACGATATCTGCTACGCCACCCAAAATCGTCAGGATGCAGTTAAGCATTTAGCTAAAGAAGTCGATGTAGTGGTGGTAGTGGGTTCGCCAAATAGCTCCAATTCTAACCGCCTGCGTGAAGTAGCTGCCAACCTAGGGATTGACTCCTACATGGTGGATAACGCGAGTGAACTAAAAGCCGAGTGGTTTATTGGCAAAAAAAATGTCGGTGTCACGGCAGGTGCTTCTGCTCCCGATATTTTAGTAAAGCAAGTGATCACCCAAGTAGAGCACTTTGGTGCAGGATCGATACGCCAAATGGATGGCATTGAAGAAAATGTAATCTTCTCGCTCCCCAAGGGCTTGGTGTAAGTGTTTATGTAACCGGCACCATAGCAGGCCGTTTAAGCCAAACGGTCTGCTTATTGAGCATCAAACCACCGCATCAAGCTCCTCCTTTTGGCCAACTCAGCTTATGACTTCTCCCCGCAGCAACTGCTTTCATTGTGGCGAGCCACTTTCGGCAACCGACCCCTTCCCGATTATGTATAAGCAAGTCGAGCAAGCCACCTGCTGCGCGGGCTGCCAAGCAGTGGCCACAACCATCATTCAAAGTGGTTTAGGCAGTTATTACGCCGAACGAGATCGCCCAGCAGACCGAGCCCAACCTCTGCCGGATGAAATCCTTGCCCAGCTTAATCTCTATGACGACAGCAGTTTGCAAGCCAGCTTTGTACTCAATATTGACAGTGACATCCGTGAAGCCTCACTGATTCTAGAAGGCATTAGCTGCACCGCCTGTATTTGGCTTAATGAGCGGCATATTCGCAAGCTTCCTGGCGTATTGTCGGCCAGCATCAATTACAGCACTCACCGCGCCCGTGTGCGCTGGGATGAGCGCGTCATTCAGCTCTCTACTATCTTACAGGCGATTGCTGCCATTGGTTATCGAGCCCAGCCTTACGACCAAGCAAAACAAGAAGCAGGCTGGCAAAAGCAGCGTAAAAGCGCCTTACTGCGACTTTGGATAGCGGGTTTATCCATGATGCAAGTCATGATGTTTTCTGTGCCGATTTACATGTCCAAGGCCGGTGAAATTGCTCCAGAATGGCTGCATCTTATGCACTGGGCTAGCCTAATTCTTACCCTACCGGTAGTACTCTATTCAGCGGTGCCTTTTTATGTTTCAAGCTGGCGAGATTTAAAACGCCATCGCACTGGCATGGATTTACCTGTTGCCATTGGCGTGCTCGCCGCCTTTATTGCCAGCTGTTACACGTTGCTTACCGGGCATGGCGAAGTTTATTTTGACTCGGTCTCGATGTTTGTATTTTTACTGCTTACCGGGCGCTACCTAGAAATGGCAGCACGCCGTAAAGCAGGCGCGGCAACAGAACAACTGGTCAAACTTATCCCCGCCTTCGCACATAAAATGGACGGGCAAGGAACGATAGAAGTTACCGTTAACAGCCTAAAAGTGGGCGAAAAAATTCTGGTTAAATCTGGCGAAACCATTCCTGTAGACGGCATTGTTCGCCAAGGCGAAGGCGCTGTGAGCGAGGCACTACTCACCGGAGAAAGCCTTGCCATCGCCAAATCTACCGGCATGCAAGTCACAGGAGGCACGCTTAATTTAGCCGCCCCACTGCATATCGAAGTCAGCCAAATTGGGGAAAACACCCGCCTAGCGGCCATTGTGCGTTTACTCGATCAAGCTCTTGCGCAAAAACCACGCCTCGCTCTGCTTGCCGAGCAGGTAGCGGGTTGGTTTACTGCAGCACTATTAATCACGGCTGCTTTAGCATGGTTGTATTGGAATCAGCACGACCCCATTCACGCACTGCCGATTATGGTCTCGGTGCTGGTGATCTCCTGTCCCTGCGCCCTCGCCCTTGCCACCCCTGTTGCGCTTACTGCCACTATGGGGCATTTAGCCCAACTGGGGCTAATGGTGGCCAATAGCCCCGCCTTAGAAGCACTAGCCAAAATCACTGATGTGATGCTCGATAAAACGGGCACCCTTACCCATGGCGAACCTCGCGTCCAACAATACATCGCTAGTCACAAAAATGAGGCGGTAGCACGCCAAATTGCTGCCTCGCTAGAGGCCAGCTCGGCACACCCCTTAGCCCGCGCCTTTACTCAGCCAGATGTTACATTGGCTCAAGAAATTAAAACCCACCCAAGCGGCGGCTTAAGTGGGATAGTCAATGGGGAGCTGTATTACATCGGCCATCCAGATTTTGTAAACAGCCAGTGTGGGGTGCCGATGCCAGAATCCATCCGTAACACAGAAGGAAGCTCAGTTGCGCTAGCAAGCAAAAGAGAATGGCTAGGTGCTTTTATTGTGGCAGACACCTTACGTGCTGACGCAGCCTCATCCGTAGCGGCCTTGCACGCTGCGGGTTTACGCTTGCACCTTGTATCGGGTGATAACAACGCTACCGTACAAGCTTTAGCTTTAAACATGCATATTGAAAACGCTGCTGGCAGAGCAACGCCAGCGGATAAGTTGGCTTACATCAATGCGCTCCAACAACAGGGCCGCCGAGTATTGATGATTGGGGATGGCGTGAACGATGCACCCGTCTTAGCGCAAGCCGATGTATCTATGGCGATGGGAGCAGGAGTAGATGTGGCTCATGCCGCTGGAGATATGGTGCTACTCAACAATCAGCTAGATCGGCTTCCCAAAGCGCTGGCCCTTGCAAAAAAAACCCGCAACATTATTCGCCAAAATTTAGTCTGGGCCCTTATTTATAATCTAGCCGCTTTGCCATTAGCTGTTAGCGGCCTAATTAACCCATGGATTGCCAGCCTAGGCATGGCCAGCAGTTCACTCTTGGTGGTGCTTAATGCCTTGCGACTTAAAGGAAAAAGCTAAATGGAAAGCCTTTATTTGCTGATTCCTCTTTCCATCTTGCTGGTATTTTCAATTGGAATTCTTTTTTGGTGGTCGCTTAGAGGAGGGCAATTTGATGATATGGAAGGGCCTGGCTGGCAGATTTTGCAAGACGACGACAGCATGCACGCAGAGAAAACTTCCTCTGACGAAAGAAAAAACAAGGAATTTAAGTCCGACGGCGTGTAAAATGCCGCGATCTGATGAAAGGCATTGATGTTCGTCAATGAGACCGCTGGCTGAAGCAGCTAAAGTTCAGCTGGCATAATTACATAAGAAATATTCACGACCAGCACAAAACTCGTTATTTCCTTACAACCAGTTAAATGCAGACAGGTCGTACATTTTTCAAGTCAAAAATTCAAAGTCCAAGCTGTTGGAGATCAATCGGAGCTCGCATGGAACACCAAGGTACATACAACTACAAAGTGGTGCGGCAATTTGCCATCATGACAGTCATTTGGGGGATTGTCGGGATGCTGGTTGGCGTGATCATCGCGGCCCAGATGTATTGGCCAGAACTTAATTTTGGCCCTTACTTTCATTTTGGCCGCTTACGCCCACTGCATACTAACGCGGTTATTTTTGCGTTTGGCGGCAGCGGTTTATTTGCAACATCCTATTACGTGGTTCAGCGCACCTGTAATGTGCGATTGATCTCCGACAAGCTCGCAGCCTTTCACTTTTGGGGCTGGCAACTGGTTATCGTACTTGCTGCGATTACTTTGCCCATGGGTTACACCCGAGGCAAAGAATACGCCGAGCTAGAATGGCCAATCACTTGGCTCATCGCCGTGATTTGGGTGGCTTACGCGATTGTGTTCTTTGGCACGATTGCTAAGCGCAAAGTGAAACACATCTACGTTGCCAACTGGTTTTATGGCGCGTTTATTTTAGCGGTGGCGCTGCTGCACATCGTCAATGGTTTAGCGATCCCTGTTTCAGCGACCAAGTCATACTCCGTTTATTCCGGCGCTGTGGATGCGATGGTGCAATGGTGGTATGGGCATAATGCGGTTGGCTTTTTCTTAACCGCTGGCTTCTTAGGCATGATGTACTACTTTGTGCCAAAGCAAGCTGGGCGTCCGGTTTATTCCTATCGCCTATCCGTTGTGCACTTTTGGGCGCTAACGTTCACTTATATGTGGGCGGGTCCGCACCATTTACATTACACCGCGTTACCTGATTGGACTCAATCTCTAGGCATGGTGTTCTCCTTGATTCTGCTAGCTCCAAGCTGGGGCGGTATGATTAACGGGATTATGACATTATCAGGCGCATGGCATAAACTGCGCACTGATCCAATTTTGAAGTTCTTGGTTACCGCGCTATCGTTCTACGGCATGTCTACTTTTGAAGGCCCAATGATGGCCATCAAAACCGTTAACGCCCTAAGTCACTACACCGATTGGACAATTGGTCACGTACACTCCGGCGCTTTAGGCTGGGTGGCGATGATTACCATCGGCTCAATTTACTACCTCATCCCTCGCCTGTTTAACAAAGAAGAAATGTATTCGGTAAAACTGATCGATACCCACTTCTGGATTGCAACGATTGGCGTGGTGCTTTACATCTCCTCCATGTGGATTGCCGGTGTAACACAAGGCTTGATGTGGCGTGCAGTAAATACTGACGGCACTTTAACTTACGCATTTATTGACTCAGTTAAAGCATCGTATCCGTATTACTTTATCCGCTTCTTGGGTGGTCTGTGCTTCTTGTCGGGCATGTTATTGATGCTTTACAACGTACTGCGTACCGCTTTTTCTGGCCAAGCTGTCGATGCCAAAATTCCGGCCATCGCTCAACACGCCTGATCAAGAGGAGATAAATCATGAAAAATTTTATGAACCAACTGCAAGCAAAGGTCGAACAAAACGTCGCCTACTTAATCATTCTGACGTTGTTGACTTTAAGCATCGCCATGCTGGTAGAAATTCTACCGCTCATGTTTAGTAACTCCACCACCAAGCCTATCGAAGGGGTGAAGCCTTACACCGCTTTAGCCTTAGCTGGGCGCGATATTTTTGTGCGCGAAGGTTGCTATAACTGCCACTCACAAATGATTCGCCCTTTCCGTGCCGAAACTGAGCGCTATGGGCATTATTCTGTAGCAGGTGAATCGGTTTACGATCGTCCGTTCCAATGGGGATCAAAGCGCACAGGGCCAGATTTAGCCCGTGTAGGTGCGCGTTACTCTGATGAATGGCATCGTGCTCACTTAATGAACCCACGTGATGTAGTGCCAGAATCAAACATGCCAGCTTTCCCTTGGTTGGCAGCTAACAAGGTCGACTCTGCCGCTCTACCCGCCAAAATGACGGCCCTGCGTAAACTTGGCGATCCATATTCTGATGCTGATATCAAAGGCTCTGTAGCCGCGACTGAAGGCAAAACAGAAATGGAAGCTGTGATTTTCTACCTACAAGGCTTGGGTCTTGCACTCAAGAACAAGAGGTAATTCATCGTGGAAATCTTAAACAATCTACGCGTACTCTCTACCGTAGTTAGTTTCATTTGTTTTATTGGCATCCTATTTTGGGCCTGCAGCAAAAATAGCAAAGCATCTTTTGATGAAGCGGCACAACAACCGTTCCTTGATGATGATCTGCCCTCATCAAACAAGACCTCCTGATTTCTAGAGGATATAAAAAATGACAGATTTTCAAAGTATCTTTTGGAATTATTGGATCGCGATCATTGTGATCGGCGGTATTGTGGCAATGACTTTGCTTTTAATGAGCCAAGGCGTTGTTAAGCTTAAAAAAGGTGAAAATGCCGATGTAACTGGCCACAAATGGGATGGGGACTTAGAAGAATTCAACAATCCACTCCCTGGCTGGTGGGTCATGATGTTCTATATGACCATTGTTTTTGGCGCAATCTATCTTGTGCTCTACCCTGGCATTTGGGGCGGGGCATGGAAATGGACTTCAAGCAATCAGTACGGCAAAGAAGTTGTACACGCCGATTCTAAATATCAGCTTTTGTACGATAAATACTCCAAAATGCCGATTGCCAGTATTTCAAAAAACCAAGATGCTATGGATATGGGCAAACGTTTGTACCTTACGTACTGTATCCAGTGTCATGGCGCAGATGCACGAGGAGCAAAAGGCTTTCCTAACCTGACTGATGGCGATTGGTTATACGGTGGCACACCAGAAAAAATCCTGGGATCCATTGCAAATGGTCGCCATGGGCAAATGCCTGCATTTGGTGCGGTTTTTGGCGAAGAGAAAGTAAAAGATGCGGCCAACTATGTACTACAGCTGGCAGGCAAACCACGTAATGAACTGCGTGCTAGCCGTGGTGCAGAAACTTTCAAACAAGTCTGTGTGGCATGTCATGGTATAGAAGGCAAGGGCAATCAAGACTTAGGCGCACCAAATCTTACCGACAATAACTGGCTGTATGGAGGCTCTGAAGCCACCATTATTGAAACGATTACCAATGGTCGCAGCAATGTGATGCCAGCTTGGAAAGAATTCTTAGGTGATGCCAAAGTGCATTTGTTGGCAGGCTATGTCTACGGTCTTTCCAACAAGGAAACCGCCAAGTAAAAAACGTAGGGCTGGGATGCTTTTATGTGTCCACGCAAAATCAGCACACCCTGCATTATTTGAAACGGGCGGGGCTTACCCGCCCGTTTTTCCTTGATCAAAATGCTTTGCACGGCACTACGCTGCCCTAAACCATTTTGCTTGGAGCAGTCAAAATGAGTAAAAAATTACGTGATATTCCCATCACCGTAATTCAAGACGATGGCGAATACGAAGAGATCCACCTCTACAGCAAGCATAAAAAAATCTACCCGCGCTGGGTAAATGGCCTGTTTAATCGCTGGCGTATTCTGTTTGTTATCATCACTCAGCTCTTCTTCTACGGCATGCCTTGGCTACAAATGAATGGCCGTCAAGCATTGCTATTCAATATCACCGAACACACATTCTATATCTACGGCTTTGTTTTCTTGCCTCAAGACTTTATCTACCTGACTGCCCTACTCTTAGCCAGTGCCATTGGCCTGTTTGCTTGGACTACCGCGGGTGGGCGGCTTTGGTGTGGTTATGCCTGTCCGCAAACCGTCTATACCGAGATTTTTCTTTGGATAGAAAAATGGGTAGAAGGCGATCGCATGGCGCGCATCAAGCTGGATAACGCCCCTACTACGGTGCACAAACTTCGCCTAAAAGCCACTAAACACAGCATATGGATCATCTTCTCACTGTGGACAGGCTTTACCTTTGTGGGTTATTTCACGCCAATCCGCACGCTCTGGACCGAAATCACCCAGTTTGGCCTTGGCCCTTGGGAAACATTCTGGGTGTTTTTCTATGCCTTTGCCACCTACGGCAATGCAGGCTGGATGCGTGAGCAAGTCTGTAAATATATGTGCCCTTACGCACGCTTTCAAAGCACCATGTTTGATGCCGATACCTTAATTATTTCTTACGATGCCGAACGGGGTGACGCACGCGGTAGCCGTAAAAAAGGCACGGATTACAAAGCAGCGGGTTTAGGCGACTGCATTGATTGCACGGTATGCGTGCAAGTTTGCCCCGTTGGCATTGATATCCGCGATGGTTTGCAATACGAGTGCATCGGTTGCGCCGCCTGTATTGATGCCTGTGATGAAATCATGGATAAAATGGACTATCCGCGCGGGCTAATTCGTTACACCACAGAAAACGCATTGGAGCATAAATACCCTGAACGCGACATTATCAAAAAAATCACCCGCCCCCGTGTAATGATGTATGTATTGGTACTGGTTGTTATCTTGGGGATTACAATTGGCTCTTTAGTGATGCGTAAGCCAATTAAAGTCAACATATCCAGAGACCGTGTTGCAATGGTAAGGGAAGTAGACGATGGTTGGCTTGAAAACAGCTATCGCTTACAAATCCAAAATGCGGATGAAACAGCCCATAGCTATACCATTACAGCAACGGGCATCGCCAATTCACGAACCATTGTGGAAGGCTCAGGTCAGATCTTTGTAGAAGCGACAGCCAGCCAAGATATTGGTGTTCGTGTACAAGTTGACCCAAGCCTTGTAGGGGCTGGCGGGCATGAAATTCATTTCATTATCACCGCCACGGATAACCCAACCATCACCAGCAAAGAAAAATCTAGCTTTATAGGACGATAAAAATGCAGAACGAAATCATTGAACCTTGGTATAAGCACCGATTTGTATGGCTACTGATTTTATTTCCCGCAGTTGCCGTTATTGGTGGGATTAACTTGTTTTTTCAAGCCATTAAAAGTGATGATGGTCTAGTTAGCGATGATTATTACAAAGAAGGCCAAGAAATAAACAGCCAGCTTGATCGCGACATCAAAGCCACAAACTTAGGCCTAAGTGGGCAATTAATGCTGGGTGAAGATGGCAAATCCATCCGCATTCAGCTAAACAAGGCGATTGCTGGCGATTTGGTACTTAAACTCATGCACCCTACCCGTGCGGGTCAAGACCAAACCATTATTTTGCATAAACAAGCACCACAGTTTTATGTTGGCAAGCTAAGCACAGCCCTCACTCAGCCGCGCTGGCAAGTAGAATTAGCCGACACCAACAAGCAATGGCGCTTAAAAGCAGAGTGGACAATCAGCGATGCTGAAGCACTATCGCTCAAACCCACAACATAGCAAGGAAGGTTCATTCGCGGCGTAAGCCTCATGATGGATTATAAAAACTGCTGACTTTCTCGCTGATAAAAATGCCCACCACTTAACTAAACGATGAGCATTTTTTATTTCCGACTACTTAGCCATCGCCAGATAGAGACAAACGTAAACCATTAACTAGGGCGAGTCGGCGCAATTGTCATACAATCCATGATTACCCTCGCCCACAATGCAGATCTATGCACGAATACATCCTGCAAGCCCAATGGCATGAAATCATGGTGGTTGGCGTATTTTTTTTGCCGCACTGTATTTTGGCTTTGGCACGCTCAATCTACTGCTTAGCCAAAAATGGCTGCCTGCCATTCATTATGGTCATGTACTCGATCCTCGGCCTTTAATGCCCGCGCAAAAGCGTAAAGAAATAACGCTTTCTATACTCACCATTTTTTTATTTGGCTCCGGCATGGTTTCCCTTGGGGCCTGCTGCAATTGGGCTCGGCACGGCTGGCCATCAACGCCCCGCTCATCCAGCTTGGCATCGAAATGTTTGCCTTCATTATCTGGAATAAAATCCATTTTTATATAAACCACCGCTTACTTCACACAGCTTGGCTCAAGCGCTTTCACCTACCCCATCACCGTTCCATCATCACCACACCTTGATCAACCTATAGCTTTCACCCCGTAGAAGCCATGATGCTAGGCAATGTGATTATGCTGCCGATGCTGGTGCATGATTTCTCCATTTACTCGCTTGCTGCTGTGCCGGTATTCAGCATTGTTTTTAATAAAATCGGCCATTCCAATGACGATTTTCTGCCTGATGCCGATCACGATCGCTGGTGGCTCAATGGCGCGCGCCGCCATCATTTACACCACGCCTGTTATCAAGGCAATTACGGCTTTATGTTTCCATTTATGGATCGCTTACTTGGCACCGCGCTGCCCGCAGATGCGGCAAAACATAAAATTGAACGCAGCCGTCATGCTTTATAAACAGCAAGATTGGCAAAGCTTGCTCTATCTAGGCATGCAGCCGCTGTTGATGCTTTATTTGTGGCAAACGGGGCTCACATCAACGATCAATAAACTACTGTTTTTCCTGCTGCTTTTTCTTATGCTTGGCATTAGCGTGATTCATCATAATCACTGAATCACACCGGGTTTCGCGGAGGCTCCAATTCTTGAGAGAATGGCGCCATGAAGAAATCAACTCACTTTTCCCCCGAAGTCCGTGAACGAGCAGTTCGCATGGTCATTGAACACCTTGCTGAA
>JBDKJX010000040.1:0-35098 GCA_039796405.1 Pseudomonadota bacterium
TGTCTTTAGCAAGTTCGGCGGCCAGAGCCTGTAATTTTTGACGGTCCATTGTGATGCCTGACATGAAATATCCTCGGGAAGAGGTTAATCGGCCAAAGGCATTTACACAATTTTAGTTACAGGCTCAAATTATTTTTTGCTTTGTTGTTTGTGGGGGGGCTTTGCTGCACAAATCAGCGTAAAAACGAACCGCCTTATACCCCATACGGATTTACGTGTAGAAGTTCAGACTCAATCTGGCCGTTCCCATTTTGATCCGGACCTGGTTAAGTGGCACTTTTTTTGTAGAATCAGCAATGCTGCTGTCTTCGCCAGCAACTTATCTTGACGCAGAATCCCCCTTTCCCGTGGCTTGTTTTATTTTCCTGCGCCTGTACGGAAAGATCGCGCTATTGTTTAAGTTGCTCTGGGAATAAACCCTTGGTACGACAATATTCGCTGAGCTCGATTTCTGACATGGCAATGGTTTCGACGACCACTGCAAAGCAGCTTGGAGTAGACCTTTTTTGAGGGCTGCGATGATGTTCTGGCACGAGGGGCCTCTTGCGAAGTTGATTGCGCCAATGGTGCCGACGGTGTTTTTACAGAATAGTTTACCGGTTCGTTCATTTACGCCAATAAAAATGCGGCCTCGAAGGCCGCATTTTTATTGGCGTTTACTAGAGCAATAATTGCATTGCTCTAGTCTGCTCATAGGGTTAAAAGTCTTTCTTCGCCGCAATGTGCGCGTGACTTTTCTTATAAAAGTACGCTGGGATTAATTAACCAGCTCGCGTGCCGAAGCAACTTGATCTTTGTAAGCATCAAAAATGCCGCGTAAGGAGTCTTCCATCGTGGTGCTTGGTGCCCAGTTCAGGTCAGCCTTGGTATTGTCGATTTTTGGCACACGGTTTTGTACGTCTTGGTAACCCTTGCCGTAGTACTCGCCAGAGGTCGTTTCTAGAACAGTCACTTTGGCAGCCATTTCTGCGTATTCAGGATAGGTTTTAGCCAGATCCAGCATCATGGTTGAAAGCTCACGTACTGAGTAGTTGTTGACTGGGTTACCGATGTTGTAAATCTGGCGGGTGGCTTTGCCGTCTTTATTATCGATAATCTTAACCAGCGCTTCGATGCCATCGGTGATGTAGGTGAACGCCCGTTTTTGTGCGCCGCCATCCACCAGTTTGATTGGCTCGCCACGAACGATATGACCCAAGAATTGGGTAATCACACGGCTAGAGCCTTCTTTTGGGGTGTGGATGCTATCTAAGCCTGCGCCAATCCAGTTAAATGGGCGGAATAGGGTGTAATCCAAGCCTTCTTGCTGGCCGTAAGCTGCAATTACACGATCCATTAGCTGCTTAGAGCAAGCGTAGATCCAACGTGGTTTGCTGATCGGGCCGTACACCATATTGGATTCTTCTGGGTCAAACGCTTCGTCTTCACACATGCCGTAAACTTCAGATGTAGAAGGGAATACCACGCGTTTTTTGTACTTTACACACCATTTGATAATTGGCAGATTCGCTTCAAAATCCAATTCAAATACGCGTAGTGGCGCTTGTACATAGGTCGCAGGCGTTGCAATAGCGACTAATGGCAGAACAACATCACATTTTTTAACGTGATATTCAATCCACTCTTGATTAATGGTGATATCGCCTTCAAAAAAATGAAAGCGTGAATTGCCCATGAATTCTGAAACTTTATCGCTATACATGTCCATGCCGAAAATTTCCCAATCGGTATTTTCAAGGATATGTTTGGATAAGTGATGGCCGATAAAGCCATTTACGCCAAGGATGAGGACTTTTTTCATTTTGTTTTCCCGGAGGTATTAATGTAAATCTATTGAAGATGCGCCAAAATGGTGAATGAAATTCTCACCCGTTAGCGTTTCCCCTGCGAATTCTGCATGCAGCACTAAAAGTGCCGCACCATCGCTGCAAAGCAGGATGATTTGTTTGCCATCAGCATACATGAGCGGCGTAATCGGTTCGATCTCTGTCGTCTGGCTTGTGAATATTTGCCGTGTACGCCATACAATCAACTTTTTGCCATTTATGTCACTAAAAGCTCCCGGATAAGGCACGGTTACAGCACGCACCAAATTATGGATGTCTTTTGCGTTTTTTTGCCAGTCTATCTGCCCATCTTTGGCTGTACGGCCACCATAGTAAGCGCCCTGATTTAAATCTTGCTGTTTAAAGTCATTGTTTCCGGTAATAAGCGCTGGCAACGCATGGCTTAGGCACATTTCTGCAGCCACGGTGACTTTTTCAAATACTTCTTGCGCCGTATCATCTGGGAAAATTGGTATGGCTTGCTGAGCTACAATCGGGCCGTTGTCTGGCTTGATATTCATTACATGCAGCGTTGCACCGGTTTGGGTTTCACCATGGATAATTGCCCAGTTAATTGGCACGCGGCCACGGTATTTTGGCAGCAAAGAGCCGTGCATATTAAATGCACCGCTCTTGGGTGCGGCCAATAAAGCCGCTTTTAGCATGTTGCGATAATAAAACGAGAACAGAAAATCAACGTTTAGTGCCGCAATCTTTGCCTCAACTTCTGCCGTGTTTGGGTCATCTGGCGTGATGTAGGGGATGGCGTAATCTGCCGCTAATTGTGCGACCGAGCCAAACCAGATGTTCTCATTTGGATTGTCTTGATGCGTCACAATCAGCTTGATTTCAATGCCTGCGGCGAGTAGTGCCTTGATGCAGCGCACGCCTACGTTGTGATAGGCAAAAACAACGGCAGATTTCACGTCTCATCCTTTTTTTCTAGCGGATCTTTTTGCAATATCGACGCGATCAAATAACGCGGGCGCTGGCGTACTTCATGATAAATACGGCCGATATATTCGCCAAGCAAACCAATGCCAAATAGGGCAATGCCGATCAGAAAGAAGACAATGGCGAATAAGGTAAACAACCCACCCACTTCTGGCCCCATAAAAATACGGCGTAAGAGCAGCAATAAGAACAGCGCGCCAGAGCCCAGCGATACAGAAATCCCCAGCATAGAGAATAACTGCAGAGGCAGGATTGAGAAGCCGGTCATCAAATCAAAATTAAGGCGAATCAAGCTGTACAGTGAATACTTAGATTCACCGGCAAAGCGCTCTTCGTGCCCAACCACGACTTCAGTTGGATTCTGCGAGAAAGAGTAAGCCAGCGCAGGGATAAATGTATGCATTTCTTGACATTGATTGATCGTCTCGATAATGCGGCGGCTATAGGCGCGCAGCATGCAGCCTTGATCGGTCATTTTGATTTTGGTAAGCTTTTCGCGCAGATTGTTCATGCTGCGGCTGGCTACATGTCGCCACCAGCTGTCATTACGTTGACGGCGAATTGAGCCAACGTAGTCGTGACCCTTATCCATTTCTACTAGCAAAGTGCCGATATCTTCGGGTGGGTTTTGTAAGTCGGCATCCAGCGTAACGATGCGCTCTCCGCGTGAATGCTCAAACCCAGCCAGAATGGCGCGATGCTGGCCAAAATTGCCGTTAAACAGAATCACGCGGGTTACATCTGGGCGCTTGTCGTATTGGCTGCTTAATATGCCTGCCGAGCGATCACGGCTGCCATCATTAATAAACAAAATCTCGTAAGGCGTATTTAATGCGTCAAGTGCAGGGTACAGGCGATCAAACAGCGCTTGTAAGCCGTCTTCTTCATTGTAAACAGGGATTACTACTGAAACGATGGGATTCATTGATCTCTCTGGCTAAAAGCCTGCCCATAGCGAGCAGGCTTTGTTGCAAATAAATATTTAAAGCGGGCAGGCTGCGCGGATCACTTCACTGAGTGCTTTGCATACACGCTCAACATCGGCGATTTCCATGGCGGGGAAGAGCGGCAGTGTAATCGTGGCTGCGCCAATGTGCTCCGCGTGCGGATACATGCCTGCTGTGTAACCTAGATTTCGATAATAGGTAAATAAATGCAGCACAGGGTAATGAACGCCTATGCCTATGCCTTTTTCTTTCATTTTCGCGATAAATTCACCACGACTGATATTCATCTTGGAAAGCGGCAATAGCGGTTGGAACATATGCCAATTGCTGTTTGTAAAATCAGCGGGCGGCAATTCTAAGCCTAAATCGGCGTCTAGCAAACGGAAATAAGCTTGCGCAAGCTCTTTTCGCTTGGCGTTAAAGCCATCAAGCTGCTTAAGTTGCCCCAAGCCAATGGCCGCGGCTACATCGGTCATATTAAATTTACCGCCGGGTAAATCCACATCCATGCTGCCGTCGGGGAAGCGGGTTACCCCTTGCAAGCGCCACTTTTCAAATAACGCCGCCTCGGCTTCGTTATTCATCACCAAGGCGCCACCTTCGGTGGTGGTCATGTTTTTGTTGGCATGAAAAGAAATCGAGCATAGATCGCCAAAGCTGCCGACTTTTTGGCCGTTCCAAGTTGCGCCCTGTGCCTGCGCTGCATCTTCAATTACGCGTAAGCCGTGTTTTTTAGCGATGGCATAGAGGCGATCTCGATCAACCGGCAAACCTGCCAGATCAATCGGGATAATCGCCTTGGTGCGTGGTGTAATTGCGGCTTCGACTAAATCTAAATCAATATTGCGTGTCGCCGGATCGACATCCACCATCACCAGTTTTCCGCCGGTATTTAAAATCACATTGGTGGTGGATACCCAAGTCATGGGCGTGGTGATGACTTCATCGCCGGGCTGTATATCAATTAATCGCAACGCGATCTCTTGCCCGCCGGTTGCGGAATTCACCACGCGCACAGGACGGCCGCCAAAATAGGCGGAAAGCGCCGCTTCAAAGGCTTTTACTTTTGGGCCGCTGGTAATCCAGCCAGAGCGAAGCACATCGGCCACATCATTAATCGTTTCTTCGTCAATGCTTGGGCGGGTAAAGGGGAGGAAATCGCTCATGAATGATCCGTTTGTATTTTTAAAGGATGTGGCAAGAATTGAAGCACGATTACGGCGATGCCGGTGCCAATCAGTGCACCAGCAGCATTCGCCAGCATGTCGTGCGTGTCAAAACTGCGGTAAGGCGTAAGTGCCTGTGCAAATTCGATGGCTATGCCCATCAGGCTGGCCAATAGCCAAATTGCGGGCAATTTTTTCTGGCGGGCAAGGCCAAACCAAAGTGCAAGCAAGCCATAGGCCAGAAAATGACCAATTTTATCGCTGTTTGGCATAGCTGGCATGGTGAGCGGAATCAAAGACATCACCCAAATAAATGCCACATAGGCCCAAGCTAGCTTTGCAAAGATCATTCTTGCCATTAGCTTTTTGCTACCAGCAATACGCCTAGCATAATAATGGCGATGCCCACTAGGCGCATTGGCGTTACTGCTTCGCCAAATAACCACCAAGCTAAGCCTGCATTCACTACATAGCCAATGGATAACATGGGGTAGGCGATGCTGACCTCTACGCGGGACAGAGCCAAAATCCACACCACCACACTAATTACATAGCAAGATAGCCCGCCAATAATATGCGGATTACTGGCCACTTTTAAGCCGATGGGCCAAGCATTTGCCATCGAGAAATCAAATTGCCCAATGGTGCGTGTGCCCGCTTTAAGTAAAAGCTGAGCACCGGCATTGAGCAATACGCCAAATAATATCAATCCAAATTCAATGGCTTTCATGGTTTAGTGATCACCAGTCTACGAGCGTCTTGGGCGATAATTTTCATTTTTAGTCCACGTTCTTGTAGTTTTTTGAAAGTATCGCTTTCTGCTTCGCTATCGATAAAAGCCACGGGATGACTGTCCATTTCCCATTGAAGGACAAAGTTATCCATGCTCATGAATTTATCGGGCTCGACTTGCTGGCCCATTTTAAATTCATCGACATATTCAACAAATTGCAGGGTTTGTTTTAAATAAAAGGGCAGGGATTGGTCATAGTAATGCACGGCGTAGAGTTTACTCTCTGGCTTAAGTAGTGGTTTTACTGCGGCAACGATATGGTAGCTGGAATTGGTATAAGCATAAGACTCATGCCCAACCATTGGTAGCTGCCCGCCAATTAAACCCGCCAGAGCCATCGTCGTAATGGCGGCTTCTTTTTTGCCTCTGCCCGCCAAAATAAATCCAAATACAGCACCCGCAGTTAACACGACACCCGCTGCAACTAACCAGAGCGCATAGGCTGCGTTATAGATTTGCGGGGTGCCACTGCTCACCATGGTGCTCACCCAAGGGTAAGCGCCAATCAAAATCAGCCCAGGGATAGCAATCCAAAGCAAGTGCCAACGCAGGGCCTTGCCACTGATATCCATCAGCGTTTGCCCCATCAACATTGCTAATGCGGGGAAAATCGGCAAAATATAAGAAGGCAGTTTGGAGCCTGATTTAGAAAAGAAAGCAAAAATAAACACGGCCCAAATCAACAAAAAGCGATTTACTTTAAATTGACCGTCTGCTTTCCAGCTCTTTTTAAGCGCCTGCGGCAAGAGGCTAGTCCACGGCAACAGGCCAATGGCTAAAATGGGGAGAAAGTAGTAAATCGGGCCTTCACGGCGGTGTTCCGTGCTTAAAAAACGCTCAAAGTGTTCATGAATAAAGAAAAACTGCGCGAATTCAGGGTTGGCTTTAGATACGGTCAAGAACCAAGGCACGGTAATCAGTAAGGCGAGTGCCAAGCCTTTAAGTAAATGGAGCTTGCTCCACAACTTAAAATCTCGACAAATAATTGAGTACGCCACGATGGCGATACCAGGGAGAACCAGCCCGATCAAGCCTTTGGATAAAACGGCCAGACCAATCGCCGCCCAAGCCATCAGCATGCCGTTACGATTCTCTCTGGCGCTTGCGCCATCTCTTTGGGCCAGTAAGAAACCGCATAGGCTAAAGGTTAAAAAAGCGCTGACTCCCATATCCAAGGTTAAAAAATGGCCATTGCCTATCCACCATGCACTGCTGGCTAAAATGCCAGCTGCTAGCCAAGCCGTGGCTTCACCCCACAGTTTGCGGCTGGTAAAAAATACCGCTAACAGCCCTAAAAAGCCAGTAATGCCTGGCCAGATGCGCGCTGCAAAGTCTGATTCGCCAAGAATCTCAAAGCTGGCCGCCGTGGCCCAGTATTGCAGTGCAGGCTTTTCAAAGTACTTAATGCCATTTAGGCGAGGCGTATTCCAATCCCCACTGACTACCATTTCGCGGGCGATTTCGGCGTAGCGGCCCTCATCTGGCGTAATGAGCTTGCGATAGCCCAAAGTGCCAAACCAAAGTACGGCAAGAAGTAGGAGTACCAGCCATTTAGCTGCGGGACGATTAATCAGACTATTCATGCGGGATTTTCATAGGGGGTTGAGCGGTGCGGCATTGTACCTTAAGCCGCATGGATGAGTGAAACACTGAGGTGTATAGAATTTTTAGGTGAAAAGTGGGCTTGTTCTACTCTTTGCGTGTGCGAATCAAAACCAGTACCGCACCGCCCCCTCCTTCATGCTGTGGCGCTTGGCAAAAGGCCAGCACTTCGTCTCTTTGCGCCAGCCAGTTTTTGAGTTTTTGTTTCAAAATGGGCTCGCCATTTTTGGAGCCCATCCCTTTGCCATGCACGATGCGCACGCAGCGTAGGCCGGCAGCGTTAGCACTTTGTAAAAAACGCGTGACACTGACTCGCGCTTCATCGCTACTTAAACCGTGTAAGTCTAAGTGCCCCATAGTGGGCCACTGACCTTTGCGCAGGCGTTTAAGCGTGTCGAGCTTTTGCCCAGGCTTGCTATACAGCAGCTCTTCGCCGGGAGCTAGCTCATCCCATGGCCAAAAATCGGTCATATCATCGAGCGGGCTCATGTGCTCGGGTTGTTGCTTGCGCGGCCAAGGGCTAACAACAGGGCTGGGGTGGATGTATTGCTGGATTTTAAGTGGCTTAGTGCCTTCTACAGCCCGCATAAAAAGTGTGTGATCATCGAGTATCTGAGCAGGAGGATGACGGGCTGGTTTGCTCGCTTGCGGTACTTGATTTTTGAGTGCTTTTCGCAGTTGGCGGAGCTTATCCATCGCGCTTACCTAAGGAATAAAAAAGGGCGCTGTGCGCCCTTTCAAAAAAACATCTGATTAATTCAAAATCTTAACGTAGCGAATCTAAATATTTATCCGCATCTAGCGCGGCTTGGCAGCCGGAAGCGGCCGAAGTCACTGCTTGGCGATAAATATGGTCTTGCACGTCACCCGCAGCAAATACACCAGGGATGCTGGTGGCTGTTGCGCCACCATCACGGCCGCCCTTGGTAATAATGTAGCCTGTGGCATCCATGTCGAGCTGGCCCTTGAAAATATCGGTGTTCGGCTTGTGGCCAATCGCAATAAAGACGCCGGTTAGCTCTAAATCACGCGTCGTACCATCTTCTGTTGATTTGAGTCGAGCGCCCGTTACACCACTTGCGTCACCCAGTACTTCATCAAGCGTGCTGTTTAATGCGAGGGTGATTTTACCGGCTTCTACTTTTGCCATGAGATGATTAATCAGGATTTTTTCTGAGCGGAAAGTATCGCGGCGGTGCACCAATGTAACGTGCGAAGCAATATTAGATAGATAAAGCGCTTCTTCAACCGCCGTGTTGCCGCCACCCACTACGGCTACTTTTTGGCCGCGGTAGAAAAAGCCATCGCAGGTTGCGCAGGCAGAAACACCTCTGCCAGCAAAGGTTTCTTCGCTTGGCAGGCCAATGTATTGCGCGGATGCACCGGTCGAAACAATCAGTGCATCGCAAGTGTATTCACCCGAATCACCCACTAAGCGAATTGGTTTTTCATTGAGGTGGGTGGTGTGAATATGATCAAACAGCATTTCTGTGCCAAAACGCTCGGCATGCTTTTGAAAGCGCGCCATCAGTTCTGGTCCTTGTACGCCATCTGCATCTGCTGGCCAGTTGTCTACATCAGTCGTTGTCATTAGCTGGCCGCCTTGAGCAAGGCCAGTAATCATGACCGGATTAAGATTGGCACGTGCGGCATAAATAGCGGCAGTATAACCAGCAGGGCCAGAGCCAAGAATCAGTAAACGAGCGTGTTGAGTAGCCATTGCGTAGCTTCCTATGTGGATGGGCGAATAGGGTAAAGCATGAATTGGGCAGAGTTTACGTCTTTCGCACGCAGCTTTCTAATCAAAAATGCCTATTGGAGCGATTGATGGAAGTTTTATTGTAGTAACTGAATTGATTTTTATGGCGAAACGGGAGCGCAAGCGTATCCATCTTTGCTGCATGTTGGATTATGTGTGTTGCACGCAATATATACGCAATGATGTTGCGTTATCTATGGGCTTGTTGTTGCATGCGCTTGGGGTGGGTAGGGAGTGATATTTATATTAGGGTAACCGACCCACGCGTGTGACTAACTGATGTTACGCAGGCCTTTGGGTGGAATGCGCTCTGCAACTGATTGAGAAAATCCTAACCCATTGATTTTTCATAATGGGTGCGTAACATCAGTGGCTCATAAAATGCGTTTTTTTAGGATTAAAATTGTACTGTGGATTCGTTTTATTGCCATAAGCAAGACTTTACCTTGAATAAATAGTCATGAAGCGGCTATAATCTTGCGTTCTGTGGGCATGGTGCCTGCAGATAATTTTGGTGCTCACCCCGTTAAGGGTGCTCTTAATCTATGATTTTGAGTGTCGTGTGAGTGCTAGATGTAACCCTTAGCTTGGAGTTTTACTATGTCCGTTAGCATGCGCGATATGCTTGAAGCCGGTGTCCACTTCGGTCACCAAACTCGTTACTGGCACCCAAAGATGGGTCAATATATTTTTGGCGCACGTAACAAGATTCATATTATCAACCTCGAAAAAACACTGCCATTGTTTGAAGAAGCGGTTAAATACGCCCGTCGTATCGCTGCAAACAAAGGTACTGTTCTGTTCGTAGGTACTAAGCGTCAAGCTCGTGAAATCGTTGCTGAAGAAGCGGCGCGTTGCGGCATGCCTTTCGTTGATCACCGCTGGTTAGGCGGTATGCTGACTAACTACAAAACAGTTAAGCAGTCGATCAAACGTCTGGAAGAGTTACAAGTTATCGTTGCTAATGAAAATAGCGGCTACGGTAAAAAAGAATTGCTGGACATGAACCGTGAAGTTGAAAAACTTAATCGTAGTCTGGGCGGTATCAAGGATATGAAGGGTCTGCCAGACGCGATTTTCGTAATCGACACCGGTTACCAGAAGGGTACTTTGGTTGAAGCTAAGAAACTGGGTATCCCAGTTATCGGCGTGGTTGATACCAACAACAACCCAGAAGGTATTGATTTCGTTATCCCTGGTAACGATGATTCAAGCCGCGCAATTCGTTTGTACGCTCAAGGTATGGCTGATGCTGTGCTTGAAGGTAAAAACCAATCAGCACAAGAACTTGTCGAAGCAGCTGCTGCAGCCGTTGCAGAGTAATTCGTAAAGTTAATATGCAAAAAAGGGGCGTTTAGCCCCTTTTTTGTAAATGATAGATAAGTAGCTCGGCTTTATTTTTCAGAACGCGCCTATTTGCTAGAGCAAAATGAAAAAACCGTGCGATTTCTTACTCAGTTTCAGGAGAAATAATCATGGCGGAAATTACCGCGAAGATGGTTGCCCAGCTGCGCGAGCTGACTGGCCTTGGCATGATGGAATGCAAAAAAGCTTTGGTTGAAGCCGATGGCGACATCAAAAAAGCTGAAGAAGTAATGCGAATCAAATCCGGCAACAAGGCGTCCAAATTAGCGGGCCGTACTGCTGCTGAAGGTATTATTGCTTCATTTGTTTCCGCTGATAAAAAAATCGGCGCAGTGCTTGAAGTGAACTGTGAAACAGACTTCTTGGCTAAAGACGAAGGTTTTATCGCTTTTGCTAAGCTGGCGGCTCAAGCCGTTGCGGATGCAAATCCAAGCGATGTTGATGCCTTGTCACAAGTCGTAGTTGGCGGCAAAACTGTTGAAGAAATTCGCAAAGATGCTGTTGCTAAACTGGGTGAAAACGTTACATTGCGCCGTTTTGCGCGCTTTGAAACAGAAGGTCAAGTTGCAGTTTACCTGCACGGCAACAAGTTAGGCGTGATGCTGGATCTTATCGGTGGTGATGAGCAACTGGGCAAGCAAATTGCGATGCACATTGCGGCAACTAAGCCTAAGTCACTCGATGCAAGCGGCGTACCTGCTGAATTGATCGAAACTGAACGTCGTGTTGCAACTGAGCGTGCTAAAGAAGCGGGCAAGCCAGAAGCAATGCTGGAAAAAATCGTTGAGGGTACTGTTCAAAAGTACCTGAAAGATGTTGTTTTGCTGAGCCAGCCATTTGTAATGGATGACAAAGTAACCATCGAGCAATTGCTCAAAACCAACTCTGCAACAGTAAAAGCATTTAATCTGTTTGTAGTTGGCGAGGGCATTGAAAAAGCAGTGGTTGATTACGCTGCTGAAGTGGCTGCTGCTGCAAAGGTTTAAGTATTAAAAGTTTTACACTTGTCTTGCTTGGCTCACCCTAGGCTAGGGTAAGTTGCAAGATAAGTTGTATTATGCGCCGCACGGTAACGTGCGGCGTTTCCACAATTCGCCCCTCCATGGATAAGGAATCCTCGTATGAGCCAAGCACCCAAATATAAACGCATTTTGCTGAAACTCTCCGGCGAAGCCCTCATGGGTGAGGATAGCTACGGCATTAATCGCGTTACAATCGATCGTATTGTTGGTGAAATTAAAGCAGTATTAGATCTTGGTGTTCAAGTTGGTGTCGTTATTGGTGGTGGTAATATTTTCCGTGGCGTAGCGCCAGCCGCTGCAGGTATGGACCGCGCTACTGCTGATTACATGGGGATGCTGGCGACGGTGATGAATGCGTTGGCCTTGCAAGATGCCATGAAGCGCGCTGGTATTGTAAGCCGTGTTCAATCCGCACTGACAATTCAACAAGTTGCTGAGCCTTATGTTCGTGGCAAAGCGATTCGCTATCTTGAAGAAAACAAAGTGGTAATTTTTGGCGCGGGAACAGGCAACCCTTTCTTTACAACTGACACTGCTGCTGCCTTGCGCGGCATGGAAATGGGTGCAGATATTGTACTGAAAGCCACTAAGGTGGATGGTGTTTACACTGATGATCCAAAGAAAAACCCAGATGCCGTACGTTATCAAACACTGACCTTTGATGAGGCCATTGGCCGCAATTTAAAGGTGATGGACGCCACCGCATTCGCGCTGTGTCGCGATCAAAATATGAATTTAAGTGTCTTTAGTATCTTCAAAGCAGGCGCACTAAAGCGTGTAGTTCTTGGGGAAGACGAAGGGACGCTGGTACACTGCTAAGCCTTCTTAGAAAGTGGCGGTCATTGGGCTTAGGTTTGATGGCTGTTAGGCACTTACTTACGTTGTTGTGCTAGTGCCTGTATGGCCAGCAGTAGGTGCCGTACCATTATTAGTATGAGTTAAAAAGACGAGTGCATACTTGTCGTTTGAGCAAATAAGGGAATGCATTATGATTGCAGATATTAAAAACAATACCGAAACGAAGATGCAAAAGTCGGTAGAAGCTTTGCGCGTGAATTTAGCAAAGGTTCGTACCGGCCGTGCGCATGTTGGTTTGTTGGATCACATCAATGTTGATTACTATGGCTCACCTACTGCGATTAATCAGGTTGCCAATGTGACCTTGATTGATTCGCGTACTATTGGCGTTCAAGCTTGGGAAAAAACCATGCTTTCCAAGATTGAAAAAGCGATTCGTGATAGTGATTTAGGCTTAAATCCATCCACCAATGGTGATGTGATTCGCGTGCCAATGCCCGCTCTAACTGAAGAGCGTCGTAAAGATTTAACCAAAATTGTGCGTAATGAGGCAGATGACGCCAAAGTAGCGGTTCGTAATGTACGCCGCGATGCAAACGAGCAATTAAAGCGTTTGGTTAAAGATAAAGACATCTCTGAAGACGATGAGCGTCGTGGTACGGATGATGTGCAAAAACTGACTGACCGCTATGTTGTTGAAATAGATCGTTTGTTGGCAGAAAAAGAAAAAGAACTTATGACGATGTAATCATTTATTGGCCAATGCAATCTTTGCATTGGCCAATAAACGCAAGGGGTTGGGTGTGGCCATATTCAGTAGTTCGACCAAAGAAATACCGCAAGAAATTGCAGCGGTTCCACGTCATATTGCCGTGATTATGGATGGCAATGGTCGTTGGGCCAAAAAACGCATGATGCCACGTATTTTTGGTCACAAACGTGGCGTTGAAGCGTTGCGTGAAACGGTGCGCGCATGTGATGCTTTAGGTGTAGGTTATTTAACGGTATTTGCATTTAGCAATGAAAATTGGCGTCGGCCGCAGGATGAAGTTTCTTTTCTAATGGGGTTGTTTCTTAAAGTACTAAGCGGTGAAATCACCCGCATGCACGATAATAATATCCGCTTAAAAATCATTGGTAATCGGGAGCACTTTAGTCCTGAATTAATCGCTTTGATTGATGCGGCAGAATTAAAAACAGCAGACAACACTGGCTTAACGTTATCCATTGCCGCAGATTATGGTGGGCGCTGGGATGTGATGCATGCTACGCATTGCCTCTTGGCGGATCGCCCAGAATTAGCGACCACATTTACCGAAGAAGATTTAACCCCTTATTTAGCCATGGCCTATGCGCCAGAGCCAGATTTGTTTATCCGTACCGGTGGCGAGCAGCGAATTAGTAATTTTCTACTCTGGCAATTGGCCTACACCGAATTATATTTCAGTGATATGTTGTGGCCAGATTTCGATCGCCATGCATTAGCTGGAGCCATTGATTGGTATCACGGACGTGAACGCCGCTTTGGTCGCATCAGCGAACAACTTCAGTCCTCATGCTAAAAACACGCGTTATTACTGCCTTATTGCTGCTGCCGTTAGTATTGGCAGCTATTTTCTATTTGCCCCAAGCAGGATCAATTGGCTATTTAGCATGGATCGCATTTTGCGGGCTGATTATGGTTGCCGCTAGTTGGGAGTGGCAGCGTTTATCGGGCATGCAAGGGCTCGTCGCTAAAATATACCCACTATTAACTGCAGTGCTGTTTACTGTGCTTTGCCAGTTTATGTATGCTTCGGTTTTGCTTGGCTTAATGCTAGCGGCAAGTTGCTTTTGGATATTTATTAATCCCGTATGGTTAAATAAAAAATGGCCATTAGCTGCTGCCGGCAATTTAAATGTCTTGTTAGGTTGGGCATTATTATTACCCGCTGGCTTGGCAATGATTGTGCTTCGTAGTGCTGGTCCTTGGGCTTTGCTGGCCGTATTGGCTATTGCATGGGTCGCTGATTCCGCTGCTTATTTTTCTGGTAAGGCCTTTGGTAAGCATAAATTAGCACCCAAAATTAGCCCAGGAAAAAGCTGGGAAGGGGTGCTCGGTGGGGTGGCTGGCGTAATGATTTATGTTTATTTCTTGCCTAAGCATATATTTACGCATGGCGAATCGTTGCCTTTAGTATATTGGTTGCTTATTGCGGCGGTATTAACCGCAGCCAGCGTGATGGGTGATTTATTAGAATCCCTATTTAAGCGGCAAATTGGCATGAAAGACAGCAGTAATTTATTGCCGGGCCACGGCGGGGTAATGGATAGAGTTGACAGTTTATTGGCCATCTTGCCGGTCGCTGCTGCGATCTATCTTGCTTTCTATTTGTTCTAAATTCAAACGAATGACGCGCCCTTTTTTTTGGGCGGCAATTTGAATGATCGTTACTCTTTTGGCATTTTATATGCGTATTGAATTCACTATATGCTGAGTTGCATTTCTTATTACTAAGTCATTAGACAATTATTTTCAGTCTGGCTGAGCTTTCTTATTATGATCGGATGCATATAAAGCCGATTTAGCTGGCTGGAAATAATTATTCTCTAGCAAATAAGTGTTGTCAGCTTATGTATATGTCTTAGATGGCGTCGGTTTTTCTTTTTAATCGACCTAAATAAAGCGCAAGGCCATATCAACATGTCCTCTAAACAAATCATTACAATTCTTGGCGCAACAGGCAGCATTGGGGTTAGTACGCTCGATGTGCTGGCGCGTTACCCTGAGCGTTATGAAGTTTTTGCTCTTACTGGGGCAAGTCAGCTAGAAAAGCTTGCTCAGCAATGTGTGCAATTTAAACCACGTTATGCCGTGGTTTTAGATGCTTCCTCGGCCCAGCAGCTGGCGGCTATGCTTAAAGACCGTGGCTCAGCAACCGAAGTTTTATGGGGCGAAGTGGCGCTCAGTGATGTTTCAACGGCCAGTGAAGTAGATTCCGTCATGGCCGCCATCGTTGGTGCGGCAGGCATGCGCCCAACGTTGAATGCCGCCAAGGCAGGAAAGCGTGTTTTGCTCGCCAATAAAGAAACCTTGGTCTTGGCGGGCGCTTTGTTTATGGATGCGGTACGCGAATCCGGCGCAGTGCTTTTACCCATTGATAGCGAGCACAATGCAATCTATCAAGTATTGCCTCAGGCCTACCGCGAAAATCCGTATGCAGATCGCTTGCAAAATGTTGGAGTGAAACGCATCTTACTCACTGCATCTGGTGGACCATTTCGCAAGATGTCGGCGCAAGACTTGGCCTTTGTCACGCCAGAACAGGCGTGTAAACATCCTAATTGGTCTATGGGCCGTAAGATCTCTGTTGATTCTGCATCGCTGATGAATAAAGGCCTTGAGGTTATTGAGGCCCGCTGGCTGTTTAATGCTGCCGAAAAAAATGATATTGCTGTCATCGTGCACCCACAAAGTGTGGTGCATTCCATGGTGGAATACATGGATGGCTCGGTACTGGCGCAGCTAGGAAACCCTGATATGCGCACACCGATCAGCTACGGTTTGGCTTACCCAGAGCGTATCGAGGCTGGGGTGAAATCGTTAGACTTCTTTAGTGTTGCTCGCTTAGATTTTGAGGCGCCAGATCTATCACGTTTCCCTTGCTTGCAATTGGCTTTTGACGCTTTGGCGGCAGGAGGCGCTGCGCCTGCTATTTTAAATGCTGCAAACGAAGTGGCGGTCGATGGCTTTTTAAATAAAGCGCTGCGCTTTACAGATATTCCTGTTTTGATTGAATCGGTATTGGGGCAATGCGTTACGACTAGCTCGGCTGAATCGCTTGAGGCCTTGCTTGGGGCAGATCAAGCGGCGCGACAGGCTGCTCGAGCTTGGCTGCAGGGGCATTCATGCTAATTACTTTGCTGGCCTTTGTGATTGCGATGGGCTTATTGGTGTCCGTCCATGAGTACGGGCATTATCGCGTTGCTAAAAGCTGCGGTGTAAAAGTGTTGGTGTTTTCCATTGGTTTTGGCAAAACGCTTTGGCAGTGGCAGCGTGGGGAAACGCTGTGGAAAATCGGCATGTTTCCACTCGGTGGTTACGTCAGTATGCTCGATGAGCGGGAAGGCGAACCTATTGCCGCTGCAGAGCTTCATCGCGCGTTTAATCGTCGTCCTCCCTTGGCCAAAATGGCGATTGTCATTGCCGGCCCGTTGGCTAATTTTTTGCTCGCAATTTTGATTTATTGGGGGCTCTCTTTGTCTGGTGTCGAGGCATTAAAGCCGGTGATCGGCTTTGTTAGCCCTGCATCTACGGCTGAAAAAGCGGGCTTTGCCAAGGGCGATGAAGTTATTTCATTGTCTGGCGCGCCCATTTTTAGCTGGGATGAGCTGCAATTAGGGTTGTTAGAGCACAGCGGTAACGCGGTAACAGTACCCTTGCAGCTTCGATCCATTAATGGGTCAGCGCGTGATATTTCCCTGGATTTAAGCCGTTTAAGTAAAGATGAAATTGATCAGCAGTTGTTGGCGCGCATCGGGATCTCCCCAGTTCCTTTGAGCTTGCGTATTGCTCAAGTCGTCGCTAAAAGTGCCGCGGACCAAGCTGGCATTATGGTGGGTGATGTGCTCCTGGCTATTAATGGCGTACCGCTGCGAGGCTGGGGTGATGTGCAGGCCAAGGTGTCGGGCTCAGCGAAGCAAACCCTCGTGATAAGTTGGAAACGTAATGGGCAAGTACTTGAACAAACAGTCTTTCCTCAGGCGGTCGTTGAAAAGGGCCGCACCGTTGGCAAGCTTGGACTGGCTCCATTTCCGGATGTAGACGCGTGGCAAAACCAAAAAATAGTGCGTCAATTTGGACTGGTTGAAGGCCTGCAATATGCGATAGATAAAACATGGCAGGGTAGCCGGCTTACGGTGATTATGTTCTGGAAAATGCTTACTGGTTTGGTTTCGGTTAAGCAAGTGAGCGGCCCGATTACTATCGCAACGTATGCTGGAGATAGTGCTCGTTTGGGGGTAAATGCTTTTCTTGAATATCTATGCATTATTAGTATTAGTTTGGGGGTTTTAAACCTACTCCCCTTGCCGGTGCTTGATGGTGGGCATTTGATGTATCATACGGTAGAATTTTTGACGGGGCGGCGTTTGCCGCTTCAGGCTGAAGAATTTGGCCAGCGCGTCGGCATAGCGTTATTACTGGGTTTAATGTCCCTAGCGCTTTACAACGACATCTACCGACTTTTTCCCAGCCAATAGCAGCTCGCAAATCGCAGTGATAAGTCCTATTGAAGCCCAGTTTTACAATTGTAAATCGGGTTTTTAATCTTTTTAACGTCGTGTGGGCTGAGCTTGTGTCATGCCTGCTAACTCATTAGTGACTCTTCAGAATAATGAAATTAAAATCGATAAACTTGTTGTTAGCGGCGGCGCTTGCCGGTGTTGCCTTACCTAATTGGGCGGTTGAGCCATTCGTGATTCGCGATATTCGCGTTGAGGGCTTGCAGCGCACCGATGCAGGTACGATTTTCAATTACCTACCCGTCAAGGTAGGGGATCGCTTTGATGATGATCGCGCCCAAGAAGCGATCAAGGCTCTATTTGCCACGGGCTTTTTTAATGACGTGCGGGTTGAGTCAAATGGCCAGATTTTAATTGTTACCGTAGATGAGCGCCCAACCATTGCACAGATCAATGTCAATGGTTCCAAAATGCTGGAAAAAGACCAGATCAAAACTGCCCTTAAAAGTCAAAGTTTTGCTGAAGGGCGAATTTTTGACCAGAGTGTTTTAGACGCGGCTGTTCAAGAAATTAAACAGCAATATTATTCGCGTGGTCGCTATTCTGTGGTGGTAAAAACAGAAGTGACTAAATTAGAGCGCAACCGTGTTGGCGTGCAGTTAGATATATCTGAAGGCGAAGTCGCACGCATTCAGCAAATTAATATTGTGGGCAACAATGCTTTTTCTGAAGGTGATTTGCTGGACATGATGACGCAAACCACCGGAGGTTGGATGACTTGGTACACCAAGGCTGACCAATATTCCAAACAAAAACTATCTGCCGATCTAGAGCGCCTTCGTTCTTGGTATATGGATCGCGGCTATATTGAATTTAATGTTGAATCCACCCAAGTGGCTATTTCAGAAGATCGGGAAGGCATTTTCCTTACACTGAATATCTCTGAAGGCAAGCAATATGAAGTAAGTGACGTTAAAGTAATTGGCGACACAGTGCTTGACCCTGCCATCTTGAAGAAAATGATCACCTTGAATGCGGGTGAAACCTTTTCGCGCGAAAGTTTAAATCAATCTACAGCGGCCATAACGGATGCCTTGGGTAATGAGGGTTATGCCTTTGCCAACGTTAATGCAGTGCCAGAAATTGATCAAAAAAATAATAAAGTTGCGTTCACTTTTTATGTTGATCCGGGCAAAAAAACCTATGTACGCCGGATTAATGTGAGTGGCAATTCTCAGACCCGCGATGTGGTGGTGCGCCGAGAATTACGCCAATTAGAATCTGCCGCTTACGATGGCTCAAAAATTAAACGCTCAAAACAGCGCCTAGAGCAATTAGATTATTTCGGTGAAGTTGTGGTTGATACCCCCTTGGTGCCCGATACGGCAGATCAAGTGGATATGAATGTGACGGTCACTGAGAAAAAATCAGGTAACTTTAATATTGGTGCAGGTTATGGCCATAGTGAAGGGATTGTTTTAGTGTTGTCACTATCCCAAAATAACTTCTTAGGTAGCGGTAAGCAATTCGCCGTTGAAGTGAATTCAAGCTCATCTAATAAAGTGTATTCTCTGGGGGTCACTAATCCCTATGCCACGCCAGACGGCGTATCTGTAGGCTGGAATCTGTACCGCCGCGATACCGATCCTTCTAAGGTTGATTTGGGCAATTACACCACATCCTCTTATGGTTTTAATTCAAGAATTAGTTTGCCTTTAACTGAAACCAATCGAGTCGGTCTTGGTTTGGGTTTTGAAAGCCTTGCTATTCAAGCCGATGCGACTGCACCTCAGCATGTGCTTGATTTTGTAAATAACCAAGGAGCAAGAAATAAAACTTTCCCTGTCTCTGTGGATTGGGGGCGGGACACGCGTAATAGCGGTTCGTACCCAACATCAGGCTGGTTGCTGAGCTTGAACGGCGAAGTAACTGCGCCGTTCTCAGATGTCGACTACTACAAGCTGTCCACACGCAGCCAATACTTTATACCCTTTGGCAAAGAAATGAGCCTGATGTGGAATGTGGAGGGCGGCTATGGTCACTCTTATGGGGATAGCTTATATCCGTTTTATAAGAATTTTTACGCCGGTGGCGTAGGCTCTATTCGCGGCTTCCGTTCTGGCTCAGTTGGCCCTGTCGATAGCAAGGGCGATGGGATGGGGGGCGATAAGCGCATTATTAATAACTTTGAATTCTTCTTTCCAATCCCTGGTTTAAAAAATGATCGTTCAACGCGTTTAAGCGTGTTTGCTGATTCAGGTGCGGTATGGGGCGCAGGTAGCCGCCCACGTCTTGAAGAAATGCGTTATTCAGCAGGGGTTGCGTTCACTTGGGTTTCGCCAGTTGGACCGATCAAATTGAGCTGGGCAGCACCATTTAATGCTCAGCCAAATGATCGCGTTGAGCGCGGATTACAGTTCCAACTGGGTCAAGTATTCTGATTTTAGGAGTGTCTACATATGTTGAAATGGCCACGTGCGTTATTGTTTGGAATGGGCTTGGCATTCGTGTCCAGCGCGTTTGCTGCTGAAGTGAGAATTGGCTTTGTTGAGCCAGATCGTATTTTGCGTGAATCAGCGCCTGGCTTAAGGGCTGGCAAAAAACTAGACAAAGAGTTCGACGCCCGAAAAAACGAGGTGCAAAGACTTGCAACTCTAGGCAAAGCATTGCAACAATTGATGGACAAAGGTGCGATTGCTGAAGTTGATCGGCGTATAAAAGAGCGCGAACTGATCAAAATGAATCAAGATTATCAGCGCATGATGCGTGAGCTAAATGAAGATATGAATACCCGTCGTAATGAAGAGTATTCAGGTTTGCAAGAGCGCGTAAGAACCGCAATTGAACAAATTGCTAAAAATGAAAAATACGATTTAATCGTACAAGATGCGGCTTGGTTTAACCCTAAAATTGATATCACCGATAAGGTGATAAAGCTTTTGGCGGATAAATAGACGCATGGCGCTTTCTTTGTCTTCTTTTATTGAATTGTTGGGTGGTGAGCTTCATGGTGCCGATGTCGCCATTTTTGGCGTTGCCTCTTTAGATCAAGCGGGTGAGGGGCAAATTAGCTTTTTAGCTAACCCTCGTTTGCGCGCCCAGTTGCAAAGCAGCTCGGCGGCGGCGTTTATTGTTCGTCCTACCGAAAGCGCTGCACTTGATCGCCCGCATATTACAACCCGTGATCCCCAGCTTTATTTTGCTAAAGTGGCTCAGCTGCTATACCCGCAGCCTGTTGCCGTAGCGGGCATTCATCCGCGTGCGGTAGTGGATGAGTTCGCTATTGTTGCGGCTAGTGCACAAATTGGTCCAGGCGCCGTGATTGCTGCGGGTGCAAAGATTGGCGAGCGAACCATCGTGATGGCCAATGCCTATATTGGCGAGCAGGTTGAGATTGGGGGTGATTGTTTAATCCATCCTAATAGCAGTATTCATCATGGTGCTTTTATTGGGGACCGGGTCATTGTGCATAGCAATGCCGTGATTGCAGGGGATGGTTTTGGTAATGCGTGGGCTGGGGATCATTGGGAAAAAATCCCGCAACTTGGGCGTGTTTTGATCGGCAATGACGTAGAAATTGGTTCTTGCACTACGGTGGATCGTGGTGCGCTCAGTGATACTGTGATTGGCAATGGTGCACGTATTGATAACCTGATCCAAGTCGCCCATAACGTTGAAATCGGTGAGCACACCGCCATGGCCGCGTGCGTTGGGATTGCAGGCTCTACTAAGATCGGTGCGCGTTGCCAAATTGGTGGCGCAGTGATGATTTCTGGTCACTTAGAAATCTGCGATGGCACCACCGTATTGGGCGGCACTTTGGTGGCTAAAACAATTCGTGAACCAGGCGTTTATTCTGGCTCTTACCCGATGCAAACTCACGATGAATGGCGACATAATGCTGCACATTTGCGGCATTTGGACGATTTAGCTAAACGTATTAAGCAACTTGAAAAAGAACTACGGCATACTCAGTTGCCGGTTGGAGAATTAGAGTAATGAATCAAATTATGGATGTTTTAGAAATTGCTAAATGCTTACCACATCGCTATCCGTTTTTATTAATTGACCGCGTAGTTGAAATGGAGCTGGGTGTATCTATTAAAGCAATTAAAAACGTTAGCATTAATGAGCCCTTTTTTCAGGGCCATTTTCCAAAATATCCGGTTATGCCTGGTGTGTTGATTATGGAAGCGCTGGCACAAGCCGCGGGTGTTTTATCGTATAAAAGTTTAGAAGTGCCTCCTTCGGAAGACTCGTTGTATTTCTTTGCAGGCATTGATAATGCACGTTTTAAGCGCCAAGTGGTGCCAGGTGATCAATTGACTTTATGCGTACAAATCACGGCCAATAAGCGCGGTATTTGGAAATACAAAGCGCAAGCTTTTGTGGGTGACGAGCTGGCTGCTGAGGCCGATTTAATGTGTGCTCAACGCGACGTTAAGCGCTAATTATCAGAAGAATAAAATGCCTAAAATTCATCCTTCCGCCATTATTCATGACGGGGTAACGCTGGCGGATAATGTAGAGATCGGCCCATATTGCGTGATTGGCGAGCATGTCTCAATTGGAGCAGGTACACGCTTAGAGGCGCATGTTGTCATTAGTGGGCATACCCGCATTGGTTGTAATAACCACATCTATTCTTTTGCGAGTATCGGCTGCGATCCTCAAGATAAAAAATACGCGGGTGAGCCTACACAGCTGCTTATTGGTGATGGTAATACCATTTTTCAAAGTGTCACGATTTCTACGGGCACGTCTCAGGATGAGGGTGTCACCCAAATCGGTAATGATAATTGGATCATGGCCTATGTGCATATTGCGCATGATTGCAAAATTGGCAATCACACCATTTTCGCCAATAACACGACCTTAGCGGGGCACGTGGAGATCGGTGATTGGGTCATTTTGGGTGGGTTTACCACCGTGCATCAATACTGCAAAATTGCGCCGCACGCAATGACGGCCTTTACTGCGGCAGTGGCGCAAGATGTACCGCCTTTTGTATTGGCGGCGGGTAATCGCGCGGTGCCAAATGGCATTAATAGTGAGGGATTAAAGCGCCGTGGTTTTAGTAGTGAGCAAATTACTAATATTAAACGCGCCTATAAAACGTTGTATCGCAAAAACATTCCTTTTGTAGATGCACGCCAAATGCTTGAGGAGCAGAGCTTGATTCAACCTGAGCTCCAGCCCTTTGTCGATTTCTTTGCAGCATCTACACGCGGAATTATCCGTTAATATGCAGCTATCCCATATTCAAGGTCGCCCGCGCATTGCAGTGGTGGCCGGAGAGGCCTCGGGCGATTTATTAGGCAGCCAGCTTATTTTGGCACTTAAAAAACGCCTCCCTCATGCCGAATTCTTTGGTATTGCAGGCCCTAAAATGCAAAGTGCAGGTTGCGCTACGGTTGTGCCAATGGAAAAACTGGCGGTGCGTGGCTATTTAGAAGTGATTCGGCATTTGCCTGAATTACTGCGAATTAGGCGGCAATTAAAAAAACAATTGCTCGCGAATAAGCCAGATTTATTTATTGGCATTGACGCGCCTGATTTTAATTTTTCTTTAGAAAAAGCCCTGAAACAAGCAGGCGTGCCGACTATTCATTATGTGGGCCCATCTGTTTGGGCTTGGCGTTCTGAACGGCTAAAAAAAATTGGCCAATGCGTTTCGCACATGTTGCTGTTATTTCCCTTTGAAGAGCAAATTTACCGGGATGCGCGTATTCCTGCCAGCTATGTTGGGCATCCGCTGGCTGAGATTTTTCCAGAAGAACCTAATCAGCTTGCTGTGCGTGAAGCATTAGAAATCCCCGATCAGCGTGCTGTATTTACTTTGTTGCCAGGCAGTCGGCAAAGCGAAGTAGAAATGCTGGCTACGCTTTTTGTTGAAACCGCACAAAAACTTCTTGAACGCTATCCAAATGCGCTATTTTTAGTGCCTTTTGTGACGCGCGAAACCCGCTTATTGTTTGAAAGAGAAATCTGGAAGCAAGGCGCGCAAGAGCTGCCGTTTCGCTTGATGTTTGGTCATGCACATGAGGCTATGCAGGCGGCGGATGTGATTTTATTGGCTTCGGGTACCGCTACTTTGGAAGCGATGCTAGCCAGACGCCCGATGGTGGTAACTTATCGCCTATCGCCATTAACCTATCGCATGGTTAAAAGAAAATTACGCCTACCTTATGTTAGCTTGCCTAATGTATTGGCAGGGCAGTTTATTGTGCCAGAGCTATTACAAGACGATGCAACTTCTGACAACTTAGCGCAAGCTATGGCAAATTTATTTGATGATAAGCATTTATCTAATACATTAAGTGCCCGTTTTGCCGATTTGCACCATGGTCTGCGTTGTGATGCCGCCGAGCGTGCTGCTGATGTAGTTTGCGCTGTATTAGGGGTGAAAGTTTGAAGTTGATTTGTGGTGTGGATGAAGCGGGACGCGGTCCTTTGGCTGGGGCGGTTTATGCTGCAGCGGTTATTTTGCCGCAAAACTATGATTTGCCAGGTTTGAATGATTCTAAAAAGTTGAGTGCTAAGCGCCGCGATGTGTTGTTTGATGCCATTCAATCTTGTGCGATTGCATGGTCGGTGGCGCAGGCCTCAATCGAAGAAATCGATGAATTAAATATTCTGCACGCCTCTATGTTAGCCATGCAGCGCGCCGTTGCTGGCCTTGCTGTTGTGCCTGCTGAGGCTTTAATTGATGGCAATCGAGTGCCTAAGGGGTTAACCGTGGCAGGTCGGGCTATTGTGGGAGGGGACGCGTTGGAGGCGTGTATCTCTGCGGCTTCAATTTTAGCCAAAGTGAGCCGTGATCGAGAGATCGAATCCCTTGAGGCTTTATATCCCGGTTATGGTTTTGCCCAACACAAGGGTTACCCCACCGCACAGCATTTAGAGGCGCTAAAACGCCTTGGCCCTTGCCCCGTGCATAGAAAAAGCTTTGGCCCTGTTATAAAGGCCAGTGCGCAAGCTACACTTTGGTAGAAATCGATTAAAGGTTCATTCATTTCGTTTTAATTGATCTTGATTGGTTGTGGCGTTCTATTCAATATTCTAATATGCAGTCAGAGAGTAAGTTATTTTATTAAGTCATCACAGGGAAGCTGACGCATGTTCGTCATTATTGGCTATGTTTTTATGTGCGTTTGTATTTTGGGCGCTTACGCCGCGCACGGCGGGCATTTGGCCGTATTTTGGCAGCCATCAGAAATTGTTATTATTTTCGGTGGTGCTATCGGTGCGATGATTGCTGCTCAGGGTGGGAAGGGGATGAAGCAAACCGTCGCAGCCCTGCCTTTGCTGTTTAAAAACACTCCCTATACCAAACCATTCTTCATGGACTTATTTGCCATGATGTTTGAGATCCTTTCAAAAGTGCGTAAAGAAGGCTTGATGTCGATTGAAACCGATATTGAAGACCCGCATTCTAGTCCGATTATTTCTAAATACCCCTCAATTGAAAAAGACCACCATCTTACTGAGTTTCTCTGCGATTACCTGCGATTAATGGTGGGGGGGAATCTTAATTCCATGGAAATTGAAAATCTGATGGATGTGGAGCTAGAAGCTCACCACGCAGATGCCCATGTGGCGGTTGATGCCATTACCAAGCTAGCCGATGGTCTACCCGCTTTCGGTATTGTGGCGGCGGTTATGGGCGTGGTGCACGTGATGGGTTCTTTACACTTACCTCCACCTGCCTTGGGTGAGCTAATTGGTGCCGCGCTGGTGGGAACATTTATGGGGATTTGGTTGGCGTATGGCTTTTTTGGTCCATTGGCGACGGTATTGGAAAAACAAAACGCTGCGACGAGCATTGCTTTTCAGTCAGTGAAAGTCACCTTGCTGGCCAGCTTAAATGGCTATGCTCCGCAAGTAGCGGTTGAATTTGGTCGTAAAGCACTCAGTGGTAGTGATCGACCTAGCTTTAAAGAATTGGAAGATCACGTTAAGAGCGCGAAGGGTAAGTAAAGCCGTAAGTAAAACCGCTTTGATTTTAAGGTAAGCCAAAATGAGCGATGATTCACAACGCCCCATTATTGTAAAACGCATCAAAAAAGGGGGTCATGGCCATCATGGCGGCGCTTGGAAAATTGCCTACGCTGACTTTGTAACGGCAATGATGGCGTTTTTCTTATTGATGTGGTTGCTGGGTTCGGTATCCAAAGGAACCATGAAAGGGATTACCAGCTATTTTGCCAACCCATTGAAAGTGTCGATGTCGGGGGGCGATGGTGCAGGTGATGCTACGTCTTTGATTAAAGGGGGCGGCAATGATCTTACCCAGCAAGCAGGGCAAGTCAAGAAAGGCGATGTGATTACTGAATCTACTAAAGATAAAAAGCGTCTCTCCGAATTAAAACAAAAAATTGAAGCTTTAATTGACAGTAAAGTCAAAGAAAACACTGCTTTGGCAAAGTTTAAAGATCAATTAAAGCTAGATATGGTGTCAGAAGGCTTAAGAATTCAAATTGTGGATGAGCAAAATCGCCCGATGTTTAAATCGGGCAGCTCAGAGCTAGAATCCTTTAGCCGTGGCATGCTGCAAGAAATTGCCCAGTTTTTAAATGAAGTGCCTAATTCGGTGTCTTTGTCTGGACATACTGATTCATCTAGATTTGCCGGTGGCAACAATGGCTATAGCAATTGGGAGTTATCTGCTGATCGCGCCAATTCGTCGCGTCGTGAATTAGTGGCTGGGGGGCTGCCTGATAATAAAATATTGCGCGTCAATGGCTATGGCGATGTTGTGCCGCTAGATACGGGTAATATTTACAACCCTATTAATCGCAGAATCAGTATCGTGGTCTTGAATCACGATGCAGAAAACAATATTCGTGAGCAGGCAGGTAAAGGCCAAGAAGAAAAAGCCGAGCCTATTGCTACCATTCCAAAGCCGAGTAAATGACACAGGCCGCTCGTTTTGCATTGATTCAATTAGGTGCAATATTAGTTGCTTCAGTATGCGTATTTTTTTTGCGCTTGCCCGCCTTATATTGGGCACTTATTGCGGGGGCTTGTTCTGCTTTTGCTGCAATGCGTTGGCATGATAGAAAATGGTGGTGCCTGATTCACACTGCATTTCCCTTATTTATTTTGCTGGCGATCAGTCTTTCAATTGACTCCCGTTGGTATTTGGCAGCGTTTTTATTGTGCTGGATGATTTTTGGTGGCGTATTACGCAACCGTGTGCCGTTGTATTTGAGTAATAGCCAAGCCTTAGAGCAACTGGCAGAGCAAGTGCCACAAGGTGCACGCTTGCTGGATATTGGCGCGGGTACGGGTACGGTATTAGCTTGGTTTGTGCGCTATAGGCCCGATGTGCAAGCCGATGGGATTGAGTTTGCTTTGCTGCCTTGGTTGCTGGGCCGAATTCGTTTAGCCAATAGCGCAGCTGGCTGGCAACATGGCGATGCTTTTGCTGCCAATTTAGCAGAATACGATGTGGTTTATGCTTATTTATCTCCTGAGCCAATGGGCTTGTTATGGAAAAAAGCGCAAAAAGAAATGCGTCCTGGCAGCCTATTAATTAGCAATAGCTTTGATATTCCCAATGTGCCTCCACAGCGCGTCTGTAATATTGGAGACTGGAAAGGCAGCCGACTTTTAGTATGGAAAATCTAGCTCAAACTACTGCAAAAAGTAATGTTGCATGGCTTGCCTATTGGGCGCGTCGTGGCTTGCCTATTTTGCAATCTAGCAAAGAGCAATTGCAGGTGGCTTTGCGGCGTGCAGATCGGCTCCACCCTTCAGATTTGGCGGATATTGTTTTAAAGGATCCTCTACTGACTGCGCAAGCGCTGCGCTATATTAATCAGCGGCAAAAAAACAGCTTGTCTGCGGATATCACCACTATAAATGGCATTGTGATGCTGATGGGTGTTGCGCCATTTATAGAGCATTTTATGAGAATGCCTATTTTAGAGGACGTATTACAAGGCCATCCGCGCAGCATCGCCCGAATTCATAAGCTGATTGGCGATAGTCGCTTTATGGCTAAAATGGCACGTGAGTTTGGTGGTGAGCGCTATGACGCACATTTGGATGAAATTTTTATCTCTGCCTTGCTCGGCCGCATTCCTGAGATGCTAGAGCTTATTACGCATGATACAGATGCAAGTGCCCCGCATGGACGAGATCATGCCTCTGCCTTATTCGCGGCGTGGTCATTGCCCCCGGCCTTAAGTATTTTGCTAGCAGAGCCATCAGCGGACGCCTTGCCGCGGCAAGTGTTACAGCATGCTACTTTGCGCGTGGCTAGCTTGCTTGATCGAGGCTGGTGGCAAGCAGAGGTGAGGGGGCTATTGCAGCAGATGGCGGATGTGTTAAATACCAGCGTGGATGACGTTTGGCAGCGCACTAATCGCTTGATGCTGTTTTACGCACGTAATGAGCCACAAAAACAAGGCTGGCCTGCTGCACGGTGGTTGCCGATGTTGCCAGGTGAGTGGCCTCAACCTGTTGCTGCTACACCAGCGGTGGCCGCTCCCGTCGTTGCTGAGATAAAAGTTGAAAAAGATATTCTTGCGGAGCGAATGCAAGCCTTGCATTTGGCTGGCGCTCAAGGTGCACCGGCCAATCAAATTATGACTTTAGCGGTGCGTGCGCTTGCTGAAGGGCTGGGTATGCAGCGGATTTTATTTGCACTACTTGTGGCGGGCGAAAACGCGATTAAAGCGCGTTTTGCTCATGGTATCGATGCGACAGACCCAGCTCGCCAGCTGCATATCAAGTTGGATGAGCCGCATTTGTTGACCCGACTTATGCTTAAACAACAAAGTATTTGGTTTAACCTTGGCAATGCTGCAACGCTAGCGCCGATGCTGCCCGTTGGTTTTCGTGAACAAGTTGGCAATAATGATTTTTGCGCCATGTCTATTTTTGTTGGGGACAAGGCGGTAGGAATTATCTATGCCGATCGGGAGGGTGGCGATAGCATCGCTGACACTCACTATCAGCACTTTAAACAAATTGGCTTGCTTACTAGCCGTGCTTTATCTCATCATCCTGCACAGTCACGATGATTTTGCCTTAGGTTATCTATGCTTCTTATTTCTTCACGTCAAAATCCCTTTTTTAAAACATTTTTAAAACTGGCCACCAGTCGCAAAGAGCGGCGTAAAACAGGGCAAACCTTGTTAGATGGCACTCATTTATTATTGGCCTTGGCTGATGTAGGTGGGCAGCTTGAAAAAATTATTTTAACCCCCTCCGCCTTAGAAAACCCAGAAGTACAATCCTTATTGCAGCGCTTTACTGCCCCACACCTTGTTTTAGAAGATGCCTTGTTTGCTGAATTAAGCGATTTACCCAGCACCACCGGCATTATGGGGCTGTATGCCATTCCCGATGCAAAGGTGGCGAGGAAGAGCGGCTTTTGCCTGCTGCTCGATGGTGTGCAAGACCCTGGTAATGTAGGAACCATCTTGCGTACTGCTGCGGCATTTGGCGTAGATCAAGTGCTGCTTGCCGATGAGTGTGCGGATATTTGGTCTCCCAAAGTATTGCGTGCAGGGATGGGTGCACATTTTGTATTGGATATGCTTGAGCATATCGCCTTGCCTGCCTTTGCTACTGAGTTTAACGGTGCGGTCGCGGTAACGGTGCTAGAGCAGGCCGTGCCGCCTTACACGGTTGATCTCGCGAGAAATCTAGCCTTAGTGCTTGGGTCAGAAGGGGCTGGGGTTTCAGCTGTCATGCAGGAGGTCGCCAATTTACGGCTAACCATCCCTATGGGGGGGAAGATTGAATCGCTGAATGTGGCCGCCGCAGCAGCTATCCTTTGCTATGAGCGGCAAAGGCAGGTAAGCCTAGCTTAAGGGCTGTTATATACCTGCATTGCTAGCCCACAAAAAGCACTAAGCATACGCAAAACCCAATGTAATGTGCTTAGGGTTTTTATATGGGCGCAGTGCCACATCCGCCCGTGATTTGCGTACGTTTCGTGGGTTATGTATTTTTTGAGCCTGCGGAGTAACTACATTCCTTCCATCACGTTTCGAGCATTAATTGATTGAATTGGGCGGGCGTTCATAGGGAATTCTTTTCTAAAGCGGGCAATTTGCCGCGCTGAAATGCTCAAAGGGTTTTTCATTACTAACCAGCGCACTCCTTCAGAGCAAGGCGGCGTGGTGAGTGAACCCATAAAAGTATAAAAAGATTGATCAAGGGGAAGCAGCGCGGCGGGGCTATAAGTGAGCTTATCAAATGTGCGAGTCTCATTATGCTCGCTCGGCATTTTGTCCCACAGTGCTTCTATTAAAGGATTGTCTTGTGCGCCTTGCTGAATCAGCGCCGCGACTACGGCCAGCTTGCCATCTTCACTTTTGTGCACCAAGTGGGCCACCATCGGGTAGCGAATGCCACCAATGGCTTCTTCGCTTGGGGTATGAAAATGGAACTGCAGTAGCTGATATTTAGCCCCTAAGGCTTCAATAAAACTACCTGGGTCAATATTAAGCTGGATTGTGTGACCATTGTTCACCACAGTAATCTTAGTCATGCCGTAGTTGAATTTTATCTTCTCCATTTCTTGCGCATAGCTTCTTGTAATATTAATAGGTGATTGCTCTCTACCCTCTTTGCATAAAGCAAATGAAGGGCTCATTCCCCCCCAGTTTTCTGGCCCCGTACTCCCTTCATAAGCCCAGTGCCCGCCTTCATGAGGGGCTGCATGCCCCGATGATGGGGCCGTACCATGAGCGGGGGCATGGCTAGATCGTTTTTTTGGGGCATGGCTTACACTTGGGTTAGGGATGCCATGCTTGCCCAATGGGGGCGCGGCATGAATGGGGGGCGTAAGTATTTCACTGGGAGGTGGCTCTGCCGCACTGGGCTTAGGCGCCGCTTTTGCTGGTGCTTCATGGCTCGCTTTGGGCGCTTCGGAGCTAGGTTTGTTTTCCGCCTTGCTTGGGGCCGCGTGGCTAGGCTCATTGCCGTGAGCACAAGCAAAAATCAAATACAAAAAAAACACGGAATAGCGCATAACATCAGTTCCAAGTCAATATTGCTCATGTTTTTATAGGCTCTTTTGCAAGAAACTGTTAACGTTTGATGCAAATAAGCTAGCAAAATGGCAAGATTGCCGCGTTATAATTTGTAAAACAACATTTGGGTTGAAATCTTATGAGTCAGCTTCCTATTCCTGATGGCGTACATTTTTTTGCTCATCTGCCGCTAGCTTGGCATGCCACTTTGCAGCAAAGCGCATTTGAGGCCACTCGCTATCTGACCGTGCTGGCTGAGTTTGAAGCCAGCAGCGATGAGCGTAATCACGCTCAAGAGGCGTTACATGCCAAGCTGGATTTGATGTTGCTTTGGACTGCCAAGCACCTAAGCCAAGATTTGCCTTCGGCTAAAGACGCTGTTATTGCTTTGGAAGTGATTTCTTGGCTGGATGCAACGGCTTTGCCGGTGGGCGCTCATGGCGCGCTGACGCTAAGCCTTTCGCGTATCTTTCCTTTTTCCCTGCAGTTGCCTGCCGAAATTATTTTATGTGCAGTGAGTGGGCAAGGCTATGCCATCACTGCTCGCTTGCAGTTAAAAGAAGAAGCCTTGCGCGATTGGTTTGAGCGCACCGTGTTTAGAAATCACCGTCGCATCGTGCATTCGGAACGCGGAGCCGCCGCATGATGCGCTTGCCTGATAAATGGCAATGCTTGGCAGGCGAAGTGTTGGTCAGCGCCAAATGGCAGCAACTGAATGCGTTTTTAGCGGCAGAGCTTGCCGCCGGAAAAACCATCTATCCACCACGGCCTCTTTGGTTTACGGCGCTCAATAGTGTTGCGCCTGAAGACGTTAAAGTGGTGATTTTGGGGCAAGATCCTTATCACGGCGCTGGTGAGGCGCATGGTTTGAGTTTTTCGGTGCCCATCGGCGTAAAAACGCCGCCATCCTTAGTCAATATTTTTAAAGAAATTGCGCGAGATTTGGGGCACAGCCCACCACAGCATGGCAACCTACAAAGCTGGGCGCAGCAGGGCGTTTTGCTCTTGAACTGCGTATTTACGGTGGAGGCGGATCGCGCCGCATCGCATGCTAAGCAGGGCTGGGAAGGGTTAAGCGATGTGTTGATCAAATCGTTGGCCGAGCGTTACCCGCATTTGGTGTTTATGCTATGGGGCGCTTACGCACAAAAAAAACAAGCGCTTATCGATAGCAGCCAGCATTGCATCTTATGTTCCGCTCACCCATCGCCACTATCGGTATATCGTGGGTTTATTGGTAATGGGCATTTCTCTGCGGCTAATCAGTATTTAATCGCGCAGGGTAAAAGTGCGATTGATTGGGAAATAAAAAATTAAGCCATTACTTGGCCCCAAGCTACGTCTCCTCTTTATATTTAACAGAAATGTCTCATTGATGGATCAATGTTATGCCCCAACTATTGGTCTTTGAAGTAGGCGGCACGCAAATAAAATACGGTATTGTGAGTAGCAACGGCGAGGTGATTGCCGCGCATAGCCAAAACACCTGCGCTAGCGATGGCGTGCGCGGCAAATTGAATTGGCTCGCCCCTTGGTGGTTCAATATCAGCCCTGCGGCATTGTTATCAGTAGTCTTGGGCTCATTGAGCCAAGGTGCGGCACTATTTTGTGTGCTGCTCAAGCCGTGCCTCCGTATCCAGGGATCTCGCTGATTCCCGCATTTGAAGCTAAGTTTGGCCAGCCTGTTACGGCAGAGAATGCGTTAAGAAAGAGAGTCGATAAAAAAAATGAAAATACTTTTAAATCATCTTGGTTTTGAATTGGTAGGGCAAAAAAAAGCCATTATTGATGCGCCTGCTGATTTAATAGCTCGCCGTTTCAGTATCTACCATACTGGATCGCGCGAGCTGGCGTTTGCTGGGGAATTACAAAAAAGCGGTGGAGTGGATAATTGGGGGGCGGGGGCTTGGCACTATTGGATCGCCGATTTTTCTGAATTAGCTGTTGAGGGTGAGTACTTTCTACTTGTTGATGAGATCAGCCCGCCATTCGTGTCTGCCACGTTTGCCATAGCAAAGCGCCTATTTTCTGAGCAGATTCTGTCTGATCTTGTGCATTACATCAAAGGCCAGCGCTGCACGGGGCTGTATGACCAAGCCGATAAAAACCGCCCAAAGTGGGGAGGGGAAGAGCGCTGTGATGTGCATGGAGGCTGGTACGACGCTTCGGGCGACTGCTCTAAATATTTAAGCCATCTGTCTTACGCTAACTTTATGAATCCACAGCAAACGCCGCAGGTGGTGTGGAATTTGATTGATGGTCACGCACAATTACCGCAGCAATCCAAATGGTTTAACGAAAGAATCGTCGATGAGGCGCTGCACGGCGCAGATTACCTGCTGCGTATGCAAGACCCCTTAGGCTATTTCTATATGACGGTGTTTGATCAGTGGTCTAAAGACGAAAATCGCCGTGATATTTGCGAGTATAAAACGCAAACAGGCGAGAAATTTGATCGCTACCAAGCTGCATTTCGCCAAGGTGGTGGTATGGCGATTGCGGCGCTGGCGCGGGCATCCACGCTGCACCGAGACGGTGAATTTACCCGAGAGCAATATCTGCATGCGGCCGAGTTGGGTTTTAGCCACCTCGAGCAGCACAACCTTGAATACTTAAGTGATCGCACAGAAAATATCATTGACGATTACTGCGCCTTGCTTGCTGCTTGCGATTTGCTGGCGGCAACCGGCAGCGCTAGCTATGCAGAAGCCGCTGCACGGCGAGTTTTAAGTCTGTTGGAGCGACAAACGGTAGAGGGGTGGTTTAAAGCCGACACCCTTGGCGAGCGTAGCTACTTTCATGCCGCCGAAGCGGGCCTGCCTTATATTGCCTTGATGCGTTTTATCGAAGTCGTTCCTGCCTCGCCCTTAGTTGGGCGTATTAGAGAAGCGCTACGCTTGGCTTACCAGTTTGAGTTTGCCATTACCTTTAACAGCGTGAATAACCCTTTTGGCTATCCACGGCAATTTATAAAGCAGGGGAATATTGGGCAAGCGCAGTTTTTTATTCCCCACGATAATGGTACGGGTTATTGGTGGCAGGGCGAGAATGCCCGTTTGGGCTCGATTGCGGCCGCAGCAGCAAGGGCGCAGCATGTATTTGCCACAGAATCGCCCCTAGTCACACAATTGGCGCAATACGAGCAGGCTTGTTTGGATTGGATCTTAGGGGCAAACCCCTTTGATGCCTGCATGCTGCAGGGCTGGGGGCGTAATAATCCACGTTATGAAGTGGGCTTTTATAATGCGCCAGGCGGCGTATGTAATGGCATAACGAGTGGTTTGCATAATGAAAACGATATCGATTTCAAAAAATCAGAGATTGCCACAATGGCAAATAGCTGGCGGTGGACAGAACAATGGATGCCGCATGGGGCATGGCTATTCTTGGCGTTGAGTACACGAATTGGCAAAAATTAAATGTAGCGTGGGCACGCTGTTGTGCCCACGCACCAATATATATACGACAGCTGATATTTAAAAAAGGAATACGAAATGGCAATTGTAGTCACCGGAGCCGCAGGTTTTATTGGCTCAAATATTATTAAGGGTCTGAATGCTCGTGGTGAAACCGATATTATTGCGGTGGATGATTTAAGCCTGCCCGATCAATTTAAAAACTTAGTGGATTGCCAAATCAGCCACTATGCCGATAAAGAAGATTTTATTGCGGATTTAAGCGATGGTCATTATGACGGTGAAATCACTGCTATTTTTCACCAAGGGGCGTGCTCAGATACGATGGAGCATAATGGCAAGTATATGATGGATAACAACTATCAATATACGCTAGCCTTGTTCGATTGGTGTCAGGCTGAGGAAATACAGTTTTTATACGCTTCTAGCGCAGCAACTTATGGCAATGGGGATAACGGCTTTATTGAAACGCCTGATTGCGAAGCGCCATTGAATGTATATGGTTATTCTAAATTGCTGTTCGATCAAGTATTACGCCTGCGTATGAATGAATTAACAGCGCAGGCTGTTGGTTTTAGATACTTCAATGTTTACGGCCCGCGTGAGCAGCATAAAGGCCGAATGGCTTCGGTGGCGTTCCATCACTTTAATCAATATAAAGAGAACGGTAAGGTTAAATTATTTGGCGAATACGCTGGTTACGCCAATGGTGGCCATACCCGTGATTTTATTTCGGTTGAAGATGTGGTGAAAGCCAATTTATGGTTTATGGATAACCCAGAAATATGCGGCATTTATAATCTAGGTACAGGTAAATCCCAGCCATTTAATGATGTGGCATTGGCGGTGGTTAATACTTGCCGCGCCCATGAGGGTAAAACCGCGTTAACTTTAGAAGAAATGGTGGCGCAGGGCGTGCTGGAATATATCGAATTTCCGGATGCTTTAAAGGGTAAATATCAGAGTTTTACTGAAGCGGATACCACGCTACTAAGGGAATCTGGCTACGATGAAGACTTCTTAACGGTAGCAGAAGGTGTAGGCCGTTATGTGGACGTTTTATTACAAAAGTAAGCAACCCAAAAAAGCCGAGCCATTTGCTCGGCTTTTGTCCTCTATATAGAGCCTGTAAATCTTTCTGTGTAAATGCCTGTGGAATTAATGGTGGCCGTTTAGGCGGTCACCAAATTCTATAACGAAACGATTTAGCGCCATGCGCCAATTTTGAATTG
>JBDKJX010000041.1:0-34478 GCA_039796405.1 Pseudomonadota bacterium
TCGGCTTGCTTTAAAATCGCCATAATCTGGCTGTCGGAATAACGTGCTGCTTTCATGTAGAGCTCCTCAAAGACTGCGAGAAAATTCTACTTAAAAATGAGCTGGTTTTGTGGGGGGATTACCCCTCCTTTTCTTTTAAGTCAGGTTGTAGATTGATTTATACAGAGTCCATTGAGTTAAGAGGCATAATTAGGTCGATCGATTAAATCTGATAGTCAGGAATAAACGATTTAATTAAATATTTTTTATGGCTTTAAAGGTATTAATTCTAATCAATGCAAATAAGCAGCGCCCTGCTATTAAGCTGAAGTCCTGATCTTATATTCCACGCTTTCCATTTCTGTGCATTTTGTAAAGAAACACCCGTGCCATAGGGCGCGCTTGGCTTTATGATGGTATTTTTTCCCGATTGATTGCCATGCTGCATAAACTTGCTATTGCCAATTATCGTTCCTTACGCGATTTGGTTGTTCCTTTGACTCAGCTTAATGTCATTAGCGGGGCCAATGGTTGCGGGAAATCGAGTTTATATCGTGCTTTGCGCTTAATTTCGGAATCTGCGGCGGGGCGTTTGATTGGGCATTTGGCGCAGGAAGGGGGCTTTGCTTCTACTTTATGGGCGGGGCCAGAGAATATTTCTAGTGCAATGCGCCGTGGTGATGTCCCGATTCAGGCAACGGTAAGAAAAGCGGCTGTTTCACTCAAGCTGGGCTTTGCTGGCGATGATTTTTCCTATGCAATTGATTTAGGTTTGCCCACACCCAGCTTATCGTTATTTGCGGCAGATCCCGAAATAAAGCGTGAGCAAATCTGGGCGGGCAGTGTTCAGCGGGAGGCGGCCTTGCTGATGGATAGGCGTAATGCTGTTGCCAAAACGAGGCTAGGGCGCAGCTGGCAGGTCATTAGCCAGTATGTGCCGGCTTACGATAGTATTTTTAGCCAGTGTGCCGATCCGGTGAATGCGCCCGAGGTTTTGCAGCTGCGCGAGGCGATGCGTCGCTGGCGTTTTTATGATCATTTACGCACCGATGCCAGTGCGCCCGCTAGGCAGGCGCAGATTGGCACTTACACGCCCATTCTAGCGAATGATGGCGGCGATCTGGCTGCGGCGCTGCAAACCATTATTGAGATTGGCGATGCTGCGGCACTGATGGCGGCGGTTGACGATGCTTTCCCCGGCGCACAGATCGAGATTGCCGTGAATGATGGCCGCTTTAGCGTTTTGATGTGGCAGCGTGGCTTATTGCGCCCTTTGGCGGCAAGGGAGTTATCGGACGGCACGCTACACTATTTATTGCTGATTGCCGCTTTGCTTAGCCCGCGCCCACCGGAGCTTTTGGTCTTGAACGAGCCTGAAACCAGTTTGCATCCTGATTTATTGCCTGCTTTAGCACGCTTAATTTCTGCCGCAGCGGCGCACAGCCAAGTGATTGTTGTTAGCCATGCCAGCCGTCTGGTGGCGGCGCTTGAGCGTGAGGCAGATTGTAATTCGATTATTTTGCAAAAAGGCTGCGGCGAAACGTCAGTTTTAGGGCTGTATGATTTGGATAAACCAGCATGGTCTTGGACGAATAGATAGGCCGCATTGATCGATGCAACAGGCTGCTTTGTTAGTGTTTTTGGCCTGTTTTCTGTGTTTTTTTCTTTAAGCTGGGTCTGCCATCATCGGTATGATATTTTTTCTGCAGCTTTCTTAGTACTCTATCTTCGTTATTTTCCGTATCATCCTTCCCGTTTCCCACTTTTTTATTGATTCTTAATGCTGAAACTTCTGAGTTCTCCTGCCTATGTGTTTTTAATCTTGGCCATTGTGTGTGCGTGGTTGCCTGTGGTGCATTGGGGCAGGCTTTCTATTCGGCCTTGGTTGGTTTTTTTTGCGCTGGCGCTTTGTGCCGCGCTGGCAACGGGGGTATTGGGATTTGTGGGCTTATTACTCGTTTTAGTGCTGGCTTTGGTGCTATCGGGGGCGAGTTGCGATCGGCTACCTAAGGTTTTACGGCTGGCTTTGGGCGTAGCCGCCGCTTTGCTGGCGCTGGCTTTGGCTATGCATAAGGTACCGGGGTTTAGTAATTTGCTGATCTTTAAGGGCGTGCAATTTAGTGCAGATGCGCCGCCATTTACGCTCTATGCCAATTTTGATAAGGGAATCGCAGGCTTATTGCTGCTGGTTTTGTTTTGCTGCAAGGCGACAAGCTTCGCCGAGCTGAAAGCGGATTTCAAACGTTCCTGCTTGTTTGTTTTTACAACGATTCTGCTGTTGTGCATTGCTGGGGTGCTTAGCCAGTTTTTTCGCTTTGATTTAAAGTTGCCAGCCGCTACGGCGGTGTTTGTTGTGGTTAATTTATTGCTGACTTGCGTGGCCGAGGAGGCATTTTTTCGTGGATTTGTGCAAGAGTCTTTGCACCGCCTAAGCAGCAAGCCTTTGGGCTCGGCACTGGCGGTGGGGGCTTCGGCGCTGTTATTTGGGCTGGCCCATTTTACGGGCGGTGTGATGTATATGGTTTTAGCTAGCTTGGCAGGCTTGGGCTATGCCTTGGTGTATCAGCAGAGCCGGCGTATTGAAATGGCGATTCTTGTGCATTTTGGATTTAACCTCGTCCATTTTCTTTGCTTTACCTACCCCATGTATGTAGGCGCATAGGGGCTAGCAGCCTGTCGGACTTAAGACTGATCTACTACGGAAAAGCCGGATTTGGCCAGATTTCACGCATTTTCTCGTTGAATAGCCAGCTATTCGCCTCAAAAACCCGCGAAATCTGTCTCAAACCGGTCTTTCCCTCGCTATGATCGCTTAAGTCCGACAGGCTGCTAGGATGCCGGAATACTGGCCGGTTGCGCGGCCTGCATTCCTTTGGGCGCTGGAGTGGAGCGTACTTCGGCCACAACAGCCCCGCTGTTGCAGGCGTCCCCAGCGTTATCTACCCAGCATTCGCACTGATCAATATTGCCTTTGAAGTCTATTTGCACCTTAAGCGGGCCAATTTTGCACCAGCGGCCATTTAAGCCCGAATAGAGATGATCGACATCCAGTGTTTTGGGGCTGAAGCTGTGGGCAGGCAGGGTGTAAATACCGTGTTCTCCATCCCACACCACAACGGGAAGGCTACTTTGGTTGACCACTTTGCCATTCAACGGCCAAGGCCAATACATGGCCGAGGCGTAGCTGCTCAGGGTGCTAATGGCGAGAAAGATAAGGGTATAGAGGATGCGGGTATTGCGAGACATTGGCATATTTCGCTTAAAAAACTGAGCTCTATCATGCCGCCATTAGTAGTCTATGGCTGTAATCTATTGCCAAAATAGTCCGTTAAAATTGAATATAACTTAGCTTGCTTGTCATTAAAAAAGTGGTAAGTCGTGTGGGCCCCATGCCGCGTTTCTATTTGTTTGGCAGGCTATGGCGGTCGTTAATTGCCAAGATAGCCCGCTAAAACTGAATACACGCTCGGCCTGCGTCAAGCGAGTAGCAGGGGCAGCCTTCTAAATAACCATCTGCTTTTAGGGTAATGGTATGTGGGCCTACTTTGCACCAGCGCCCCGATGCGCTTTCTTGCACATGGTCTACATCAAGCTCATTACCGGAGCGGGTGTGTGCGGCAATGGTGTAGTGCAGATGATCGTCATCCCAGACTTTGGCTGGTTGAGCGGATTGGTTAATGAGTACGCCATTGAGCGGCCACGGCCAATGACCGTCCTGCTCTTTTTCTTGCATAATGGCAAAGTAGGCCAAGGCACTGGCGCTTACTACTAGGCAAATACCTAGGGCAAAGAGACGGGTGGAAGTAAGAAATTTGCGCATAGTCTGATCAGGTCATCGCTGCTGCATCAAAGCGGCCAGCATTTAATTTCGTTTAAATAAAGCCAAGGCGGCTAGGCGTTGTGCGGCGTGATCCACGATGGGGGCAGGGTAATCATAGCTTGGCTTTATGCCAAAAATAGCTTTGATGAGCCAAGGAGCATGAATTTCTTTTGGGTTTAGCTCTGCCAGCTCAGGGCAATAGCGGCGGATAAATTTACCCTGTGGGTCAAATCGCTCGGATTGGCTTACTGGGTTAAAAATCCTAAAATAAGGCTGGGCATCGCAGCCCGTTGATGCGGCCCATTGCCAGCCACCATTATTAGCGGCTAAATCAAAATCATTGAGTTTTTCGGCAAAATATTGCTCGCCCCAGCGCCAGTCAATGAGTAGGTCTTTCACTAAAAAGCTAGCGGCGATCATGCGTAGGCGGTTATGCATAAAGCCGGTTTGATTCAGCTGGCGCATGGCCGCATCCACAATGGGAAAGCCTGTGCGTCCCTCACACCAAGCGGCAAAATATTCTGGGTTATTGGGGAAGGGCAGCGTATCGTATTCAGGCTTAAAAGCATGCTTTACAACTTCTGGGCGATGCCAGAGTATTTGCTGATAAAACTCGCGCCAGATGAGTTCAGACAGCCATGTTTCAGCGCCGCGCCCACCCATTTGCCAAGCCCTTTTTGCGAGCTCACGAATCGATACTGTGCCAAAGCGTAAGTGCACGGATAAATAAGACACACCTTTTACCGCTGGAAAATCACGGGCTTCTTGGTAGTCATTAATACGCAGGCAAAAGTCATTAAACAGCGCCTCGCCCCCTGTCATACCCGGCTGTAGAATGCTGACATCGATATCATCAAAACCGAGTGCGGCCAAGCTGGGCATAGCTTGCAGGGGAAGCGGGGCAAGCTGTTTTAGATAGGGCTTAATTGGGTAAGATTTTAAGTAAAAATCATTGAGTTTGGCGATCCAACTGCGCTTATACGGCGTAAACACGCTATACATGCCGCCGGTTTTAGTGAGTACTTCATCTTTTTCAAAGATCACTTGGTCTTTGTAACTAAGCAATTGGCAGCCCGCTGCAGCCAGTTGCTCTGCCACATTGGCATCACGCACAATGGCGGCAGGCTCGTAATCGTGATTGGTGTAAACGGCGGTGGCGTCAAATTCTGCGGCTAAACGTGGGATTTCTAGCTCGGCCTTGCCGTGGCGAATGACTAAATCAGATCCTTCTGCCATTAAGCTGGCTTTGAGCTGCTGCAGGCTGTGCCAAATAAAAGCAACTCGCCGATCATCTTGTTTTAAGCCATCTAAAATAGAGCGATCAAAGATAAATACCGCAATCACTTTTTGCGAGGCTTTTAGCGCGTGATGTAAGGCTGCGTGGTCAAATAGACGTAAATCGCGGCGAAACCAAATCAATGATGTTGTGGGCATAGGGAGCAATGAATAGAATTAACGCCCTATTGTGCCATTTCTGCAGCATGGGTGACGCGCTGTAATCTGCGGCTTGTGCGATAATTGGAAGCATGGATAACGCAATGAACTTTTCTCGTCATTTTTTGATTGCGATGCCTAGCCTCGTCGATCCGATTTTTTCCCGCGCTTTAACCTTTGTGTGTGAGCACAATGAACACGGTGCGATGGGGGTAATCGTGAATCGGCCGCTAGGTATGACGCTGGCCTCATTATTTGAGCAGATCGATATCGAGCTGCATCGCCCTGCTATGGCCGAGCTATCGGTGCATTTTGGTGGGCCGGTACAAACCGATAGAGGCTTTGTGCTGCACACCCCCTTAGGAAGCTGGCAATCTAGCTTGGCCGTTTCGGATGAAATGGGCCTTTCTACCTCTAGAGATGTCTTGCAGGCATTAGGAGATGGCGAAGGGCCAGATCAGGTGTTTTTAAGCTTGGGTTACGCCGGTTGGGATGCGGGCCAGCTAGAGAACGAAATCGCTCAGAATTCATGGCTCACTGTAGAAGCTGATCCTAAAATTATTTTTGATCTACCTCCCGAAGCCCGTTATGCCGCTGCTTTGGGATTATTGGGGATTGATATCGCGATGCTGTCTAAAGACGCTGGCCACGCGTAATCCACCCATTTAAAGAGCGCCCAATCTAGCGCAGATAACGCCGTGTTGATTGGGGCCGCTCACAATTAAGTCAGTTTATTAATTTCGCTAACATTTTAAAACCGCTCTGGTGATGCCTTTGGCATTTTCCTCTGGAAAACAATGAGTACTCTTCTGGCTTTTGATTTTGGTGAAGTGCGGATTGGTGTGGCCGTTGGCTCGTCTGAGCTGGGTATTGCCCATCCGGTAGAAACCATCACGGCGGAAGGCAATGATCGCCGTTTTGCTCGGGTCGAGCAATTGATTCACGAATGGCAGCCCGCTTGTTTGATCGTTGGCTTGCCTAGTCATTTAGATGGCACACCGCACGAAATGACGCGGCTCTCTAAAAAATTTGCGAATCGGCTACACGGGCGTTTTAGCCTGCCGGTGTTTTTAGTGGATGAGCGGCTGTCTAGCGCTGCCGCTAGCAGTGCGCTTAATGAAACCGGTGTGCGCGGCCGCCGCCAAAAGCCAGCCTTGGATCAAGTGGCGGCAATGCAGATTTTACAAACTTATTTGGATTCCCCAGCAACGGGGGAGGCATTAAGCCACCGTTCTCCTGAGGCTCCAGCGATTCAATCCAATAAGGATGCAGGTGAGGATGTTAATGTATAACCCGCAGTTAAATGCTCAAGGTGAGCTGATCCATCTACTGACTACTGAAGGCTTGCCTAAGCGCATCCTGATGCAAATCCTCGATCAGGCGGCCGAATACGTTGAGAACGGCGAATTACTGAATAATAAATGGCAAGATCTAGCTGGTACTTCTGTTTTTAATTTATTTTTTGAAAACTCGACCCGCACCCGCACCACCTTTGAACTGGCTGCAAAACGCCTAAGCGGCGATGTATCCAGCCTTAATATTCAAGCTTCTAGCACCGCCAAGGGCGAAACGCTGCTCGATACCATCCACAATCTGGAAGCGATGGGCGCTAATTTATTTGTGGTGCGCCATTCAGAATCGGGCGCGGCGCATTTGATTGCCAAGCACGTAAAGAAAGGCATTGCCGTGGTGAATGCTGGGGACGGCCGCCATGCCCACCCTACGCAAGCCATGCTGGATATGTTTACCATTCGCCACTTTAAGGGCGACTTCACCAAGCTGCGCGTGGCGATTGTTGGCGATGTTTTGCATTCGCGCGTGGCGCGCTCGCAAATCCATGCGCTCAGCACTTTAGGCTGCCCAGAAATTCGCGTGATTGCGCCTAAAACCTTGCTGCCTACAGGTATTGAGCAGCTGGGCGTGCATGTGTACCACGATATGGCCGAGGGCCTAAAAGACGTGGATGTGATTGCCATGCTGCGTTTGCAAAATGAGCGTATGGCGGGGGCTTTCTTGCCATCCACTCAAGAATTCTTTAAGTATTACGGCCTTACCCCAGAAAAACTGGCACTGGCTAAGCCCGATGCCATCGTGATGCACCCCGGCCCAATGAATCGTGGTGTAGAGATCGATTCTGCCGTGGCTGACGGCCCGCAAGCGGTGATCTTGCCGCAAGTAACCTTTGGTATTGCTGTGCGCATGGCGGTATTAGCGATTGTGGCCCGTAATCAGAAAGCGAATAAATAATATGAAAAATGTTCTTTCGGTATTGCTGTGCGCATGGCTGTATTCAGGATGTTTAGCCCGTAATCAGCAAGGGGGTAAACAATCATGAAAAATATCGCAATTCTTGGTGGACGATTAATTGATGCACTGAATAATACCGATCAGGTGGCTGATTTATATTTAGCTGGTGGCAAAATTGTTGGCGTGGGTGCGGCTCCTGCGGGCTTTGTGAGCGATGAAACCATCAATGCCAAGGGCTTATTCGTTAGCCCAGGTTTAGTCGATTTAGCCGCGCGTTTGCGTGAGCCGGGCTTTGAATATAAAGCCACTTTGGCGTCTGAAATGGCCGCTGCGGTGGCCGGTGGCGTCACCAGCATTGTGTGCCCGCCAGATACTGATCCGCCGCTCGATGAGCCTAGCCTCGTTACCATGCTGCGTCAGCGGTCAAAAAACCTCGATCTCGCTCGTCTCTACCCTGTTGGCGCTTTGAGCCGTCAGCTAAAAGGTAAAGAGCTTACCGAAATGGCCGAGTTGCGTGATGCTGGCTGTGTGGCGTTTTCGCAGGGCGATCAGGCAGTTGGCGATTTACAAATTTTGTATCGGGCCATGCAATATGCCGCCACCTTTAATGTGGCTTTGCGCTTGCTGCCGCAGGATGCGGATTTAAACACAGGTGTGGCGCATGACGGCGATTACGCGACTCGTCTAGGGTTGGTGGGCATTCCGGTATTGGCAGAGACCGTAGCCATCTCCAATATCCTGCTGCTAATGAAAGAAACCGGCGCGCGTGTGCATTTATGCCGTCTTTCCTCGATGGCGGGGTTAGATTTGGTGCGCATGGCTAAAAGGCAAGGCTTGCCGATTACTTGTGATGTGAGCATCAACCATATACATCTGGCCGATGTGGATATTGGATTTTTTGATAGCAATTACCGTTTTGACCCGCCGCTGCGCTCTGTGCGTGACCGCGATGCGATCGTGGCGGCTTTGGCGGATGGCACGATTGATGCTATTTGCTCCGATCATAGTCCAATCGATGATGATGGTAAGTTGCTGCCGTTTGCAGAGGCAGAGCCTGGCGCAACGGGCCTAGAGCTGCTGCTGCCACTGACCCTTGCCTGGGCTGAGCGCCAACATATTCCTTTGGCACAAGCTTTGGCTAAAATCAGCGCCGTACCGGCAAAAATGCTGGGCTTTGATGCGGGGCTAGTGGTGGGGAATCGCGCAGATTTAGTAATTTTTGATCCAGAAGCCTATTGGCAAGTGACGCCCGCAGCCTTAAAAAGCCAAGGTAAAAACACGCCGTTTGTAGGGCTGGAGATGAAAGGGCGCGTGATGCATACCTTGGTGAAAGGAAAACGGGTGTACCAATTTAGCGAGTAGGGGATATCAACAAGGCCTGAGTCGCTTGGTTTATCTTGGCGCTCAGGCTATACTTTTGCCTATTAAAACGATCGTTTAATCCTTGCTTTGGAGAACAACAATGTCTGATCTCGATTCCCTGTTTCAAATTGCGCAAGATGATGTGGTTAAACTGAACGATGCGCCAGATGTGGCGACTAAGCTCAAGTTATATTCTTTGTTTAAACAAGCTGCAGAAGGCGATGCAAGCGGCGATCGCCCATCGGCAATTCAGTTTGTGGCTCGCGCTAAATTTGACGCTTGGTCTGAGCTCAAAGGCACGACTGCAGATGCTGCTAAGCAAGCTTATATTGACTTAGTGACTGAATTAAAAGCGAATGACGAATAAAAAATAGGCTGGGCGTGATTTGGGCTGAGTAAAATAAAGCCCAAAAATGGACGGGTGTCCAACTTTTGGGGTGCAGTTCATTGTTGGGCTTTATTTTACTCAGCGCCAGAAGGCTTATTTATTCAAATGATGATTTTTTATTGTTTCTAAGTAGCTCTTCAAAGTCATTCGAAGTAATTGGCTGGCTAAATAAATAGCCTTGTATTGAAGAAATAGGTGTTTGCATTTATGAATGCCAGTTGCTCTCTGGTTTCTACGGGCTTTGTTGCACAAATCCAGTTAAGAACGAACCGCCCCAAACCCCATACAGATTTACGCCACGTGCACCGTCACTGGCGTACCCAATTGCGTGAAGCGGTTTAAGACCGCGACATGCACTTGCAACTCTGCCACCTGCCGATCAAAATCTCTGGCCATCATTCGCTCACCGAGCAGTTTGAAACAGCGCATCTTGATTTTAACCAAGCGCCGCTGATGATAGCCACTACACTTTTTCCATTGCGTTCGGCCTAAGTACTTTGTGGCGCGCAATGTCTTGTTTCTCGCCCTTGCTCCCGACGTATTTTCTTTCCATAGTTGCCCGTTTTTCCGTGCCGGAATGGTGGTGGCTGCGTTGTGTTGAGCCATTGCCGCGTAGCAACCTTTTGTATCGTATGCACCATCACCATGCACGGAAACCAGCACTTCATCAACAGCGGTTTGTTCAATCAAATCAAGCAAGACTTATACATTGCCCACGGCGTTGCTCATCACCTCAATGGTACGTATTTCAAGGGTTTCAGCATCACTACCGATATGGACCTTGCGCCACTGGCGACGATATTCTGCACTAAGTTTTTTAGTTTTCCTCTCGCCTTCGCCCAGCATCTTGATACCCGTGCTGTCGACCAATCATTGCAAACCACCCATGCTTTTTCGTGCCGAGATGACGACCTTAAGGCGTTTTTGTCGTCGGCAGATCGTACTGGCGTCAGGCACTTTCCAATCTAAATTGGCGAGTCGAAGCCAGCTTTCTATAAAGCCTGTTGTTTGGGGTAGCGGGAGATTAAATAGGTACTTGATAGTTAAGCAAAACTGAATGGCCGCATCGCTAAATTCAGCTTGCCGCCCTCGCTTGCTCGATTCAGGCTTGCTCATGCGTTCATTCTAACCGCAGGAAGGCTTGGCAGATTTGCGCACAAAGCCCATGAGCACGCCCCCACTGGTAGTGGGGGCGGTGAGGGATATGTATGCTAGCAGCCTGTCGGACTTAAGACTGATCTACTACGGAAAAGCCGGATTTGGCCATATTTCACGCATTTTCTCGTTGAATAGCCAGCTATTCGCCTCAAAAACCCGCGAAATCTGTCTCAAACCGGTCTTTCCCTCGCTACGATCGCTTAAGTCCGACAGGCTGCTAGTGGCTGACCATGCTAGCGAGCTGATGCTCGCCACTGATTCTGTCTGCGGCAAGTTGAGCGCTTTGCCGATCTGGATACGGCCCAAGCCGAACGCGGTGTAAAGCGCCTGTGCTTTGAATCAATAATTTATTTGCATCACGATCAAGCTGGGTGGATAGATGATCTCGAAAGCTTTCTGCATTGGCTAAAGAGCCAAAAGCGCCGAGCTGCAAATAGACCGAGCCTTTGCCACTGTCTGCCAAGGGAATTGCTTTAGCTGGGCTGATTTGGGCGTTGGTTACAGGTTTTACGGCGGCCGCAACCACGCTTGGAGTGTCGCTGGCGAGTAGGCTTTCTACAGTTACCTCGGCGCTACCATCCATGGTGTAGCCAAGGCGGCAGGCCGCGAGAAACGATAAATCTATCACTCGGCCATGCAAAAATGGGCCTCTATCATTCACCCGAACAATAATGCTGCGGCCATTCTTGACATTGGTGACACGGGCATAGGAGGGCAGGGGCAGGGTGGGGTGTGCTGCGGTAATGGCGAACATATCGTAAATTTCACCGGTTGAAGTTTTTTGCCCGTGAAATTTTCTGCCATACCAAGAAGCGGTACCTTGCTGTTTTAATTCGCCAGGGCGTGGCAGAGGTGTGAAGTTTTGCCCGAGTACGGTATAGGGATTATTGGCCCAGCGATGCATGGGTTCCCAGCGAGGTACGGGTTCTGGGATTTGATTGATTCCAGAAGGAAATGAATCCATCGGGCCATCGTCTTTATAAAACGCCCCGCTGCCTTTGGCGGTGTAATTGCAGCTATATTGCGCGGGTGTTGTTGCGCCCGTAGTGGTAGGCTTACTCGGCAAAGGTTTGCTTGGCGGCGGTGGTGTGGTGGAGCATGCAGCGAGCATTAAGGCCGCAATGAGTGCGGGAATATGTATATATTTCATGATTTCATCAACTTGTGATCACCTTGAACACTCATTAAAAGGCCAAAGCCCGTGAGCAGCGATACCATGGATGTGCCGCCATAAGAAACCAGCGGAAGGGGTACACCTACTACCGGCAAAATACCTGAAACCATGCCCATATTGACAAAAGCATAGGTAAAGAAGGTGAGGGTAATGGCTCCTGCCAGCAGTCTGCCAAACAAAGTGGAGGCATTATTGGCAATCACTAAGCCTCGGCCTATGAGTAGTAAATATAAAACTAATAAAATGGCATTGCCTAATAGGCCAAATTCTTCACCATACACAGCAAAGATAAAGTCAGTTGTTCGCTCAGGAATAAAATCTAAGTGGGTTTGCGTGCCATTGAGCCAGCCTTTACCAAAAATACCGCCTGAGCCAATCGCGATGGTTCCCTGAATAATGTGATAACCCGCACCCAGCGGATCTTGCATTGGATCGAGCATGGTGGCAACACGGCGGCATTGGTATTCGTGCAGTATCTGCACACAAGAGTTCCAGTGCATTACCACATAGGCCAAGCCACCACCTGCTGCGCCCATCAGGCCAATAAACTTCCAAGAAAGTCCCGCAAAAAATAATACATAAAAGCCGGATGAGGCAATCAATAGGCTGGTGCCTAAATCGGGCTGTTTCATAATCAAGCCAACCGGCACGATCATCAGTAAGGCGGCAAAAAGGTAGTGCTTCCAGCGAATACTGGTTTCAAAATGATGGAAATACCAAGCCAGCATCATCGGTAAGGCAAGCTTCATTAGCTCGGAAGGCTGTATTTTTGTGACGCCAATATGCAGCCAACGCCGTGCGCCATGGCTGATGTCACCAAAGAGTGCCACGGCAATCAGTAGTAGTAAACCGACAATATAAGCAGGAACAGCCAGCCGAATCAGGGTTTGTTGCGAGGTGTTGGCCACCAACCACATCACCGTGAGGGCAATGCCCATAAAGGTGACTTTGTTGATGATCATGTCCATATCACGGTTGGATGCTGAAAATAGCAGAATCGTGGAGAGCAGCAACACCAAGCAGGTAAAAAGAAGCAGCCAAGGATCTATTGGCTGAATAAAGCGAGTCCATAGATGTTTAATCACCCACGATCTCCTCAGTGGTGGCGTTGCTTGCGCTTGAAGCGGCACCGCTAGTTTTAGGGGGGATAGGCAGCTTACCGTTTAGGTAGAAATCCAGCGCTTGCCTTGCAATAGGGCCGGCGGCTTGCGCGCCAAAGCCACCGTTTTCTACGATGACGGCCAACGCAATGGTGGGTTTATCGACCGGTGCAAACACAATAAACCAAGAGTGATCTCGTAGGCGCTCACTGATGTTTTTATTATATTTGCTGCCTTTTAAGCTATAAACCTGCGCCGTCCCCGTTTTACCTGCGGCAATATAATTTGCGCCAGCAAAGGTGCGCGCGCCAGTTCCTTCCCGAATAACCCCTGCCATGCCGCGAATGACGCGTTCGGTGTTTTCATTTTTCCACGTCATGGTACGTACGGGTTGCGGCTCAACCATTTTGACGATACCAGTAATTGGATCGATGATTTTATTTACGGCGTGCGGGCGAAACATCACGCCTCGATTAGCCAAGGTCGCGGTGGCGTGTGCCATTTGTATGGGGGTATAGCTGTTATAGCCTTGGCCAATACCAATAGACACGGTTTCACCTGAATACCATTTCTGTGTAGCAGGCGTTTTGAAGCGCTTTTTCTTCCACTCGGGGCTAGGCAAAATACCCGCGCGTTCGCCGTTTAAATCAACCCCCGTTGGGCTGCCAAAATCGAGTGTTTTCATAAATTTGGCGATATTGTCGATGCCCATTTGTACGGCGAGTTGATAAAAATAGGTATCGCTCGAGACAATAATTGAGCGATCAAAACTCATGGAGCCATAACCACCCGCATGCGAATCTCGGAACTTATTATTGCCATACATAAAGTAACCAGGGTCACTGATCGTTTGCCGCGTTAATGGGAAATCACCTTCCAGCGCGGCCATAGCCATAAAAGGCTTAAAGGTTGAGCCCGGTGGGTATTCGCCTCGAATCGCTCGATTAAGCAAGGGTTTATCTGGCGACGTATTAAGCTCATTCCAACTTAAGGGATCAATTCCATCCACAAATAAGTTTGGATCAAAACCTGGTTTGGAAACCATGGCCAGCAGGCCGCCAGTTCTAGGATCGATGGCCACGAGCGAGCCACGGCGTTTGTCGAATAAATCTTCGACAACTTGCTGTAGTTTAATATCCACTGAGAGGGTGAGATCGCTGCCTGGAATAGGTGGAGTTCGGCGCAAAGTGCGTACGGCGCGGCCACCCGAATCAATTTCTACTTCTTCAAAACCGGTTTTGCCGTGCAATTGCTGCTCATAGCTTTGCTCAATACCAATCTTGCCTAAATGATCGGTACCGCGATAATTGGCTAGCACGCCATCTTCATCGAGTTGTTCTAAGTCTTTGCCATTGATACGGCCGATATAGCCAATTAAATGACTGGCAATTTCGCCTAATGGATAATGCCTAAATAGACGCGCCTTGATTTCTACGCCAGGAAAGCGATAGCTATTAGCGGCAAAACGCGCCACTTCTTCATCGCTTAAACGAGTGCGAATCGGGAGTGTTTCAAAATCTTTGGTTTCTTCACGCAGTTTTTTAAAGCGGCGCTTATCTTTTGCGGTGATTTCAACAATGCTAGAAAGCCGCTCAATTGTTTCGTCTAAATTAGCTTGCTTAGATGGCGTAATTTCTAAGGTATAAGCAGAAAAATTATGCGCTAAAATAACGCCATTTTTATCTCGAATAATGCCGCGTGAGGGGGGGATAGGCACGAGAGAAATACGATTTTGCTCGGCCAAAGTCATGTATTTATCGTGCTGCACCGCTTGTAGCCAAAAGAAACGGCCAAATAACAGGGTAAATAAAGATAAAACAAAAAGGGCTGCTGCGATGATTCGTAGCTGGAAAGCATAACGCTCTCGGTGCTGGTTTTTAATCTCACCCTGGCTCATAGTTCTTCAGTCGTTGGTCTGCGTTGATGGGAGAGCAAAATATTGGATAGTGGTGGCCAGATAAATGCCGCAACAAAGCAGCCTGCAAAATAAGCCCAGCCAGGGAAGGGGGAGCCCATTAGCATGCGTAAGCTCAGCATTAAAACTTGCCCTGCTAGCATTAAGGCTAAAGCGACAAAGGCTTGTTGCCAAAACGGGAATACGGCTAATTGGCGCTGGCGAGCTAGGGTTAAATAGGCAATGACGGTATAGGCAAGCGCGTGCTGCCCAAGAACATTGCCATCGGCCACATCCATCAGTAGGCCCAAGCAAAAAGCCCAGCCCACACCAATCCGGCGGGGTTGATTGAGTGCCCAATAGATAATAAACAGCGCAACAAAATCAGGCGCAAAGCCAATTAAGCCCGCTTGCCATGGCAAGAGGTTAATGCTTAAAGAAAGTAAAAAAGTAAATAGAATAAAGCTGCTACTTACAGGGCGCAGTAATTGGCGTGAAATTGGCATTAGCGACCTTTCTTTTTCTTGATTGCGCCAACATCAGAGGCGTTGCTTGGATAGGGGGCTGCGGCCTGATGTGCATCTAATATCAGTAAGAAACGATGCTGGTCAATCCCTGCCAGCGGGGTGCAATAAATCCGCGCAAAGGCATTGCCGGCATTACGCTCAATTTTAAATACTTTGGCGACGGGTAATCCTGCTGGATATAAGCCATCAATTCCAGAGGTAATCAGCGTATCGCCTTCTTTGATCTCTGAGTTAGATGACATATTGCGGATTTCTAGTGGCAAACCTCGGCCCATACCATAAATCACTGTGCGTAATTGGTTGCGCTCAATCTGCACTGGCACCATATGGTTACGATCAGAAATTAGCCTGATCTCACTGGTCATAGGCTGCACTCGCACCACTTGGCCAATCACGCCGCTGGCATCAACGGCAATTTGCCCTTCGCTAATTTTGGCGCGCTCGCCACGGTCGACAATGAGCCGAGCACTAAATGGATCACGTCCGTTATAGAGGATTTCTGTGAGCTGGCTGGGTTGGCTTGCTTGGACAGTATTGAGTAGCCTTAGCCTAGCGTTTTCAGCCTCTAATGCTTTCAACTTCATTGCATTTACGCTAGCCACTAATTGCGCGTCGTGTAGCTTACGATTTTCTCCGAGTAATTCAGCTTGCCTTGATAAAAAGGTGCTGGTGTCTTTGATTAACTCAAAAGGCGCAGTAACCAGCCATTGCAGGGGATAGAGTAAAACGGAAAGTTGTTGGCGTACCGGTCCAAGCATTTGATAGTTGGCATCCCCAACGATCAAACAAATCGACAGGGTAAAAAACAGGAAAAACCGCGTCAGCGGTTTTGGTCCCTGCTTAAAAAAGGCTGGCTGAGAGGCTTGCATGAAAGAAGGCCGGTGATTCTTAAAGTGAAGTTTCGCAGGGTCGGTTAGGCGGCTAGCGTGCGAGGCTTGCAGAGCTTAGATGGCTCTAAGCCACGCACTAATGCGCCATAGTGGGCTACGCCCAAGAGAAGCCAAGGCTAACCTACCCTACAACTTTCATACCAATAAAGGGGCGAGACTTCCGGGGGCTAATCACTTAATCGTAAGTGAAAATGCTGCCCGCTTTGTCGAGTTTTTCTAGTGCCTTACCAGAGCCACGCACAACGCAAGTCAGTGGATCTTCTGCAACAAATACGGGCAAGCCGGTTTCTTCCATCAATAGGCGATCTAAATCGCGCAGCAGTGCGCCGCCGCCGGTCAGTACCATGCCTTTTTCGGCAATGTCGGCACCCAGCTCAGGCGGGGTTTGTTCTAGCGCTTGTTTTACTGCAGAAACGATTTGATTGAGTGGCTCAGTCAGCGCTTCTAAGATTTCATTAGAAGAAATAGTGAACGAACGCGGAATTCCTTCGGCCAAATTGCGGCCTTTGACTTCCATCTCACGTACTTCGGCGCCAGGGAAGGCGCTGCCGATGCGTTTTTTGATTTCTTCAGCGGTGGCTTCACCAATCAGCATGCCGTAATTGCGACGGATGTAATTGATGATGGATTCATCAAACTTATCCCCGCCTACGCGCACGCTGGATGCGTAAACAATACCGCCCAGCGAGATCACACCAACTTCGGTTGTGCCGCCACCGATGTCCACTACCATCGAGCCCGTTGCTTCTTCAACTGGCATGCCTGCGCCGATGGCCGCGGCCATTGGCTCTTCGATTAGCTCAACTTTACGTGCGCCCGCACCCAACGCTGATTCACGAATCGCACGGCGCTCAACCTGAGTGGAGCCACATGGCACGCAAATCACGATACGGGGAGGGGAGGAGAACATGCGGCTTGGGTTCACTTTTTTAATGAACTGCTTCAGCATTTGTTCGGTAATGGTGAAATCGGCAATCACGCCGTCTTTCATTGGGCGAATTGCATTAATGCTACCTGGCGTTCTGCCAAGCATTTTTTTTGCTTCTGCCCCTACTGCCAAAATTGTTTTTTTACCTGAAGGGCCACCCTCTTGCTGTATCGCAACTACAGAAGGTTCATCAAGCACAATGCCTTTACCCTGCATATAAATCAGCGTGTTGGCAGTACCAAGGTCAATGGCGATGTCGTTGGCAAAGTAGCCGGAAAGAAGTCCAAACATTCGGGTCTCGCACTTTAAAATTACATGATTAAAGGTAGGTCGTGGAATCGCCACGGGCTTTAAGGGGTCTGGCTAGATCGTTTAGTATTTAGTAAGACAGTTCATTTTGGCCTTGCTATGGCAGCACAAAGACAGCAGCCCAAATACTTAGGTCTCACGTTTTAAATTTTGGTGTTCGAGGTCAGCGATGGAATGCTCACATATTTTATTTTTTCGTGCTGCTCTTGCTTGAAAGCCAGATTCTTTATGCATTCACGCCGCTGCGTGCGCAGGTTTTTCTTAGTGGTATATCCGTTAAAACAGGCCCACCCTACATCGCCAATATGCAGGCCGCCGGTATTTCTACGTGAAACAAGAAAAAGGTTCGCTATTTTAAGCGTAATTGCCGCATTTGGCGGTAATGTGAGCAGAAAAGTTCCGCGGCACTATGTACCTATTGCCTTGCCACCATCCCACATTGACGGGTGGTAGTAATCAAACCCTATATGATACCCTATCGAGTTGACGTTAATAAATGTTTACGGGGTAAATCCGACATGTCCCTGTCTATTGAAGATGTGGCGCGCATCGCCCGCTTGTCCCGCATTGCGGTGACCGGTGATGAATTAGCGGCCACCCAAGGCCAGTTAAACCAAATTTTGACTCTGATTGAAGAGATGCGGGCCGTTGATACCAGCGGTATTGAGCCGATGGCCCATGCACAAGATGTGATGTTGCGTTTGCGCGATGATGTGGCGTGCGAGCCAAATCGTCGGGAAAACTGGCAGGCTGTGGCGCCAGCTGTAGAGGCTGGTTTATATCTTGTTCCGCAAGTTATTGAATGAGGCTAGGGTTAACCCCCTCTAAAAAATAATGATAGAAAAATCAGTTAAGCAACTGTCAGCCATGCTGGCAGCAAAAGAAATTTCTGCGGTCGAAATGGCTAGCGAATACTTGGCTCGTGCCAAAGCAATGGCAGATCTCAATGCCTTTATTACTTTGGATGAAGACAAAACCTTGAGCGATGCGCAAGCCGCAGACACCATGCTGGCTAATGGTTCGGCCGGGGTATTAACCGGTGTACCTATTGCGCAAAAAGACATTTTTTGCCAGCAAGGCTGGAAGACCACCTGTGGTTCCAAGATGCTGGATAATTTTGTCTCGCCTTACGACGCCAATGTGATTGAGCTGTGCCGCAAAGCAGGGCTGGTTACCTTGGGCCGCACCAATATGGATGAGTTTGCGATGGGCTCTTCCAATGAAAACAGTTTTTATGGCGCGGTAAAAAATCCTTGGGATCAAACGGCTGTACCTGGTGGCTCATCAGGCGGGTCGGCAGCCGCAGTTGCCGCGCGTTTGGCTCCGATTGCTACGGCAACGGACACGGGTGGATCGATTCGCCAGCCCGCAGCATTTTGCGGCGTAACGGGGATTAAGCCTACTTACGGGATTGTTAGCCGCTTTGGCATGATTGCTTTTGCCAGCTCGCTGGATCAGGGCGGCCCAATTGGTAAAAGCGCCGAAGATTGCGCACTGCTATTGAATGTGATGGCGGGCTTTGATGAGCGCGACTCTACATCGCTAGAACACGCTAAAGAAGATTACAGCCGCGATTTAAACACCCCGCTGGTGGGTTTAAGAATTGGTGTGCCTAAAGAATATTTTGCAGAAGGCCTAGATGGCGACGTGGCTGCCGCCGTACTTGCAGCGATTGAAGAGTATAAAAAGCTGGGCGCAAGCATTGTTGAAGTTAGCTTGCCGAATACTAAGCTGTCGATTCCTGCCTATTACGTGATTGCTCCTGCTGAAGCTTCGAGCAATCTAAGCCGCTTTGATGGCGTGCGTTATGGCCACCGCGCTGCGGATTATTCTGGCCTAACAGAAATGTACGAAAAAAGCCGTAGCGAAGGCTTTGGCGCGGAAGTAAAACGCCGCATCCTGACCGGTACGTATGTACTTAGCCACGGTTATTACGATGCTTACTATCTGCAAGCGCAAAAAATCCGCCGCATTATTGCGAATGATTTTCAAGCGGCATTTGAGCATTGTGACCTGATTGCAGGCCCTGTTGCGCCAACGGCCGCTTGGAACTTAGGCGAGAAAAACGCCGATCCAACCGCTATGTATTTAGAAGATATCTACACCTTGGCTGTCAATCTGGCGGGCCTGCCAGGCATGAGCTTACCAGCGGGCTTCGCCGCCAATGGCCGTCCTGTTGGCCTGCAACTGATTGGTAATTATTTCAGCGAGGCCAAAATGCTGAATGCGGCACATCAATTGCAGCAAGTAACTGACTGGCACACCCGTGCCCCAAGCCTATAAACCAGCCTAAGGATTCACAACATGAAATGGGAAGTAGTGATCGGGCTGGAAGTGCATACCCAGCTCTCGACTCAGTCGAAAATTTTCTCCAGAGCCAGCACCGCTTACGGTGCTGAGCCTAATACGCAAACCTCCGTGGTGGACGTGGCCATGCCCGGCGCTTTACCGGTAATGAACCGTGGCGCGGTTGAGCGTGCAATTCAGCTGGGCTTGGCGATTGGCGGCAAAATTAATCGTAAATCGATTTTTGCGCGTAAAAATTATTTCTACCCTGATTTACCTAAGGGCTATCAGATTAGCCAGTTTGAGCTGCCGGTGGTTGAGGGCGGGGTGATTGAGATTCAAGTAGGGGATGTCACTAAAAAGATTAATGTGACGCGCGCTCACTTGGAAGAAGACGCAGGCAAGTCGGTTCATGAAGACTGCAATGGCATGACCGGTATCGATTTAAACCGCGCTGGTACGCCTTTACTGGAAATCGTTTCCGAGCCAGAAATGCGCTCAGCAGCCGAAGCCGTGGCTTACGCTAAGGCGCTGCATAGCCTTGTGACTTGGATCGGTATTTGCGATGGCAATATGCAGGAAGGCAGTTTCCGTTGCGATGTGAACGTATCGGTGCGCCCAGAAGGCCAAGCAGAATTTGGTACTCGCCGCGAAATTAAAAATTTGAATAGTTTTAAGTTTATGGAACAAGCCATCAAGTTTGAAACGCAGTGGCAAATCGAGCAGATTGAAGACGGCCATAAGATTCAGCAGGCCACCATCTTGTTTGACCCAGATAGCGGCGAAACCCGCATGATGCGCAGCAAGGAAGACGCGCATGATTACCGCTATTTCCCAGACCCAGATTTGCCGCCATTGTGTATCTCTGAAGATTGGATTGAGCGTGTTCGTAGTGAAATGACCGAGCTGCCACAGCTGATGCGCGAGCGCTTTAGTACGCAGTATGGCTTGTCGGCTTATGACGCCAGCACGCTGACTAGCTCTAAAGACATGGCTGTTTATTTTGAAGCCATGGTTGCCGCTGGAGCGGACGCTAAGCTAGCAGCCAACTGGATCATGGGCGATGTATTGGCCACGCTAAATCGTGAAGAAAAATCGATTAGTGATAGCCCAGTTGCTGCCGTAGCTTTAGCTGCCTTAGTGAAGCGGGTGATGGATAACACCATCAACAATAAAACCGCTAAAGACGTGCTGAAAAAGATGTGGGAATCAGGCGACACCGCGGACGTTATTATCGAGCGCGATTGCCTGAAGCAAACCACCGACACCGGCGCAATCGAAGCGATTATCGATGAAGTACTGGCCGCCAATGCTAAGGCTGTTGAGGAATATAAAAGCGGCAAACTCGCTGCGATTAATTCTTTGATGGGCCAGTGCATGAAAGCCAGCAAGGGTAAAGCTAACCCAGCGATGGTGACTGAGATTCTGACTAAGAAGCTAAGCTGATTATTGTTCAGGTCTTAAAAATAGCGAGCCTGCGGGTTCGCTATTTTTTTGCAAAAATGTAGGGCGGGTGAAACCCCAAGGGCGCTAAGCAATTTGCTTTTACATCAACAAACAACGAAAAAACGTAATAACCACGATCTTGGCGTAGGGCTTAAAAGTCCCCTTGAAGCACGCCGAAGCGAGGAATAAGCGGCTCGGGGTTTCGGAAAAGGGGTAGCGAGGCAGCGAGCGAGCAGCCTTTTTCGCCGAGCCGATTATCCGCAGTGAGGGGCCTTCGTGCTGGCCGGGGCGGCCTTCTTTGGCTTCGTTTCTTGGCCGCGCAAGAAAGGAAGGTCCAGCGGGACGCCCGCACCTAAATCAACGTGCCGCAGGCACTAAAAAGATATTTTTGACGTTGCTTAGCGCACATGGGGAGCAACCCGCGTATTGCGCGGGTTTCACCCTCCCTATGAATGATGCGATGCTTGTAAAGCATCGGCGATCACCAAAGTGCTGTATCCCACCTTTGCTATAACTCGCGCTTTCTCCGTGCCCTGCTTTTAAACTCTGTGTTCTCTCTGCCTACAGATTTAAGGTTTTTTCACAAAAATCCGCTTTAAGGTTGTTGCTTAAAAATTAGGCAAGCGTTAGAATGCGCGGCCTTTTACTGCGCCAGCAGCATATGCATATTGGCCCCTATCCCCTTGTTAATAATCTGATTGTCGCTCCCATGGCGGGAGTGACCGATCGGCCTTTTCGCATGCTCTGTAAGCGATTTGGCGCGGGGCATGCGGTGAGCGAGATGATTACGGCTGACAGTAGCATGCGCTCGCACCAAAAGACCTTGCAACGCGCTAATTTTGAAGGCGAGCTTGCGCCGGTTTCCGCGCAAATTGCTGGGTCAGATCCACAATTACTCGCTGCAGCGGCGCGGCATAATGTGGCGCACGGTGCACAAATTATTGATATCAATATGGGGTGCCCAGTTAAAAAGGTGTGCAATAAATTAGCTGGGTCGGCCTTGTTGCAAAATGAAGACTTAGTTGCCGATATTCTGCACGCCGTGGTGCGTGCGGTAGACGTGCCAGTTACACTGAAAACTCGCCTAGGCTTTGCCAATGGCGAAGAAAATATTATGCGCGTGGCCAAAATAGCTGAAGAAGCAGGAATAGCCGCGCTGGCTATCCATGGCCGAACGCGTGAAGATATGTACTTGGGCCATGCACGCTACGCGCTGATCGCCCAAGTTAAACAATCGATTCAGATTCCTGTGATCGCCAATGGCGATATTGATAGCCCGCAAAAAGCCGCGCTGGTTCTTAAAGAAACCGGTGCAGACGCCATTATGATTGGGCGGGCAGCGCAGGGCAGGCCGTGGATTTTCCGCGAAATTGCCCATTATCTGGCTAGCGGTGAGTTGTTGCCCGCACCAGAGGTTGTGGAGGTACGCGATGTATTGCTCGGCCATCTTGACGATTTATACGCCTTCTATGGCGAGTACTCTGGTTGCCGTATAGCCCGTAAACATATTGCTTGGTATACCAAGGGTTTGCGCGGTAGCAATGAATTCCGCCAAGCGATGTACGCACAAGAATCAACGGCAGGACAAGCAAATGCAACACGTAGTTATTTTGATGGCCTACTGACCTTGGGCGAGCGTTTGCAGTACGAAGATATGCCAAAACAAAAAGAAAATCACAATGAATCGGGAGATTTATGAGTACTCAAGCCGATCTAATTGCCGAGGCAATTTATGCTTCTCTCGACCAGTATTTTCAAGACCTAGATGGTGAACCGCCGTGTGCGATGTACGACATGGTCTTGGCTCGAGTTGAAAAGCCACTGTTAGAATTGGTATTGGAGCGCGTAGAGGGCAATCAGACCCGAGCGGCCGATATGCTGGGAATTAACCGTAATACCTTGCGTAAAAAGCTGCAGATTTACGATTTACTGTAAGTAAATTTAAAACGTGACCGCGTGGCAAGTAAAAAAATTGAAACCCAAATCTTGAAGCACGAAGAACACAGAAAGTACGGAGTTACGCAGAGAAAATCATTTTTATGTGTGTAGGTTTTCTCTATGCCACTCCGAGTTCTCCTTTTCCTTTGTGGTTCAAGGTCTGGGTGTTGCTAAGGCTCCATCTTTGTCGTTTATGATATACAGGGAAAGAAACCATGACCAAAATTACCCGCGCGCTGATCAGCGTATCCGATAAAACCGGTGTACTTGATTTTGCCAAAGCCTTGGCGGCGCAAGGTGTCGAAATTTTGTCGACCGGTGGTACAGCCAAATTATTTTCTGACAATGGCGTGCCGGTGATCGAAGTGGCAGATTACACTGGCTTTCCTGAAATGCTGGATGGGCGTGTGAAAACACTGCACCCAAAAATTCATGGTGGCATTCTGGGCCGCCGCGACTTACCTGAACACCTTGCCACTATGCAAGAACACGGCATCGGCAATATCGATCTAGTTTGTGTAAATCTCTACCCTTTTGAGGCCACTATTGCCAAGCCTGACTGCAGCTATGAGGATGCGATTGAAAATATCGACATCGGCGGCCCAGCCATGGTGCGCTCTGCAGCCAAAAACCACGCACATGTGGCTATTGTGACTGATGCTAGCGATTACGCTTTGTTGATCAAAGAAATGCAAGCTAACGACGGCGCTTTATTGCTTGCTACCCGTAAAGTGCTGGCAAAAAAAGCTTTTAGCCATACCGCCGCTTACGATGGTGCAATTTCTAACTACTTGACTGCGCTAACGGTTGAGGGCGAGAAGAAGTCTTATCCAGACCGCTTAAATATGCAGTTCGTTAAAGTGCAAGATATGCGCTATGGCGAAAACCCGCATCAAAGTGCCGCTTTTTACCGTGATATCGACCCTGCAGCGGGCAGCCTAGCTGCATACAAGCAGTTGCAGGGTAAGGAATTAAGCTACAACAATGTGGCGGATTCTGATGCAGCATGGGAATGCGTGAAGCAGTTTGCAGAACCTGCTTGCGTCATCGTAAAACATGCTAATCCCTGCGGCGTAGCGGTGGGTGTGGATAGCTACTCAGCGTATCGCTTAGCGTTTGCAACCGATACCACCAGCGCGTTTGGCGGCATTATTGCTTTTAACCAGACGGTGGATGTGGATACCGCCGAGGCAGTATCAAAGCAATTTATGGAAGTGCTGATTGCCCCTGCCTATACCGCAGAAGCTTTAGCCTTGCTGGCTAAAAAACAAAATGTTCGCGTGCTAGAAGTGCCGGTAGAGCAGGGCGCTAATCGCTTTGATGTCAAGCGTGTTGGTGGTGGTTTGTTGGTACAAACGCCTGATACCCATATTCTGACGCTGAAAGATGTGAAGGTTGTGACTAAGCTACAGCCTACCGAGGCACAGCTTAAAGATCTACTGTTTGCATGGAATGTGGCCAAGTTTGTTAAATCAAACGCGATTGTATTCTGCGGCAAGGGCCAAACGCTAGGTGTGGGTGCAGGCCAGATGAGCCGTGTAGATTCAACTAAAATTGCCGCCATTAAGGCTAAGAGCGCGGGTCTCGATTTACGTGGCTCGGTGGCTGCGTCGGATGCCTTCTTCCCATTCCGCGATGGTGTAGATGTGATTGCAGAAAACGGTGTATCCGCCATTATTCAGCCGGGCGGCTCGGTGCGCGATGATGAAGTGATTGCGGCGGCAGACGAGCATGGTATTGCAATGGTGGTGACAGGTATTCGTCATTTCCGCCATTAATTTAACCGACTGACAAGCTTAAGGCGGGGAAGCGAGTCCCCGCCTATTGTGTTTATATGATTTGATCTATTACGCATTTTACTGAGCTACTGGCCTTGGGGACAGTGGCTTTTGCTTTGAAATATTTTGGTTGAAATGATGAAAAAACTGTTTGCCTGCCTTTGCTTGCTGGTTGCTTTACCTGCATCCGGGATGGATTGCTCCAATATGTGGGATTGGGCTACTGCTGCTTGCCAGCGCGTGGATAAAATCAATCGCGAGGGCAAAAATGACTTGCTGGTCTCGGGCTATTCCTGGCATCAGCGCTCTACCTATACGGCAGACAAGATTCAAGATTTTCAAGGGTTTACTTACGGAGGTGGCTTAGGTAAGCGGATTACTGATGAAAATAATAACCAAGAATTTATCTACGGGATGATTTTTGCTGATTCGCATAATCAGGCTCAGCTTCAGGTTGGCTATATGCGTCTCTGGTATTGGCCGATTGTTGGAGAGTTATCAGCAGGCCTTGGAATGTCTTTACAGCTCATTTCACGTCAGGATGTGATTGGCGGAGTGCCTTTTCCAGCCCCTTTACCTATTGCGTCAGTTCGCTATGGCAAGGCATCTTTGATTGGTACCTTTATCCCAAGGCTCAATGGCCAGCTAAATAATGGCAATGTGGCTTATATCTTTGGCCGCTACGAATTCGATTAACAGGAAACAGATTCATGAATATTTTGGTGATTGGCTCGGGTGGTCGTGAACACGCATTGGCTTGGAAAATTGCCCAATCTGAACGTGTAGGCAAAGTGTTTGTGGCCCCAGGTAATGCGGGCACGGCACTAGAAAAAGACTTAATTAATGTAGATATTACGGCGATTGATCAATTGATTGCCTTTGCCAAAGCAGAAAATATTGCCATTACCGTGGTTGGCCCAGAAGCACCGCTATCAAATGGGGTGGTTGATGCTTTCCGTGAAGAAGGCTTAAAAATCTTTGGGCCAACCCGTGCCGCAGCGCAGCTGGAATGGTCTAAAGACTTTGCAAAAGCCTTTATGCAAAGGCACGGTATTCCTACCGCGGCTTATCAGACCTTTGCTCATGCTGATGAAGCGCACGCTTATATCAAAGCACAGGGCGCGCCGATTGTGATCAAGGCCGATGGCCTAGCTGCGGGCAAGGGCGTGGTTGTCGCTATGACGCTGGATGAAGCGCACGCAGCGGTTGACTCTATGTTGTCGGACAATAAATTTGGTGATGCTGGCGCTCGCGTGGTGATTGAAGAGTGCTTGCTTGGGGAGGAAGCCAGCTTTATTGTGATGGTGGATGGCAAGAATGTACTGGCCATGGCCTCTAGCCAAGATCACAAACGTCTATTAGATGGCGATGAAGGCCCGAACACTGGTGGTATGGGCGCATACAGCCCTGCACCTGTCGTCACCCCAGATGTGCACGCTAAAGTCATGCGCGAAGTAATCATGCCAACCGTACAGGGCATGGCAAAAGACGGCACGGTATTTACGGGTTTCTTATACGCAGGGCTGATGATCGATGCGCTGGGCAATCCAAAAGTGATCGAATACAACTGCCGCTTTGGCGACCCTGAAACCCAGCCGATTATGCTGCGTTTAAAGAGTGATTTTGTCACCCTGCTTGAGCATGGCGTGAATGGCACGCTGGATCAGATTGAAGCGGAGTGGGATCGCCGCGTGGCGATGGGCGTGGTCATGGCTGCTGCTAATTACCCAGAAACACCGCGTAAAGGTGATTTAATCTCCGGCCTGCCAACAACTGCTTTAGAAGACGGCCATATATTTCATGCCGGCACGGCGCTCAATGAGCAGGGTGAAGCTGTAACTGCCGGTGGGCGTGTGCTTTGTGTAACCGCTTTTGGCGATAGCTTTAAAATGGCGCAAAAACGCGCTTATCAGATTTTGGCTGGTGTTTCATTTGCCGGTGCGCAATATCGCAGCGATATCGGCTGGCGAGCGATTAGCCGCAAGTAATGCCTGATCGTTGATAGAAAAGCCATGCTCTGCATGGCTTTTTTCTTGTGTGGGTACTCTGATGAAGATCAATAAAGAATAGAGCTTAGATTGACGCACTGTTTTGTAAGGCAGATGATGTTGTAACAAAAACCGTTCTCATTGCCAAAACCATGACACTTGCTGATCTTCCTCTGAATACCCTCGCCAGAATTCTCTCCACCCAGCTTTCCCCTGATTTAACGCAGCGCCTTGCCGCCTTAGGCTTGCATGCAGAGCGCGATATCGAAGTGATTCGCCGAGGTTTTCTTAACGGGCCTTTGCAGCTGCGTATTGCCAGTACTGATTTTATGCTGAGGCGGAATGATGCACGGCAAATTATGGTTTTACCACGGGCAGAAGCTGATCTGATTGCGGTGGTAGCATGAAACGTGCTGCCTTGGTGGGCATGCCCAACACCGGTAAATCAACCTTATTTAATCGCATCACAGGTGGTACGGCCCGCACGGCTAATTGGCCTGGGCTGACTGTGGATTTGGCTTCCAGCCGTATTTTGTTGGGCGGCGCTATGGTGCAGATGATTGATCTGCCGGGGATTTATGATTTAACGGGTGGCGCTGAAGATGAGCGGATTACTCAGACTTTCCTTAACCAAACGCCACTAGATGCCATTTTGCTGGTGCTTAATGCCACTCAGTTAGATAGGCAACTGGTGTTGGCTCTGCAGCTCAAGGCCCTAGGCGCTCCGCTGATTATTGCGCTGAATATGAGCGATGAAGCCAAACAGGCGGGGGTGCAAATTAACCTGCAAGGCTTAGCCGCCGAGCTTGGCTGCCCAGTGTTAAAAATCAGTGCCAAGCATGGGTCTGGCGTGGCCGAGCTAAAAGAAGCGCTTAACCGGCTGATCAGCAGCAATACCCCGCAGCAGATTCAGCTGAGTAACGCGCCAGAGTCGCATACCCTGCATCGAGCCGAGGCGCAGCTCTACACCCGCTTTATTCATCGCCCCGCTATTTTATCAGCGGGCCCGACGGCATTGCTGGATCGCTGGGTTTTGCATCCGCTACTTGGCTTGCCGCTCTTTGTGCTGATGATGTTTTGCCTATTTCAGCTGACCTATGCCATTGGCGTGCCTTTGCAGGATTTGATGAAAGATGGGCTGGAGTGGTTTAAAAGCGATATTTTAAAAGTGCTCGCAGCGTCTTGGCCGCCTTTCTGGTCGGGTTTTTTAGTGGATGGCGTGTTTGATGGCTTAAGCACGGTATTGACTTTTATTCCCATTGTTTTCCTGTTTTTTTGCCTGATGGCGATTATTGAAGACTCAGGATATTTTTCGCGTGCGGCTTTTATGATGGACGGGCTGATGGCGCGCCTCGGTATGGATGGTCGTGGTTTTGTGATGCTGATGATGGGCTTTGGCTGCAATGTGCCCGCGCTGATGGGAACGCGGGTCATTCGGGATAGGAAAGCGCGCTTACTGACGATGCTGGCGATTCCTTTTTCACTATGTTCGGCGCGTTTACAGATCTTTCTGTTTTTAACCGGCGCGCTGTTTAGCCCGCTGCAAGCACCTTGGGTGCTGCTGTCTTTGTATTTTGCGAGCATTTTTATCTCTATGGGCACGGCGCTTTTGCTGCATGGGCGGTTTAAATCAACCGAGCCATTTACGCTAGAGCTACCGCCTTATCGCTTCCCAGTGCTGCGGCAAATCTTTTTGCGTGGCTGGGGAGAGGCGGCGGGTTTTGTGCGCTTGGCGACGACCATGATTGTGATTGGTGTGGTCTTGGTTTGGCTGCTCAGCAATTATCCAAATCCGCAGCATAGTTATTCCGCCATGATTGCCGCTTTCTTTCAGCCCGTGTTGTCCCCTATTGGCATTCAGGCCGAGTTGTCTATTGCTTTAATGTTTGGCTTTGTGGCTAAAGAAGTGGTGTTGGGGGCTCTGGCTGTGATTGCCGGGCAGGATGGCCCTGCCTTGGCGCATCATTTATCTATCGTACTTGATCCGGTATCGGCTTATAGCTTTATGCTATTTTCATTGACCTATGTGCCTTGCGTTTCTACTATTGCGGCCATGCGCAAGGAATCGAATAGCATAGCGCTAACGACTTTCTCTGTGGTCTATTCTTTATTACTCGCTTGGGTGCTGTCGTTTATTTTTTACCAAGGGGCGAGGATATTGGGATTTTAAAAATTCAGTAAGGGATTTGAATGAGCGATTTATTGTTTCCAGAAATTCAACCTCGCCGCAGCGGCCGCTTGACCGTAGATGATCTGCATACCCTTTATTGGGAAGAATGTGGTAATCCTAATGGTGTGCCGGTGCTGTTTTTGCATGGCGGTCCCGGTGGCGGTATTTCACCCATGCATCGCCGCTTTTTTGATCCCGCCTATTACCGCATTGTGCTGTTTGATCAGCGCGGCGCAGGGCAATCGACGCCCTTGGGTGAGTATCGCCATAACACCACCGCTCATTTAATCGCCGATATTGAAGTCTTGCGTCAGATGCTGGATGTAGAGCAGTGGCTGGTGTTTGGCGGCTCTTGGGGGTCTACGTTGGCGCTGGCTTATGGTGAAGCCCATCCAGAAGCCTGCTTAGGTTTTATTCTGCGCGGGATTTTCCTGTGCACCAAGGCCGAGGTGGATTGGTTTGTAAATGGCATTGGCCATTTTTATCCGGAAGTTCACGCCGAATTCGCCGCGCACATCCCTGAAGCCGAGCGAGCTAATTTGCTCGAAGCCTACAGCCTGCGCCTCTTTAATGATGATCCAGAAGTCTATCTGCCTGCCGCCCGTAGCTGGAGCCGTTACGAAGGGAGTTGTCTGTTTTTAGAGCCGCAAAGTAGCACCATTGCCCAGTTTGAAACCGATGCCGTTTGCACCAGCTTAGGCCGTCTAGAAGCACACTATATGTACCATGCCGGTTTTATGGCAGAAGACCAGTTGCTGCAACAGGTGGGCAAGATTTGCCATTTGCCAGCGGTGATTATTCAAGGTCGTTACGATGTGATTTGCCCGCCAAAATCGGCTTATCGCCTGCATCAATCTTGGTCTGAGTCTATTTTGCATATCATCCCTGATGCGGGTCATGCTGCAATGGAGCCGGGGATTGCTACGGCTTTAATTAAAGCGACTGAGAAATTTAAATTGCAGGGGAAGTTTTCTTAATAGGATGGGTGAGCTGTCGTAGGGCGTGTGGAACCCGCCGCTTTTTGTTTTTTATGTGTGCTAACTTAAATCTAAATGATTTTTTAGTGCCTTCGGCACGTCGATTTAGGAGCGGTAGCCACCGCGGGGGCGTTCTTTTCTTGAACGGCCAAGAAAAGAACCAAAAGAAGGCCGCCCCGACCAGCACGAAACCCCTTGTTGCGGACAATCGAGGCGGCGGCTGCGGAACTCGCTTCGCTCAGACAGTCCTCGCCGAAACCCCGCCTCGCTTGTTCCTCACTTCGGCGTGCTTCAAGGGGACTTTAAAAAGCCCCATGCCATGAGTCGCGATGTAAATCCAGTCGTCTGAATTTGAAAATACTCAAACCTCAAAGCTAATCGCTTGTTCCCCCTTTGTTTTTCTCCGTGAAACTCCGTGTTTCAAGATTTGGGTTTGTGCTTATACCGCAACAAAATTACTTCTCTTCCTCATCCTCAGGTTTTTTAGCCCTTGGGTGAGTTCGGTCGTATTCTTGTGCTAGGTGTTGGTAATCGAGGTGGGTATAGACTTGGGTGGTGGCGATGCTGGCGTGGCCGAGGAGTTCTTGCACGGCGCGCAAATCGTGTGAACTTTGCAGTAAATGGCTGGCGCAGCTATGGCGTAGTTTGTGTGGGTAGAGTGGCTCTTTAATATTGAGTTTGGTTTCCCAATATTTAATCCGCAGTTGCACCGCCCGAGTGCTGAGCGTGCCACCGTTTTTTCCCACAAAAACCGTATTATCTTTTGGGCTTAGCTTGGGACGCTCTACTAGCCAGCGGCGTATGGCTTCGCATGCCACGCTACCTACCGGTACCTGCCGAGTCTTGCCGCCTTTCCCTGTGACCACCGCCATGCCTTGGTTCAAGTCTAAATCAAGTAAGTTAATCGATACCAATTCAGCCACCCGTAGGCCAGAAGAGTAAGCCAACTCAAAGATGGCTTTGTCTCGGCAAGCTAGGATTTCCTCATCGGGCATGTTTTCTAAAAAGCCTGAGGTGTCGTCAATGGTCATTGCCGCAGGTAGTTTTTTTGCGGTTTTGGGTGGCTTCACGCCGTCAGCAGGGTTCATTGGCCAGTGAAAATCCCGGCACATCAGGCGATAAAAAGTGCGCCATGTGGAGAGGGTACGAGCGATAGTTCTGGCCGATAGGCTGCGGCTGGTGAGCTTACGCACATAGCCACGAATTTCCTTAGGGGTTAGCGCTGCTAAATCATGGCCAGCGGCGCACTCCACTAGGGTGGCCATATCGCGCTCGTAGGCTGCCCGCGTGTGTTCGCCCGCGCCTTTTTCACCTTCTAAATATTGAACAAAGTGCGCGAGCATGGCTTGTTTGGCGCTGATTTGCTCGGTGCTATCGCCTTTATCTGCGGCTTTGCTGCTGAGTAGCTCTTCTCCGTTTGCTAAGGGAAGACGCTCCACGGTGGCTTGCATCACACTTCTTCAGTTAGTAGCATCGGCTCATCATTTGGCTCAAACTGAGGCACGGCGCGGCGAATGGATGCAGAGACTAAATCAGATAGGCGTTGCAAGTATAGCGTGCCCATATCAGGGTAAAAGCGCTCAATATCTTCGCTGGCCATTACCAGTATGCCAAATGGCTCTCCGCCACCAGTGCGCAGAGCAAACTGGGCGAAGGATTTAAGCGTGTTGGCTTCGCATTCAAACCATGTCAGCACTTCATCGGTCACATAGGGGCCGCAGTAAGGTGATACTAGATTTTGTGCCAGTTTTTGTACTGCCTCGCCCACGGGGGCAAATTCACGCAGATTACAATCGCTATCTAGCCACAGGCGCAGCGCAATATGTGGCACGCCAAAGCGGTGTTGCAGATGGTATTCCAGCGTGCCTATCATGCTGGCTAGATCGTCGGCTTGCATTAGGCTAATGCTAAGCTGGTGCAGTTTTTCAGAGATATGATCGTTTTCTTCACCAAATTGCAATAAGTCGCCTAGGCGCAGCTCAAGCGAGCGATTTTTTTCACGTAAGGTGAGTAGCTGGCGCTCCGCCAGCGAAATCGCTTGGCCACGGTGGCTGTGGGGCACATAAATTTGTGCCAGCTCGTCGGCGTATTGATCAAAGAACGCTGGGTTGTCTTTTAGCCAAGCGACAATTTCATTGGGCTGCATATTGTTCTCCAAGGTTGCCAAGGCTGATCTCTCCATTAAATACCGTTACAGCAGGGCCGCTCATCCAAACTGCTTCGCCTGCTCGCCAGCTAATGGTTAGCTCCCCGCCGTGGGTAATAACACGAACACTGGGGTTGAGTAAGCCACGGCGAATACCTGCCACGACCGCCGCGCAAGCGCCTGTGCCACAGGCTAGGGTTTCGCCTGCGGCACGTTCAAATACCCGTAGTTTAATTTGGTCTCGATTCACGATTTGCATAAAGCCGACGTTGACTTTGGCAGGAAAGCGCACGTGCGTTTCAATTTTTGGGCCAAGGCTGGCAACAGGGGTGCTGTCCACATCGCTGACTACTTGTACTGCATGCGGGTTGCCCATCGATACCACGCTGATATCAATACTCTGCCCATCCACATCTAGCGGATGAATGATGAGATCTGCAGCGCTGATAAAGGGGATTTCTGCAGGTGCAAATTGCGGCATGCCCATATTTACCGTGACATTGCCATTGTCTTCTAGGCGCGGGTAAATCACCCCACGTGCGGTGCTGACGGCAATTTCACGTTTATGGCTTAGACCTTTATCAAATACAAAACGGGCAAAACAGCGTGCGCCATTGCCGCATTGCTCGACTTCACTACCGTCATTATTAAAAATTCGGTAGCTAAAATCGATATTGGGTAGGTTTGAGGCTTCTACTAATAAAAGCTGATCAAAACCAATGCCAAAATGCCGATTGCCTAGCTGGCGTATGATGTTGGCGCTCAGCTTGACTTGCTGATTTACCCCATCAATCACCATAAAGTCATTACCTAGGCCTTGCATTTTTGTGAACTGAAGTTTCATATATCTGGCGCGCCGCTGAAGAATTTAACTAAAGGTAAACGTAGCCGCTGTTTAAGGCAATGCGTGAGCTGATTTTTTTGCATAAATCTCCTCGTACTTTGGAAGAGGGGTAGCGCGCTATTTTTTTCTTACTTTAAAAGCATATAAATCGTGCTGATCGGGGTGGCTTTCCATTTCAATCAGTCCTTGTGCCGCTAAGCAGCGTAAGCGCCACATGGCTAATACATCGCTGCGAAAAAAGCCTTTAGCGGCTTGCATCCAAAGCCCCGCAATTTGCCTGCAAGGCAAGTAGTTATCGGTGATCAGGGCCAGCATTTCGGTGTCGAGCGCAGTTTCGGTCAGGTATTGAAATGTCTGCCCATTCCAGCCTCGAAATGTACTTTTTTGCTGGCATAAGTCTTGCCATTCTTGTGCTAGTTTTTGTAACTGGGCGTGGGAAAGCCGTTCGCCGCAGGCCGATTCGATTTGTTCGGGACTGATCAGGCTAAGTGCAACCTGTCCTGCAACATAGCTGCTTACCCCTGTGGTGTCAGGAATAATCAGTTTAAAACTTTGCCCTTTTTGATAGCGCCACCACGCTAAGCGTCGAAGCAAAAGCGCCTCGCCGCAAGATGTGCCTATCCATAAAGTCAGGTCCTCCGGCAGGGCGGCGAGCTGGGCATTGCCCGCGGGGAGGACATCACTAAAGTCAAAACTTGAGAGCGGGAAGACTTCATTCCAAAATTGGATTCTGCTGGCGGGATAAACGTGGTCGATATCGTTCAGCGGGCCAAGCGTTAAGTCATCCTGGTGAATGCGGATATCGGCATAGGGGCCAAGCGACTGACGCAAAAGATCGGCTGCAAAATCCCCCAGAACAAGATTGCAGCTCACAGACAAAGCCTCAGATAATCAATCTTGATACATCGATTCATTACCACAAACAGCCCCGCCGCTTGGGCGCGCTCTGCAGCCGACTCATTAATAATGCCGAGTTGAATCCAGATTGCGGGGATTTGCAACTGGATGGCCTCATCCACAATGGCGTCGATCTGATCGCTGGCCCGAAATACATTCACTAAATCCATTTTGCTGGGTACATCGCTTAGGCTGGCATAAGCTGTTTCGCCCAGTACGCTTTCGGTGTAAGGGCGCACAGGGATAATATGAAAGCCCGCTTTTTGCATGATGGCAGATACGCCAAAGCTAGGCCGATCAGGCTTGGGCGATAAGCCTACTACGGCGATGTGGTGAATGCTAAGTAGAAACTGGCGAATCTCTTCATCGCTAGGGTTTTGGAAGGGCATGGTATGAAGTGGCTCAAGTATATGTGCTTGAATTAGTTGTTAGTGGCATCCGTATTTTTTTATACAGTTGCCCACTGGCTGATGGATTATTGTCTTGATGTTCTAAAAAACGATGAAGTTGAGGGAAAAGGAGTTGGAGTTGTCCTACCTGTATAGGAGAAAAAGACTCTTTCATTGGGTCTTTGTAATGTTCGGGCCATTGAGGTGCAGTAGATGCTTTTGCTGCGTCATCTAGGTTTGTAATACTGCTATCAACTCCGTAGAAAAATTCTGCAGGTTGATCGGTAATCCCCCCATTTTTAAGCTCACTTAGAAGTAGAGGCTAGGCATGTAATGCCAGTTTTTGTTTCGGGGTGATGCCGCCCAATCCCATATGCGGGCGCTCGTTATTGTAAATCCAAAGCCATTG
>JBDKJX010000042.1:0-34443 GCA_039796405.1 Pseudomonadota bacterium
TTGCTTGGGTCGATTGGTCATATCCCACCTGCGGAAGCAGAAGCAAATTATTATCGTAATCAAAGCGAGCAGGCCATGTTGGTCTGACTCAAACCAAACAGCCTCCGCGAAACCCGGTGCGATTCACCTTTTGCCTATTATTTGGTTTTATTTAAGGCTTATTCGCTCTTACCTGCTCAGGAAGCACAGGCCATTAATTATACTTGGGCGTTAACTATGGCACTGTTAGCTGTGCCATTTTTAAAGCAGGCTTTAAAAATAAGCGACATATTTGCTGCCGTATTTTGTTATTTTGGCGTGCTGATTATTGGTACGCGGGGTGATGTATTACAGCTGAGCTTTTCTAATGTAGGCGGGGTGGTGCTGGCTTTAATTTCTACCCTCTTGTGGGCTATCTATTGGATTTTTAATACTAAAGATCAACGCGAGCCTGTATTGGGTTTAACGCTTAATTTTGCAATATCTTTGCCGCTATCATTATCATGGTGCGCATTAACGGGTGAGCTAGGTGCTATTGCATGGCAGGGATTGGCTGGGGCGGCTTATATCGGCGCATTTGAGATGGGCTTTACTTTTGTGCTGTGGTTAATGGCAATGAAGCTCACGAACAGCACTGCAAAAATAGCTAATCTTATCTTCTTAGCGCCATTTGTTTCTCTTTTCTTAATTTGGTCGATCTTGGGCGAAGCCATTTTGCTTTCTACGGTGTTAGGCTTGTTGTTGATTTTGCTAGGTTTATTGATTCAGAAGTTACCGGTGCGTAGGAAATCATCAATATAAGTCATTATTCTTTTTTATGTACTCAGGGTAATAAGGAAAAGATAAGTGATCTGCGCATGATTTGAGTATATGTAATGTGAGCTAAGTTTTTTTGATAAGTAGTCTTAGCTGAAGCCATAAACCGAACTGCACCCCAAATTTGGACTATTGCCCTCATGGGATGTTTTCATATCTACGCTTAGCTAGTAATTAGCGCTTATTCTGGCTATATCACAGGCCAAATAAGGGCTTAGTAACTGTGATGTTGAGTAGTCTATTTATCATCAGCATCTCGCGTAGCAAGCAAGTCTTGGACGAAATGAGGTGTATTAAAGGTCTTTTCTTTTGCCGCTGATCAGGAAATGATTTTTGTATCGCAAAAAATAAGAGCAACAGCTTATGCTCAACTCACAGTAGAGTAGTTTTTTTGTTGAACTAGATCACACTCTTAGTCTTTTTTATAAGGTTTTATTTATTTATTTATGCGGATCAGTTGCACTGAGCCGCTTTTTTTATACCTTTTTTATGATTTGGTTATTTTTGTAAGTGGTATTAGAGATTATTTTGGATTCATGGTTTTTGCTGCACTTGCAGAGCTTGCTAAATGTATTAATCATAAGTATCCGTGAGATGTGGTTGTTTTCTCATTATTTTGGCCATTTTTTTCACGGGTCTTTATCTTAGCTTTCATTTTGTTTAATTAAGTGTTTTTTTGATTTTTTCAAAATAAAAAATGGTATTGATGATAAATTGGTACTGGTTTTTTGTGTTAATTAAGTTGTTGTTTTTCATGGTTTTTATTTATTCATATAAGTTAAATTACCTAGTTCAGTGTGAGTGTTTTCATGTGTATATTCGCCGAATAATTTTGCTGCACCGCAATTTTTACTGTGTTGTAGTAGAAAAAATTCAATAGCTGATGTTGCTGATAATTAAAAATATTTATATATAAATTATTATTAATTAATTTTAAATATTTTTTACGGCAATTAATTATCTACTAGATATTGCATGGTTTTCATATTGGAGCTTAGTTAAATGATCCGCACTGCACTGATTCTGCCTGTACGAAATGCAGGACCATATTTAGATCGCTTACTGGCGGCTTTAGCTGAGCAAACTCTGCAACCTGATGAGTGGCTAGTTATTGACAGTCAGTCCACTGATGACACAGTGCAGCGCTTTCGTGCAGCAGGGGCTAAAGTGGTAACAATTGCAGCCAGTCAGTTTAACCATGGCGGCACACGTGAGTGGGCAAGGCATCAGGTACACGCTGATGTACTGATATATATGACGCAAGATGCAATCCCAGCTAACCGTTATGCACTACAAAATCTACGGGATGCAATTTTGTCTGATGATGCAATTGCTGTGGCGTATGGCCGCCAGTTGCCTCGGCAGGGAGCGGGTGTATTGGAAAGCCATGCTCGCTGTTTTAATTATCCTGCTCAGAGCCGTACCAAGCATCTGGGTGATGCGGCTGAATTGGGAATTAAAACCTGTTTCAGTTCAGATTCATTTGCGGCTTATCGCGCAGTGGCTCTGGAGTCTGTTGGAGGCTTTCCGCAGCATATTATTGGTACTGAAGACGCCTATGTCGCGGGAAAAATGCTGCTGAACCATTGGTTGCTTCGCTATGAAGCCAGTGCAGAGGTTTATCACTCGCATCACTATACTGTACTGCAAGAGTTCAGACGCTATTTTGATATTGGCGTTTTTTACGGCAAGGAATCATGGATTGCAGAGCATTTTGGCAAGGCAAGCGGCGAAGGAAGGCGCTTTGTTTTGTCTGAGTTGGAGACTCTTGCAAAGTCTGGGGAGTATTGGCGGGCGATTGAAGTGATGGTCAGGGTCGTGTTTAAGCTTGCGGGGTATCGCACAGGGCATTTAGAAAAGTATTTGCCGTGTTCCTTAAAGCGCCACATTGGCATGTTTGCAGGTTACTGGAAATAAAAGTGTATGAAAAAAAGGTTTTGTATTTGTATATTACTGCTGAGTGCCTGCTCTACGCCAAGTAGCCTGCTCTTGCCTGAACAAAGTGTATTAGATCAGAAGCAGATTGAATTAAATAACATCAGTAAGCTGCCCCCTCCGGTAACGAGAGTGATGAATGGCGATACACTGAGGATAGTAAGGGATGCGCAAACGCCTGCTGAAAAAGATGAAATGTCGTTGTTCTTTGTGCGGCCAGATGGCACTTTTTCATATCCTTATGCTGGGCTGATTCAGGCCACTCACCGTACTCCCGAAGATATTGCTGAAGAAATCAGTAAGAAGCTCTCAGCAATTTACCGTTATCCCAAAGTAACCACCAATATCGCTATCGCACCTGGTAACCGTGTGTTTGTCGGCGGAGCTGTGCGCAATCCTTCTGCCTATGAGCTAACGGCTGCAGCGAGTATTGAGCAGGCCATTATCGGTGCAGGTGGTGTATTGCCTTCTGCAGATAGCCATCATATTGCTTTATTAAGGATGAACGAAGAAGGTTTATATCAGGTTTATTTTACTGATTTTAGCCAGTTTTTATTGGCCGATAATAACCGACGCGGCGTTATATTGCAGCGTGGTGATATTGTTTTTGTACCCAAATCCCTGCTAGGAAATGCAGTAGAGAGCGTAGATATGTATTTTAATCAGCTGTTGCCTTTCTCAAAAGGTATAGGTATTGGATTTAGTTATGATTTAAATAAAAGCCAAAGCTCAACCACGGTATCTATCCCATGATTGATATCAGGTCTTTTCGAGATATTTTGCGGCTTTTTTATATCTTTAAAAAAGAATTTATGTGGGCGATGATCGCCACAACAATATTAATTGTACTCGCTGCTTTTTTTCTGCCATCTCGTTATGTTTCTGAGTCTCGCCTTTTGGTAAAACCAGGTCGGGCAATGAGCACGGTGCCAATTGAGTACAGTGACCGGCAGACCTTAGTTGCGCCTAGCACGCAGCGTGATCCTATTGTTGATGAAGAAAAAATGCTAACTGGTCGGCCGATTATTCACAAAGTGGCCGAATTTTATATTAATGAAATGAATGAGAGCACAGAAAAAACCGGTTGGAAACTGATTAAGAATTATATAAAGCAGGGCATGCATGATGTTATTGAAGGCGTGCGTTCTATTGTGGTTTTTATTGGATTAGCAGAAACACAAACACCCGTTGAACGCCTTGCTAGTAAATTAGAGAAACAATTTTCTGTGAGCCATGAGGCCGGTTCATCGGTAATGGAAATCAGTTTTACCTGGGATAATCCGTTAATTGCTCAGCGCGTTGTGAATAAGTGGATTGCTATTTATCAAGAGGAGCGTGCTCAGAAGCTTGCAAATAATAGCTTGCATGAGTTTTATGAAGTTGAAAGCCAGCGCTTAGCAAAGCAGGTAGTGGAAACAAAATTACAAATTACTGAAAAGCTAAAACTTATTGATGGAATGAGCAGCAAAGAGAGGCTTGAAAGCTTAACGGATAGAATTAATAAAGTGTCTGCTCAGCGTGGGGAAGCCAGTGCCGAACAGCAGGGCTTAGAAAAAGGTATTATCAGCGCGAGTCGCCGCGCGGCAGGGCTGCCGCAGGAGGTCAGTAAAGAGCGTGAAGTGGGGCTGAATCCTGTGCAGCAGGATTTAAAACTCAAGCTAAGTGGCTTAGTTTTAGAGCGGATTGAAAAATTTAAAAATTATCAGGATCAGGCACCTCCCGTGCTTGAGTTAAATAACAGTATTCGCTTGCTAAAAGAGCAGATTTCTGAGCAAAAAGACAATTTGCAACGCTCAGAAAATCTCGTTCCCAATGAGCTTGTAACAATGTTAAAACGTTCGGCACTTGAGCGAGATACAAGGCAAAGTGAATTAAAGGCGCAAATTGTCGCATATGATCAGGAGCTGCTTAAGCTAAAGCAAGAGCGGCAGCGTATTTTATCCGTTGACCCTGAGCTCTCAGTATTAGAGCGTGATTTGGCCGTGGCAGAAAAAAATTACTTACTTTATGTAAATAGCCTTGAGAAATCCAGAATTGACCGTGAATTAGATAATAGTCGTATCAGCAATATTGCAGTAATTGAGCAGGCTACTTTTACCCCATCTCGTGTATTTCCTAAAAGTTTATTAATGTTATTTATGGCGTTACCCGCAGGTATAGCCGTCGGCTTCTTTGTGATTTATCTCTGCTATTTACTAGACCAGCGTATTCATGACGGCGGTAAAGTGCAGTCACATTTTGGCGTGGCTTTATGGACAACCATTATGGATCATGAAGGAAATAAAGTTGTGCCGTCTTTTGAGGCGAGTATTTATCGCCTTTATAGTCAGCTACCGCTGGATGTATTAAAGCAGCAGGGCATGAATATTGGTATTACATCATCGAGAAAAGGCGAGGGTGTTAGTTTTATCATGACGCATTTTCAGCGTATTTTAACTGAGCGCGGAATTAAAAGCCGTATTGCAGATGATGAATCTGCCACTGCTGGCGAGGTGGTCTTAATTGATGCCTCTGCTCTATTAGTGAACCCAGATGCTTTTATTCGATTAAAGCAGGCTGATTTGATATTAATGGTGATAGAGGCGCGTCAGTCAACGGTGCCTATGGTTGAAAATACCTTATCTATTTTAAATACAGCGTTTAAGAAAGTGGACGGTGTGATTATTAATCGCCGGCGCTTTGAAATATCTTCGGGTTTACTGAGCCGTATTTCCCGATAAAGCACTGGGAGCTCAGGTATTTATAGCTCTATAAAGCTGTAACAATAGCTGAGCCTTTAACAAGGTTATTTATGCGAATTGCGCTCATTGCACCATTACCACCAGAACAAAATGGCATTGCAGATTATGCTTTTGCCTTGCAACAGGCGCTCAGTCAGGAAGACTTGCTACTGATCACCCCGTTTAAAAATCAGCGGCTTGCCGATCGTCCGAGTGGTATCGCTCGGCAGATGCAGGGTATTGACTGGCAGACATTTGATCTGGTTCATGCTGAGCTTGGCGGTGGACGCAGCGGTGAGTTTATGGCGCTAGAGTGGCTGTCTGAGCATTATCCACGTTTACCTCTAAGCGCCACAGTGCACGATCCTGAACGCCTGATCTGGCGTCCTGCTGGCTGGCCTTTGCTGCTGAGCAGGCTGCTTCCCCGCCGAGTTTATCAGCTGCTGGTTTTGCTGTGTGATCCACTCACTTTAGCAAGAGAGCGCCGCCTTGCAGCAAAAATGCGGGCTTTGATTACTTTAACCGCAATGGGGGCACGCAGCCTGACTGAGCGTATGTGCTTGCCTGATGGCAAGGTACGCAAGATTGCTCATGGTAATCAGATCATCGCCGCGCAGCTTCTGCCTGTTCTTCCTCCAGCTGCGCCTTTGCAGATTTTGTACTTTGGCTTTATTTATCGTGGAAAAGGAATTGAAGATCTTATTGACGCACTGGTTCTGCTGCTGGCAAAGCGCCCCCACGCCGCTTTATCTTTAACGCTTGCAGGAGGAACGGCTCCGGAAATGACTTTTGCCAATGGCCCGTCTTATCTGGATGAATTAAAAAATAAGATCGCCTTATCCGGCTTACCTGATGGTTTTATTTGCTGGCAGACGGATGTGCCACAGGAAAAAATTGCTGCTCTGATTCAGTCGCATCATGTGCTTATTTTGCCGTATCAAGAATCCAAAAAACTAGCTTATTTGGGGCAAATGCGCGGAACCAGCGGCGTGTTGTCATGGGCCGCAGCCTGTGGCCGCAGCGTAGTGGCTTCTGATACTCGTTCTTTTTCTGAAGAAGTTTCATTTGGAAATGGTGCGGTTTATGCTCAAGGCGATACGGCGGCCTTGGCGGCTGAACTGCAATGCCTATTGGATCGGCCGGATCTTTTACTAGAAAGAAGTATCAATGCACAAAAGCTGGGGCAGGCCAGAGCATGGCCTGAAATCGCCAAGCAGTTTAAGGCCTTGTTCGGCAGCCTAGTTGAAGGAAAATAAATGCACTTTAAAAATGGCTGTGTTGCCTGCTTATTGTTTTTGCTGGCTGGCTCGGTGTCTGCGGTAGAAACGCGGCTTGTCGCGCCTCGGCCTGTTGTTTGGCGGGATTTTTTAGGTGTTAATGCGCACTTTTTATGGTTTAGCCCGCAGCAGGCAGCCTTGCAGATGGACAGGCTGCGGGATCTTGGCTTGGAGTGGACTCGGGTAGATTTGCACTGGGATAGGCATGAAGCCAAAGAAAATGACTATCTCTTTAAGCCTATAGATACTGTGGTCGATGCCCTGAAAGAAAAGCAGTTAAAGTCGGTATTTTATCTGGTTGGCTCAGCACCTTTTGCCAGCAGTGCACCGGCACTGGCAGGCAATAAAGACCAGTATCCACCAAAAGATTATGAGGTTTTTGCCAAGCGTATGGGCATGCTGGCCAAGCGCTACCCTTCGGTGGACGCTTGGCAAGTATGGAATGAGCCCAATTTACCGGCCTTCTGGCGACCAACTGAAAATGCTGCTGATTATGGCAGGCTGCTGCAGTCTTCGGTGCGCGTGCTCAAGCAGATCGCACCAGCTAAGCCGGTTGTGATGGCGGGTATGGCCTATTACAGCCAGATGCCGGTTAAACGGGGGCTAATGTTGGAAGAGCTGGGCAAAATGGGTGCGCTAGGGCTGGGGGCAATTGTTGCTTATCACCCCTATAGCCAAGAGCCTGAGGGGGACGATGTTAAAGAGCGTGATTTTATTTGGCGTTCTAAAGAAGTTAACCAGCGTCTACGCGCCATGAAAGTGCCAGGAATCTGGGCAACAGAATGGGGTTGGTCTAGCTATGCAGGGCCTAAGGAAGAGCAAAGCCTGATTGGTGAAACTGGGCAGGCAGATTATCTCTTACGCAGGCTGGTGCTGATGAGTGTTTCGGATTTTGACCGGGTGTTTTTGTTTGCGCTGTCTGATCTGGATAGCCGTGCCGGTGTGCGTGATCGCAGTTACGGCTTGCTGGATTTACATGGTAAACCCAAGCCTGCCTATAAGGCGCTAGCGCAATTTATAAAAATTACTGGCCCTAGTTTGTTTCCGGGGGAGGCACCCAGTTATAAAGGCTCGATTAATGGCCTGTACAGCATTGCATGGAAAAAACCTGATGGCAGTAAGCTCTGGATGTTTTGGGCGGATGAGGCGGGCGTGATAGATGTGGCTATCGCTCAAGGTGCAACGTTGTATCAGCCGCTCACTGGCGCTAAAACAGTCTTAAAGTCAGGCCGTCTGGCTGTGACGCATCAACTGCAAATATTGGAATGGCGCTAATGGTGCACGCACAATCACAGCCCTGCGCCGCACTGCTGTCATCGGCAACGCCATCCTTAAAAATTCTCTGGACCTTACCGTATCTGCCTTGGCCCACCAGTAGTGGCGGAAAGCTACGCCAGTTTCATTTGCTGCGCACATTAGCCAATAAAGGGCACCGCATTACTTTACTGGTGCAAAGTAAGACGCCACTGTCGGCGAGTACAAAAGCGCATCTTGAAATGATTGTAGACAGGCTGATTGTATTGCCACGCAGGCCAATCAAGCACCCGTTCACTCTCTTGGCGGCGGTATTTTCACCTTACCCTTTGCTGGTGAGTGTGAATGGATTTGCGCCTGCGCTGGAACGTGTTTTTACAGATTTACTGGCAGAAGAGTGGGATGTGGTACAGATAGAGCACAGCTATGGCCTGCAGCCTTTTTTCCGGCAGCTGCAGCAAAAAAAACAACCTTTTTTACTGACTGAACACAATGTTGAATCATCGATAGGCGCAGCAACTTACCAGCAACTGCCATTTTGGCTGCGGCCCTATATTTACTTTGATCAGTGGCGTTATCGCCGTTGGGAGAAAAAAACATTAGGTTTGCCATATAAGGTGGCCGCAGTAACTGCAGGGGATGCAAAAAACTTGGCTGAACACTGCCAGCGTGAAGTGGATGTGGTGATCAATGGGGTTGATACCGCGGCATTTGCCTGTGTTCAGCCTGATTTAGATAGCCAGCGAGTTTTGTTTGTGGGCAATTTTGAATACCCACCTAATTTGGATGCGGTGGCTTGGAGCCTCGATGAGATTTTGCCTTTGGTCTGGCAGCAGATGCCCGACGTGCGTTTTGCAATTTGTGGTTATGCCATGCCAGCTGCTTGGCGTGAACGCTGGCCAGATCCGCGTATTGAGTGGCAGGGTTTTGTTGAGGATTTAACGCTGGAGCAGCAACAATCAGCGGTGTTTTTGGCGGCACTGCGCGAAGGTGGAGGCTCTAAACTGAAGGTGCTGGAAGCGCTGGCTGCGGGTCTGCCTCTAGTGAGTACGCCTCAGGGGGTATCTGGGCTGGCGCTGCAGGATGGCCATGATTATCTAGTTGGAACAACGGCTACTGAGCTAGCGCAAGCCCTGCTGCAGTTACTACATCAGGGGGAGTTGGCAAGGCCAATGGCAGAAGCAGGACGATATTATGTGTGCCAAAACAATGACTGGCAGATCAGTGCCAGCCAGCTTGAAACTCTCTATCAGAAAATAAAATATGCAGATAGGAATTGATTATCGTCCGGTAACCGCTGCGCCTTATTCAGGTATTGCACGGCAGGTGCTGGCGCTTGAGCAGGCCATTCTGGCTGGAAATAATGCGGACTTACACCGCTTTACCGCCGCGCCGCTGGGCCACCCTCATCGTATGTTGGCGCATTGTCCGGCGACGGCCAGCCCTGTGCATGGCCTGCACAGGCCACTGGAACGGGTGAATTTTGAGCTGCGTTTTTTGCCTGCAGCCATCGCCGCAGCAGAGCTTGATATTTATATTGCTACAGCCAATACCGGCATGCCAGTGTGGCGAGCTCCGGCACATACCCGCTATATTTTGCTGCTGCACGATGTTTTTCAGCTAACAATGGCTAATCATCACAGCAGCCGCTTGAAGGCGATGGTTTACCGGCAAATTGATCGTTTGGGGATCAGCCGCTCCGTGGCGGTGGCTGATGCAATCTGGACGCCTTCAGTCTTTACTGCCGATCAGGCTCGGTACTTGTTTCCTGAGGCGGCAGATAAAATTTCTGTGCTGCCCAATGCCGTGCCTGCCCTTGCCGCACCGGATCCGCTGTGTATTTTCCCAGCGCTGCCCGCTTTATTTTGGCTAGTGGTTGGAATCAGAGAGCCACGTAAGAATATCCCTTGGTTTGTGCAGTGCTGGCAGCAAGCTCGGCAGCAGAATGCCAGCGTACCTGCTCTGGTGCTGGTGGGCAGTGCTGACGATTTACCCCTTGAGCAGCGTACTGCGGATGGCACGTATTTTGTAACAGGCATCAGCGATGCCGAATTATTATCGCTGTATGCACAAACCAGCTGCCTGTGGCAGCCATCGCTAGCGGAAGGATTTGGACTGCCAGTGCTTGAAGCGCTAGCGCAGGGCGCTGCGGTGGCCGTTGCCTTGGGTTCGGCTCTGGATGAGATTTGCCCAACAGATAGCCCCCGTTTTTCTCCGCTGGATACCGCTGGTTTACAGCAGTTGATGTTAGAGCTGGCTGTACGTCCTCAGCCCTTACGCTGGGCGGCACGTCAGGCATGGGCAGATGAGTTTGCCATGCCTGCTTACACAAAGCGGGTGCAGGCATTGCTGCAAGGTGTGTTGAGTATGCCGCAATGAGTAGATTTTCGCGCGGGCTGGCCTTATTTTGCGCCCTGCTGTTTGCCGCCATTCTGACTTTTGTTTCTGTGCCTGCCATGCTGATGAGCTTGCTAGCAGCGGTGGTGGCCTTGGTTATTGTCCGCCAACCTTTTAGCGGGCTATTGATGTTTGCTTTTGTGGCGACCTTTATTCCCTATACCACGGTCAATATCGGCATGCGGGTGACGATCTCTGAGGCCTTGCTCGGTTTGGTATGGCTGGGGGGGGGGCTGCAGATGATTCAGGGGCAACTGTCTTGGCAGTCTGGCAAAACGGAATCCCGCTTACGTTTGCTGATGTTGTACAGCGCGCTGCCTTTTATATTTGGCCAGCTGATGATTAATGCAGAAGGCAACGGCCTTGTGAACTGGCTACGCTGGCTGATTAATTTATCTCCGTTATTTTTATTCCCTATTTTGGTGAAAAGCCCGCAGCAGCGCGATCAGTTGATTGTTTCACTGCTACTGGGCTCGTTAACAATGCTGCTGTTATCGGTAGGGATGTTTTTAAAAGATCACAACGCCAATAGCTTTATTGTGATTCTAGAAAAATTGAAATACGCCCATCCTGAGGCGGTGAAAGATATTTTTTCGGCTAATTTCTCTCGTATGGCATCACCTTGGGTGCACCCTAATCTAACCGGAGGCGTGCTGGCGCTGTTTCTGCCGCTGGCATTTTTCTATGCGCTTTTACAAAGCGGTTGGCGGCGATTGCTGGGCTTTAGTGTGGCAATCCTTGGGGCGGCAGGGCTGCTGTTTAGTAGCTCACGCGGTGCCATCGTGAGTTTGGCACTGGTTCTATTTTGGCTTACCTCTATCCGCGCGCCTTATGCTGGGCGAGTGATAGGGCTGGCGCTAGCGCTGGGAGCTGCGCTGGTATTGTTTTACCCACCTTTACAGGAACGGCTAGCGACGACTTTTTCATCGACCAATGCCAGTACTGAGATTCGCATGGATGAATACCGGCGCTTTCCTGATGCAATGGCCCGCTATCCGCTGGGTATTGGCTTCAAAATTGACCCGCCGCCGCCCGCTACGGGCTTGTTGGGGATTTCTAATTTGTGGCTAAACTATATTTACAAACTGGGGCTGCCTGGCATGTTGCTGTTTATTGCCGTAACGCTGGCGTGGTGGCGCGAGTGCAGGCCGGTGGACAGACTTTCAAAGCTGAACGCTGAACGAAGTATCTGGGTAGGCTCGGGCGCGGGGGTGCTGGCGGCGCTGCTGACTGGGCTGTTTGATCACTACTATAGCTTTACCATGGTGCTGATTGCCTTATTCTGGCTAATGATGGCCATTAATCTGCAATCTGCACGTCGCTTAAATCAGAACCATGAGCCGCTTCCCAAAGCGGGTTTTTATAGGAAGAGCGCGCTATGAAACACCGTATTTATCATTCCACGGCACTGCGCAGTCATCTGGACCAGTATGCACAGAAACTGGCGGCAGATTCGGCAGAGCTGGTACAAAGCTATGAGTGGATGCTGGCGAATGAGGTGGTGTTTGAAGAGGGCGATGAAGCCAACCCGCGCGTATCCATCTGCTCGGTAAATATCGAAACTCGGATCGATCCGCCTTTGGCTAGGCGCTTTTATATTCTGCTGTGCGATGAGATTCCTACCACGCTAGTTCCACGCTACGGTATTAACTGGCCCACGTTTAAAGACCGCTGGCTGCGGGTCTGGGAGCAGTGTTACAACATTCTGATTAATAAAATCCCAAGCCATCATGTAAGGCTGGCTTGGCTGCGCCTTGGTGGGGCAAAAATTGGCAAAGGCTCGGCAGTTTGGCGCACGACTGAAATTTTGGGTGTAGAAAACCTAGTAATTGGGGATGACAGCTGTATTGCTTGGCACTGCCAGATTGATGCCCGTGCAGGGTTGATTATTGGCGACCATGTGGCGGTGGCCTCCTATGCCAAAATTATTGCAGGCAGCCATGATTTAACTGCACCGGAGTTCTGGTCTGTATCTGCGCCGATTTATATTGATGACTATGCATGGATTGCCACAGGAGCACTGATTGGCCACGGCTCGCGCATAGGGCGTGGTGCTGTAGTTACCGCTAATACGCTGGTCAGCAAAGAAATTGCCCCTTATAAAATTGTCGGCGGCTCAGGGGCCAAAGTGATGGGCGAGCGTCCGCATGATTTAAATTACAAAGTGGGCGGAAAAGGCCTATTCACCCTGCTTTATTAAGGGTTAATTTTGAGCCTATTGTTTGAGCTGAGCTAACCATGCTAAGCAGCACTTTTTTACTGACGCTGGCCACCGTAGCTGGGCTGATTCTGGGGTTTGGCCGTGAATGGCTGCTGGTGGCGGATTGGGGGGCAGGCGGGCGTACCGATGCTTATCTGGTGGCCCTATTTTTACCTGAAGCATTACGCACCATGCTCGCCGGAGGCTTGTTGTCGGCGGCGGCTCTGCCGCTTTTGCAAGCTCACCCCTCACGCAATCGCTGGCTGGCAGGGCAAATCCGGGAGTTTTTATGGCTGGGGCTGCTTTTAGCGTTGCTGATCACCCTTGCTGCGTCTTATCTGGTCAGAGTCATAGGGCCCGGCTTATCCGTGGCGGATGCAATACTAGCCACAGAGGCGCTGCGCTGGCTTGCATGGGTGATTCCTGGCTTGATGCTGCAGGCCATTTTAACCATACCCGCTCAGGCCGATGGGCGCTTTGTGTTGCCGGGGCTGGGGTCGTTCTTATTTAATCTGCCCGTGGTGCTGTATCTTTGGCTAGCGAAAAAAACGGCCGACCCCGTGGTGCTGGCTCAGTGTTTTATTCTTGGCAGTCTCTTAATGACGCTGCTTTTATTGCCTTCGGCTTGGCGTACGGGCTGGCGGCCTTGGTATCGCTCTCTACCTAGTGATCATGCCGCCTTATGGAAGCAGCTTTGGCCGCTGTTGAGCAGCAGTGCCGCCAGCCAAGGGCTAAGTTTGCTGGAAAGACTTGTGGCTTCTTTACTGGGGGAAGGATCGGTCACTTTACTGAACCTAGCGCGCAAATTAGTCAACATCCCGCTGATTGCCCTGATGAGCCTCAATCAAGTACTGCTGGGTAAAATGAGCGGCGAGGAGGCATCAGCGCGGCGGCAGATGCTAGATACGGGGCTGCTACTGTGCACTTTGCTGACACTGCCTGCCGCCGTAGGATTGATAGCGGCTGCACCTGCCTTAGTGGATTTACTTCTGCCTGCTGGCCTAGCCTCTGGCCCGCTCCCAGCTTTACTGGCTTTATTTGCGGTATCGATTATTTTTGGCGCATGGAATGCTTTACTGGCACGTTATTACTATGCTGCAGCCGATACCCGTACCCCTTTAATCTGCGAGCTAAGTGGCAGTGCCATACAAGCGATGCTCTTGCTCGGCTTACCCGTTTTTTTTGGGATATGGGGGATTGCTGCTGCGGTGATGGGGGGGGTATTAAGCACCGGTTTGCTGCTTTGCCGTAAGATTGACCAAGCCTTATTAAGTAAGCTGTTGCAATGGGGGGGCGGTGCTTTATTACTCTGTGCTGCAGCGGGGCTGATCTTTAACTGGACTGCTCAAGGGGGGCGGGTGCAGCTTAGTACTGCTGTATTTGTGGCACTACTACTCTTTGTCGTAGGGGCTTATCGGTTTAAAAAATATTTAGATAGTTTATGAGCAGGTTTTGCTGGTTTGATGCCGTCTTTCTGTATAAAGACCTAGGTCTTTATTCAGAAAGGGCAATACTCCACAGCTTGGGGTCTTAAGCTAAAACACGGCCAAATAAACCAAGCGCAGACTGGTAGCCAAGCATGGCTAATTGCGCGTCGTAGCGATGGCCTTCATCACGCATAAAGGCATGCTGACCGTTGACTTCGTGCCAGCTAAAATTAATTTCTGCTTCGGATAACTGCTGATAAACCAATGCGCGGCCTGCGGCGGGGATATGTGGGTCTTGCTTGCTCCAGAACATCAGTAGTTCGCCAGAAATATCGGCGAGTCTGTCCAGGCTGTGCTGGCCTGGCGGGTTTGGAATAACGCAGGTGTGCAGATCGGTAGGGTAAAAGCAGGCCGTGGCTTTGATTTGTGGCTGCAAGGCCGCGCGGAAAGCCAGATGGCCACCGATGCAAAAGCCCATCGCACCAATTTGCCCGTTGCACCAGGGCTGATCCGCCAGCCAGGTAATCATGGCTTGATTGTCGGTGTCGTAGCCTTCAACAGATTTACCCATCTTATCGCTATTGCCTTTATCGCTGCCGGCCTGATCGTAAGGAAGTACAGTGCCGGCAGGATTTAGCTCATGAAAAATTTCTGGAACCAGCACCGCGTAGCCATGCCCAGCCATCAGTCTTGCCGCGCGTTCAATCGGGCCGGTCTGCTGAAAAATTTCCGAATACAGCAAAATCACTGGATACGCTTTATCGCCTTCGGGTCGGTGCACATAGGTGCGCATCAGGCCGGTGGGGGTAGCAAGATCGACGATCTCTTTCTGGATAATCATATTATTCCTTGGTATGTAGCGAGAGCATATTGCTTATACCCTCGCTGCCATTTTCAATGCATCCGCGTAGGCAAAATGATGCGTTTTACCCCCAGCACAAGGGCACTCACTCTTTTGGATGCTCTGTTCATTTCATGGCAAAACGCTATGTTGGGCATGGGTTTTATGCCCACGCGGTACATTACATATTTGGATAATTAGGCCCGCCGCCGCCTTCTGGGGTGACCCAAGTAATATTTTGCCTTGGGTCTTTAATATCGCAGGTTTTGCAGTGAATGCAGTTTTGCGCATTGATTTGCAAGCGCGGGCCACTGTCACTTTTAATGATTTCATACACACCCGCTGGGCAGTAGCGGCTTTCTGGTGAGTCGTAGTCTTTTAGGTTGACGCTAATTGAGATGTCTTGATGAGCTAGGTGCAAATGACAGGGCTGGTTTTCTTCGTGATTAACATTGGATATATACACCGAAGACAGCTTATCAAAGCTCACCTTGCCATCTGGCTTAGGGTATTTAATCGGTGTGCATTCATTGGCGAGTTTTAGGCAGGCGTGGTCGGGTTTTTTATGCGAAAAAGTCCACGGCAGGCGTACACCAAAGCTGGCCAGCCACATCTCAAAACCACCATACATTGAGCCAAAAATATTGCCGAATTTTGACAGCGCAGGCTTGATATTCCTGACCTTGTCTAAATCCTGCCAAACCCAAGACGCTTTAATCGCCGCCGGATAAGCAATCAGCACATCATTACTGCGGCCTGCCGCCAGCGCCTCCACCACGGCCTCGGCAGCTAGCATGCCGCTCTTCATCGCGTTATGTGTGCCCTTAATGCGCGGCACATTTAAAAAACCTGCGGCACAGCCGATGAGCGCGCCGCCAGGGAAGGTGAGCTTAGGGATCGACTGCAGGCCACCTTCAGAAATAGCCCTTGCGCCGTAGCTTAAGCGTTTGCCGCCTTCAAACAGGCCACGAATACTTGGGTGAGTTTTAAAGCGCTGAAATTCATCAAAGGGGCTGAGGTAAGGATTGCTGTAGTTCAGGTGTACGACAAAGCCGACGGCCACCAGATTGTCTTCTAAGTGATAAATAAACGAGCCGCCGCCGGTGCTGTTGTCCAGCGGCCAGCCTTGAGAATGGCTCACCAGGCCAGGCTGGTGTTTGCCTGGCGCAACTTGCCACAGCTCTTTAAAGCCAATGCCATATTTTTGGGTATCGGCATCGCTGCGAAGGTCAAAAGTTTTTTCCAGCATTTTTGTCAGCGAGCCGCGCACGCCTTCGCCAATTAGGGTGTATTTAGCGTGTAGCTCCATGCCAGGAGCAAAGTCACTTTTTTGCTTGCCCGCTTTATCCAGCCCCATATCGCCACTTACAACCCCTTTTACCGCCCCGTTTTCGTCATAAAGGACATCGGCAGCGGTAAAGCCGGGATAGATTTCTACGCCAAGGCCTTCAGCCTGCACGGCCAGCCAGCGGCAGACATTACCCAAGCTGACGATATACGCGCCGTGGTTATCCATCAGCGGGGGCAGCATTTTATTGGGGATGCGGAACGCTTGGTCTTCGTCCAGCAGCATAAAGCGGTCTTCGGTCACCTGCGTTTTAAGCGGCGCGCCAAGCGCTTTCCAATCTGGGATCAGCTCATCCAGTGCAATCGGATCAATCACCGCGCCGCTGAGAATATGCGCGCCTACTTCTGCGCCTTTTTCTAATACACAGACGCTGATTTCCTGGTTGGCTAAGGCTGCGAGTTGCTTGATACGAATCGCGGCAGCAAGGCCAGCAGGGCCAGCGCCAACAATCAAAACATCATATTCCATCACATCGCGGGTAATTACTTGCATAGGTATTCCTTCTTGCTGTTTTTGTGTGGCTTTTCGCCGCGCATTATCGCATAAGGCGAAGCCCTAGGCGCTTTGCTTAGCATCAAACTAAGTGGCAAACTGCCTAGACTATATGCGAGAGATTCAATGGATATTATTCAAGCCGATTTATCTTTCCCCCAGCACGCAGAGGCGCTGGTCTATCTATTAAATGAATACGCCCTTGATCCTATGGGCGGTAATCATGCTTTATCTACCTTTGCGCAAGATAATCTGATTGCTGAGCTAAGCAAACGTAGCAATGTGCATGTTGTGTTGGCGATGGACGGTGCTACTCCTGCAGGCTTGGCGCTGTGTATTGAAGGCTTTTCAACTTTTGCCTGTCAGCCGTTATTGAATATCCACGATTTTGCCGTGCACTCTGCCTATCGGGGGCAAGGGCTGTCTAAACGTTTGCTGGCTAGGGTGGAAGAAATTGCCCTTGCCTTGGGCTGCTGCAAAATTACCTTGGAAGTATTAGAAGGCAATACGCCAGCTTATTCCTTATATAAAGCGTTTGGTTTTGTGAATTATGAGCTAGATCCAAAGCTAGGCCATGCCTTGATGATGCAGCGCAAATTGGCATAAGACGCTGGTTTTCTTCACGTAAGCCGCAGAGCCGCGTACCATTACTCCCTTAACGAGGATACAGAAATATGAATGCTGGATTAACTGACGACGAATTTGAAGCGTTATTGGAAGTAAGCCGTGGCTTAAAAAGCAAAAGACTGAGCCCGCGCGTGCTCAAGCATGCCAAGTTGTTTTCTGGCTTGAAATACGTGGAATACAATCGTAATGGCTTGATGGTGATTTCAGAAAGAGGCACGCAAACCTTATTTATGAAGCACTGTATTGATGGCTTGCGTAAAATCGCCAAAGACCCAGTGGCCTTGCTGGACGCCAATGTGCGTACATTTTTGCTGAAAAAATCGCATATCAGCCCAATTGAAGGCGCTGTGGGTTATGTGATTACAATTAAGGGCGCAGAATCCTTAGCCGATATTGACGCGCAGCACTAAGCATTGCAGATCGGTTTAAATAGATAAAAAGCACAGAGAATACCTCTGTGCTTTTTTGCGTATAAAGCCACGATAAACTTTAGGGGGCAGCAAGCAGCACCCCTACAGATCTGCCAACTATTAAAGCCCTAGCACCGAGCGCAGCTCGGCCTTGGCCGGTGCAAATTCAGCATTAAAATCATCACGGCTCAGCATTTTTTGTGCGATCAGGGCCGCAGCAACGCGGCCCATTTGTATGTCAGAGCGGTAATGAATTCCTGCAATCACGCGGTTTTCTGCGTACTCGGCGGCACGGGTAAAGAGGGCGCTGCGTTTTTCTGGCACCATTTCAGCCAATATCGTGGCCATTAAATAGCCCACGGTGGCGTGGCCTGAGGGCCAAGAGCCAGAGCTGGAGCGTTTTACCACCGGCTGGATTTCACTATTTAGTAAATGTGGGCGTGGGCGCTTCCAATAATCCTTAGCGCTATCCACTACCGCAGCTTCGCTTTTTACCACGCGCTCAAAAAAAGCTGCAAATTGAGGCAGCTTTTCAGCCTTAAATTTGGGCCCCATCACTGCGTTAAAGCGCCAGATGTTTTCTGCGGCATCTGCTGCGGCGGCTGCTGCTATTTCTGGGGTGCGTTTGGCTTGAATGGCTAAAACTTCGGCGATTTCTAGTTTGGTTTGGGTGGAGTCATTTGCAGGAGGGGCAGGTAGAAAGTGCGTTAATACAGCAGCAGTGGATATGCTTTATTTTGCTTGCTGCCTGCCGTTTAAATAGAGGGCTTAAGCTTCCGGCTATCCAGATATGAATTGCGCTTTGGGGGGGCTCTGATAGTATTTCTTAACACTATCTGTCTTCGTTATCAGCTGGATTGCCTTTTTCCTGATTTCTTTGCTCAGCTTTCGTGCAGGCCGCCTTATCCGAACTCTTACGTTAATTGTATTTTTTGTGGAAAGAGTCTATGTCGATAATCGGGCAGGGCGAAGGCGACAGGTTAGGCTGCGCCGATGGTGTGACGGAGTTTCACCGCCAAAGAACCCTGCTGAAAACGGGGGCCTTACAAGCCGCTATTTTTAATAGCGCTTACTTCTCTAGCATTGCCACCGATGAAAAGGGTGTGATCCAGATTATTAATGTGGGTGCCGAGCGTATGTTGGGCTATGCCGCACGCGACGTGATTAATCTGATTACCCCTGCCGATATTTCAGACCCCCAAGAAGTGATTGCACGCGCCGAAGCGCTGAGCGCTGAGCGCTGAGCGCTGAGCGCTGAGCTGGATACGCCCATTACGCCAGGCTTCGAAGCGCTGGTATTCAAAGCCTCACGCGGTATTGAGGATATTTACGAACTCACTTATATCCGTAAAGATGGCCGCCGTTTCCCCGCCGTGGTTTCAGTCACGGCATTGCGGGATGGTCAAGGCGCCATCATCGGCTATTTACTGATTGGTACCGATAATACGGCGCGTAAGCAGGCTTCGCAGTATGCCCGTAGCCTGCTTGAGGCCAGCCTTGATCCGCTGGTCACCATCAGTGCCGAAGGTAAAATAACGGATATTAATGAGGCTTCGATTAAGGCCACTGGTGTGGCACGTGAGAAACTGATCGGCACTGATTTTTCTGATTACTTTACTGAGCCTGCCAAGGCGCGTGAAGGCTATCAGCAAGTCTTTGCCAAAGGTTTTGTAACCGATTATCCGCTAACGATCCGGCACAGCGATGGTCGTCTTACCGACGTGCTTTATAACGCTTCCGTTTATAAAGACGTGCGCGGTAATGTGCTCGGTGTATTTGCTGCGGCCCGGGATATTACCGATCGTAAGCGAATAGAAGCGGCGCTACTTAAAACAGGGGCGCTGCAAGATGCTATTTTCAATAGCGCCTATTTCTCCAGCATTGCCACCGATGCCAAGGGGGTGATTCAGATTTTTAACGTCGGGGCCGAGCGCATGCTGGGCTATACCGCCGTAGAGGTCATGAACAAAATCACCCCTGCAGATTTTTCTGATCCGCAGGAGCTGGTCGCCCGAGCTGCAGCGCTGAGTCTTGAGCTGGGTACGCCCATTACCCCAGGGTTTGAGGCGCTGGTATTTAAGGCGGCACGCGGCATTGAGGATATTTATGAGCTGACTAAAATCCGCAAAGATGGCAGTCGTTTTCCTGCTGTTGTTTCCGTCACCGCACTGCGTGATGCTGAAGACGCCATCATCGGCTATTTATTAATCAGCACCGATAACACGGCTCGTAAACTGGCAGAAGAAGCGCTGCTCAAGGCCGGAGCCCTGCAGCGTGCCATTTTTAATAGCGCCAATTTCTCCAGCATTGCCACCGACGCTAAGGGCGTGATTCAGATTTTCAATGTGGGGGCCGAGCGCATGCTGGGCTATACCGCGGCCGAAGTCATGAACAAAATCACCCCCGCAGATATTTCTGACCCGCAAGAATTAATCATGCGCGCCGCAGCGCTTAGTCTAGAGCTAGACACCCCCATCACCCCCGGCTTTGAAGCCTTGGTTTTCAAGGCAACGCGCGGTATTGAAGATATTTACGAGCTCACCTACTTTCGCAAAGACGGTAGCCGCTTTCCGGCCGTGGTCTCTGTCACTGCGCTGCGCGATGCACAAGATGCCATCATCGGCTATTTACTGATCGGCACAGACAATACCGCCCGTAAGCAGGTTGAAGAGGCCCGTACCGTGCTTGATCAGCGCTTACGCGATCAGCAGTTTTATACCCGCTCTTTAATTGAATCCAATATTGACGCGCTGATGACCACCGATCCGCAGGGGATTATTTCTGATGTAAACCAGCAAATGATTGCACTCACTGGGCGAACCCGTGATGAGCTGATTGGCGCGCCCTGCAAGAATTTCTTTACTGACCCGATCAGAGCCGATGCCGCCATCAAAAGAGTGCTAACTGAAAATAAAGTGAGCGATTATGAGCTTACTGTGCGTGCCCAGAACGGGGTTGAAACGGTGGTGTCATATAACGCAGCCACTTTTCATGACCGAGACCGCAAGGTGCAAGGCGTGTTTGCCGCTGCTCGGGATGTCACTGAGCGAAAGCGGTTTGAGCTGACCTTACAAGAAAAAAACATTGAGCTGGAACATGCCAGCCGGATGAAATCAGAGTTTCTGGCCACCATGTCGCACGAGCTGCGTACGCCGCTCAATGCCATTATTGGTTTTTCTGAGGCGCTAAAAGATGGCTTTATGGGGCCGACCAGTAAGGCTCAGCACGAATATATCGGTGATATTTTTACTAGCGGCCAGCATCTGCTCTTGCTGATTAATGACACTTTGGATTTATCTAAGGTTGAAGCGGGCATGATGACGCTTGATCTAGAGGCGGTTGATTTACACAGCTTACTGTTAGGCAGCCTGTCAATCGTTAAGGAAAAAGCGGCGGTTCAGCGTATTCGCTTAGGGCTGGAGGCCAGTGAAGGCCTAGGGTTTACTCAGCTGGATCAGCGTAAAACCAAGCAGATTGTTTATAACCTGCTTTCAAATTCGGTCAAGTTTACCGCCAGCGGGGGCAGCGTTAGTTTACGAGCCCGCCGTGTTTTGCGCAGCAGTGTAGGGCATATAGTTGGCAACTGGCCAGTGCATGGTTTTCCATTGAGTGACAATGAATACAAGGAGTTTGTTGAAATTTGCGTTACCGATAACGGCATGGGTATTTCCAAAGCCAATATGGCGAAATTGTTTCAAGCTTTTATCCAAATCGATAGCCGCCTAGCGCGCAAATTTGAAGGAACGGGGCTGGGGCTGGCCATGGTTAAACAGCTGGCGGAGCTGCATGGCGGTACCGTTGCTGTTGCTAGCGCCGAGGGCGAGGGCGCCTGTTTTGTGGCTTGGCTGCCGCTACGGGAGCTGCCCGCTGCATTCTCTGCTGTAGGCAGCCCTTCTGTCTTTGAGCCTGAAAAACGTATTGCCCTCGTATTGGAGAGTAATGAGCGGGTTGCCGCCCTCATCGTCCTGTTGCTTGAGGCAGAAGGCTTTAGTGTGTTGCATGCCAGCACCACTGAGGAGGCCCTGTCCTTAACCCTGCAGCAAAATATTCAGCTGATTACCCTCGATTGGGACTTACCCAGCGCGGGAGGGGGCTGGGATTTTTTGTTACACCTGCGCGAAAATGTCAGCCTTGCCCGTGTGCCTGTCATGATTATTTCTAAGCTTGCCGACAGCAGAATGGCACTGGTGGGCGGAGCCACCGCGGTGCTGCAAAAGCCAGTTAGCCATGTGGAATTAAAATCTGCGCTGGCGACGCTGCACCTGAGCACATCCCCTTGGACGGTACTGGTGATTGATGATGATGCAAAAGCAATTGATGCACTGGCGCGGCTTTTGCCCGAGCCTGCCTATGTGGTTGTACGGGCATTAAGCGGCAATGAAGGCGTGAGGCTGGCACAGCAGCTGCATCCTGACTTGATCTTGCTTGATCTGGTTATGCCTGAGATGAGCGGTTTTGAAGTGGCCGATGCGCTGCAACTGGCCCCCATTACAGCGGATATTCCGGTTTTAATTATGACTCCCAAGCGGATTACTCAGTTGGATCGGGCGGCATTAAGCAATAGGCCGGAGCGACTGGTGCAGGTCGTTCAAAAAGCAGGATTTGATCGAGCAGGCTTTATTGCTCGGGTCAAACGCGCACTGCAGCCCCATTAAAGAGGACGCCCGATGGCCAGAGTCTTAGTCATTGAAGACAATGCGGCGAATATGAAGCTGACTGCCTTATTGCTGCGAAACGCAGACCATACCGTGCTGTGCGCGGTGGATGCTGAGTCGGGATTAACGCTGGCGCGTACCGAACAGCCTGATCTTATTTTAATGGATATTCAGCTGCCCGATATGGATGGCCTAGCCGCCACGGCCCTGCTGAAACAAAATCCTAGTACGGCGGCCATTCCAGTGATTGCGCTGACTGCGCTGGCGATGAAAGATGATGAAGAGCGAAGCCAGATTGCCGGTTGTGATGCTTATATTGCCAAGCCTTTACGCTATCAGGAGCTATACGAAGTGATGAATACGCTCCTCGCCAGAGGGCATACCCTCAGGCAGGCCAGTGATCATGACTAATTCTGCTGCTACGATCCTGATCGTTGATGATGAAAGCCATAATCGTAAACTGCTTGAAGCACTGTTGCTGCCCGAAGGTTATTTAACGCAGTGCGCCGCCAGCGGCGAAGAAGCACTGGCCGCCGTGGCTGAGCATGCACCAGATTTAATTTTGCTGGATATTATGATGCCCGGCATGGATGGCTTTGAGGTAGCGGTGATTCTAAAGGCCAGCCCTCTGACCTCACGGATTCCGATCATTATGGTGACGGCGCTAAATGATCGCAGTGCTCGTCTTGCTGGGCTGAATGCAGGGGCCGAAGAGTTTCTGACTAAGCCGATTGATCGCGCTGAATTATGGCTCAGGGTGCGTAATTTACTGCGCTTAAAGACGTTTGCTGATTTTTTGCAAAACCACAGCCTGATCCTAGAGCAGGAGGTGCTGGCGCGTACGGCTGATTTACAGCGTTTTCGCTCGGCGATGGATGCCACTGCGGATGCTATTTTTTTGGTAAGCCGTAATTTAATGTGTTTTGTTGAAGTGAACGCTACTGCCTGCAGTATGCTGGGTTATACCCGCCAGGAGTTGTTTGATGCTGGGCCGGTACGGGTGAGTGAGCACTCTCTTGCTGGTCTTGAAAATATTTATGATGTCATTATTGCTGGGCAGAATGTGAATGAGCTGGCAGACACCACCATACGGTGTAAGGACGGCAGTTATTTGCAGGTGGAGGTACATCAGCAGGCTCAGCGCTCTGGTTCAGATTGGATTATTGTTGGCGTGGCGCGGGATATCACCGAGCGTAAGGAGTCAGCACAGCGCCTACACCAGCTGGCCCATTACGATGTACTGACCGGCCTGCCTAATCGCACTTTATTTTATGAAGCGCTTAAAAATACGCTGATCCAGTCTGACGATAGCGACTGGCTGGTAGCGGTGCTGTTTGTCGATTTGGATCACTTTAAAAATGTAAACGACACTATAGGCCACACTGCCGGTGATGAGCTGCTCAGCCAGTTTGGCCATCGTCTGCTCCGCTGTGTACGGGTTCGGGATACGGTTGGGCGGCTTGGCGGTGACGAGTTTGCGCTGATTCTAGTGTTGGAAGACGGGCGGCCGTACGCCACCTTTGTGGCTGGAAAAATACGTGAAGTATTGCGTGAGCCTTTCGATATTCAGGGACAACAAGTCACAATCACCGCCAGCATAGGCATCACGGTTTATCCTGATGATGCCACCGCACATGAAGTTTTAATTAAGTATGCTGATACGGCTATGTATAGGGCCAAGCAGGCGGGGAGGGATACCTACCGTTTTTTTACCGCCCAAATGAATGCCGAGGTGTTGGCACGGCATGATTTGGAAATGGCTTTACATAAGGCCATAGAAAATGAAGAGTTTGTCCTGTATTACCAGCCTAAGGTGCTACTGAAAAGCGGCCGCATTGTTGGGCTGGAAGCCTTGCTGCGCTGGCAGCGTCCGGGTTACGGGCTGGTGTCTCCGCAGATGTTTGTTCCGGTGTTAGAAGACACGGGCCTTATTGTGAATGTAGGGAGCTGGGTGGTGGCTACGGCGTGTAAGCAAATTGCCAGCTGGATCAACTCTTCCATTGGCCCCTTGCAAATATCCGTTAATGTAGCTGGCCGTCAGTTTGTGGAAGGGGACTTGGAAGGGGATGTGATTCGTGCGCTGCTTGAGCACGATATCCCGCCTAATTTACTTGAGCTGGAGCTAACTGAAGGCTCGCTGATGGTCAATACCGAACGCACTATTGCTACTTTGCACAGCTTAAAACAGCGTGGTGTGCAGATTTCTATTGATGATTTTGGTACGGGGTATTCTAGCTTGGCTTATTTACGCCGTTTTCCGGTGGATAAGCTGAAAATAGATATCGCCTTTATTCGTGAAGTAACCAGTAACCCAGATGACGCCGCCATTGCGCTGGCTATTATCCGCATGGCCCACAGTTTAAAGCTAGAGGTGGTTGCCGAAGGCGTGGAGACAGAGGCTCAGCTGGCTTTTTTGCTGCGTTACCAGTGTGATCAGATTCAGGGCTATTATTTTAGCCCGCCTTTGCCTTTGGCCGTTCTGGAGCAGATTCTGCTTTCAGAAATCCTAGATCTGGGCCTGCTTGAGCTGCATTGATGGTTTAAGTCTAAGCGCTTGTGGGGATAACACAATCTGATCGCTGCTTGTTACCCCTTCCGCCACGGCCTTGCAGCGCTCGATAAACAGTGCCATGCCGGGTGTGATAAATTTTTGCCGGTGCCAGATAAAATGGAATTGCCGTTTAAAATCTAAGCCAGCTACAAGGATTTCAACCAAGCTGCCACGGCGAAACGCTTCTTTAAGTGCTAAGCGCGAAATACAGGCAATGCCCATGCCGGATTCCACCGCACGTTTAATCGCCTCGGTATGCTCAAGCGCTAGGCGAATATCGAGCTGGGATAGCACATGCCGCATGCCATGCTCAAAGGTTTGCCGCGTGCCTGATCCGGTTTCACGAGCGATCCATGGTGTGGCGATTAAATCATCTAATGTTACTATTGCCTTATGGCTGAGCGGATGGTCGGGCGCGGCAAAAATCACCAGCTCATCTCCTACCCAAGGGGCGGCAATTAAATCAGGGTGCGAGCAATCACCTTCGATTAAGCCAAAATCCAGCTGAAATTGCGCAACTTTGTTCACAATATTGGCGGTGTTATGTACGTCCAGATTAATACGGCAACCAGGATGATTTTGCATAAATTCGCCGATTAACAGCGTAGCAAGGTAATTGCCAATGGTTAGCGTGGCGCCAATGCGCATGGGGCCAAGGCCGGTTTTACCTTCTAGCAGGGCTTCTACTTCAGAGGCGCGATCGAGTAGCTCAATGGCACGCGGCAAAATAATATGCCCCAACTCGTTCAACTGTAGCTTTTTGCCTACCCGATCAAACAACTTAAGCTTAAACTGCCGCTCAAATTCGGTTAGCGAAGTGCTGGTTGCCGATTGGCTCATCCCCAAAGATTCCGCCGCCCGTGAAACATTTTCACTGCGGGCTACGGCGGTAAATACTTCGAGCTGTCTGAGGGTGTAGTTCATGGCGTGTTCGATTGGTAAAAAATAGGTAGTAGGCCCGTTTTTGCGTCCACGTTTTATTGGCAGCGTGTTGTTCGCGTGGGCAAGGTAAAGCATTTTGCCCACCCTACAAAACGAGCTTTGTTTATAATACAGGCCTTTATGGCCAGCATATCTGCTAAATAGAATATATTTATCAAAGAATAGTATTTACCAGATATTGTACATTGTCCTAAAATACGTCGCTACTGAGGAGGGATTTTATGAAGGTTCTTGTCGCGATCAAACGCGTAGTGGATTACAACATCAGGCCACGTATCAAGGCTGATGGCTCGGATGTGGATATTGCTGGCGTGAAGATGAGCATCAATCCCTTCGACGAAATTGCCGTAGAAGAAGCATTGCGCCTAAAAGAGCGCGGTGTGGTTACCGAGATTGTGGGTGTAACCATTGGCAGCGCAGCCTGCCAAGATGTGTTGCGCCACGCCCTTGCTATGGGTGTAGACCGCGTGATTTTGCTTGAGAGCGATCTTGAGCTTCAGCCGCTTGGCGTGGCGAAGTTACTTAAAGCCGTGGTCGATAAAGAGCAGCCAAGCCTGGTTATTTTAGGCAAGCAAGCGATTGACGACGACGCAGGCCAAACCGGCCAAATGCTGGCGGCGTTAATGAATGCAGGCCAAGGCGCGTTTGCTTCTAGCATTACGGTGGACAATGGTGAAGCGTTGGTGGTGCGAGAAGTGGATGGCGGTACTGAAACCGTGGCACTGAAGCTACCCGCAGTGATTACGGCTGATTTACGCTTAAATGAGCCGCGCTTTGTAAAATTACCAAACTTAATGATGGCAAAGAAAAAGCCGATTGAGACAATTGCCGCTGCGGATCTAGGTGTAAATGCTAGCCCGCGCTTAAAACTATTAAAAGCTGCCGAGCCTGCTGAGCGTAAAGCCGGCATTCGAGTTGCCAGTGTGGCTGAGTTGGTTAGCAAATTGCGTGAAGTGGGGGCCATCTAAATGAGCGTACTCGTTTTAGCCGAACACGACGGCAAGCAAATTAAAAAAGCCACTCGCCAAGCGATTACCGCAGCGGGGGCTTGGAATACGCCGATTCACCTCGTGGTGCTGGGGCATGGCGTAGAAGCCATTGCTGCTGATGCCGCCGCTATTGCCGGTGTGAGCGAAGTAATTCGGGTGGATGCTGAATCTTTGCAGCACCCGCTGGCCGAAGATGTGGCTGCTTTGCTTTTAGAGCTGGCGCCTAAGTATCAAGTGATTTTAGCGGCCAATTCTGCCGCTGCCAAAAATGCCTTACCCCGCGTAGCGGCCTTGCTGGATGTGGCGATGATTTCTGATGTCATCACCATTGCTGCACCAGCCACTTATGTTCGCCCAACCTATGCGGGTAGCGTGTTAACCACTGTAGAAAGCATAGATGCATTGCAAGTCTTGACGGTGCGTGCCACGAGCTTTGAGGCAGCGGGTAATAGCGCTGCGGTAAGCATTGTGAGCCATGCCGCGCCAGCAGCACACAGCCAAGCGCGCTTTGTTTCTGCAACGCATACCGTGAGTGATCGACCTGAGCTGGCTTCAGCCCGCGTGGTGATCACAGGTGGCCGTCCGCTGGAAACCCGCTTTGATGCGATTTTAAATCCCCTAGCTGCTCAGTTAAACGCCGCCATTGGCGCTACCCGCGCTGCGGTGGATGCAGGCTATGCACCTAACGATCTGCAAGTGGGCCAGACTGGCACCGTGGTCGCCCCTGAGCTGTATATCGCTGCGGGCGTATCCGGCGCTGCTCAGCACTTGGCGGGTATGAAAGACAGTAAAGTGATTGTTGCCATCAACCTAGACCCAGATGCCGCTATTTTCCAAGTGGCCGATTTTGGTTTAGTGGCCGATTTATTTGAAGCCGTACCCGCGCTGACTGCTGCGCTGGCTTAAACGTGTAGGGCGGGAGCAAGCCGCCAGCGTATTACTTATTTAAAACGGCGGGTTCCAACCCGCCCTACGTTATTGAAAAGAGAAAAAAATGAGCGCTTTTGCTACCGAACACGTGTTATCGGTTCGCCATTGGAACGATACGTTGTTCAGCTTTACCACGACGCGGGATGATTCGCTGCGCTTTGAAAACGGCCAGTTTGTAATGATTGGCTTGGAAGTGAACGGTAAGCCGCTGATGCGTGCGTATTCGATTGCCAGCCCAAATTACTCTGAAACACTAGAGTTTTTCAGCATTAAAGTGCCAGACGGCCCGCTGACTTCGCGTCTGCAGCATTTGAAAGAAGGCGATCCGCTGTTGGTTAGCCGTAAGCCAACCGGCACGCTGGTATTAAGCGATCTAAAACCAGCTAAAAACCTTTATTACCTTTCAACGGGTACCGGTCTTGCGCCATTTATGAGCTTGATTCAAGACCCCGATGCCTATGAGCAGTACGAAAAAATCATCTTGGTGCATGGCGTGCGTACTGTGAGCGAGCTGGCTTACGCTGACTTTATCGAAAAAGAGCTGCCACATAATGAGTTCTTTGGTGAAGCGGTTAGGGAAAAGCTGATCTACTACCCAACGGTGACGCGTGAGCCTTTCCGTAACCAAGGTCGTTTAACCGATCTGTTTGAATCGGGTAAGTTAGAGCGTGATATTGGCCTGCCTCCGCTAAACCCAGAAACTGACCGCGCCATGCTTTGCGGTAGCCCAGCCATGTTGAAAGACACTTGCGCGCTACTGGATGCTCGCGGGTTCCAAGTTTCTAAGCGCATCGGCCAGCCAGGCGATTACGTGATTGAGCGTGCGTTTGTTGAGAAGTAATCTCTCTACATATATTGAAAAGCCACCTTTGAGGTGGCTTTTTTTGGGTCAAAATATACTTTAATCTTTAAAAGACAGTGGATAAATATTCATTTATTGATATTAATTATTTAAATAAATTTTTCATAATAGGTTTTTTTAAAGAATTTTTTGAAAAATGAATGGATAAATGGGGGGTGCTTAATAAAAAAGTATCGCCAAATTCATGGTTAAGGTTCAATTTTTTTATAATGTAGTTGATCGTGGCTAATGAGCTAGCCACCGCCTATGAATCACGGTTTAGCGCGGTTTTGTTTACGGCTACGGTATAGTCGAGTCCTTCATCTTTTTTTAGTGTTTTATCTTGATAAAATTCAAATTCAAATTCAATTTCAATTTCAATTTCTAAACCCCTAAGGATGTTCGTTGTTATTTTTTTAAATTATTATATCTAATAACCCGAACGCCTTTTTAGCTCTGATACCAATACAGACAGGGAATAGATTTACGCATTTAATTGCGTATTGATCGTGGTTTTTATAGCCCAAATAATAATTGAAAAATCACTACGCCCCTCCTGTAAATTCACAATGGTTCGGAAAGGGGAGGAGATTGAAATTTTTACGTGATAACCACTTATTTTTTCAAACTATTTAAGCAAATCAATAAGAATGCCTGAGTATGCGTTAGGGGCTTGGGCAAGAGGGGATGGAAAAGCCCATAGGTCTTATTACGGTTAAATGACATTAAATGCTTCTGCAAAGCTTAATTAGGTTTGCTGATAAAAATATTAATAAGTATATACTAATGATAAATTTTTTCATTTTAAATGGCACGGATAGTGTTGCTTTTTCAATGCATGGTGATATTGACAATGGTTGATTACAGAATAAAAAACAGGTTTAGATTGGCGAAGTAGCAGCTTTCATTCTTAAGTATATAAGCCTCTTTAAAAGAAGCTTTGCTGGGGTTAGTGGCTGGCCCTTGGCCCTAGCAAAATCACCGCCATGCCGATCAGCATAATCATGCAGCCTGTTATATCCCAACGATCTGGTTTAACACCATCAATTTGCCATAGCCACAGTAGCGCAACGCTTACATAGACGCCACCATAGGCTGCATAGACTCGGCCAGTGGCGGCAGGGTGAAGGGTGAGCAGCCAAACAAATAGCATCAGGCTGATTGCGGCGGGCAATAGCAGAAAGGCCGATCCCCCTTTGCGTAGCCACAAATAGGGCAGGTAGCAGCCGATGATTTCGCATAGTGCGGTAGCGGCAAAGAGCAGAAGCGTTTTGAAGAAGTGTTCCATAAGGGCGTCATTTTTTGCTAGGAGCTTATTAAAACACAAGTAACACGAATGGCTTGGCTGAAAAATAATGATGCAGAAAGTTAAGGTGGGCAAAAGTGGTGTATCTTGCCTGCGCGGTGAGGATGCATTGCCTTACGTGTAGACATTATGCCCAAGCTAAATGAAAGGCTCTTATGTGGAAAAAAATTCGAATTATTGTGTTGTTACTGATTTTGGCTAAGGTTGCTCAGATGACTTGGCTAGATAAGGGCGCAACAGAGTGGAAGCAGGGCTTGTATGTGGCCGTTTATCCGGTGAATGTAAACAACAGCCCCGAGGTCAGTGCTTATCTAAGCAGCTTAAGTAAAGATGATTTTGAGCCGTTGGCGCAATACTACTCAAATGAAGCCGAGCAATATCGCTTAGGGATACACCGGCCAATTGAGCTACAGCTGGGAGCTGAGGTGAAAAATATCCCTCCGGCGCCCCCTACGGATGGAAATGTCTTTAGCACCATTATTTGGAGTCTGAAATTTAGATATTTTGCATGGCGTAACAGCCCAAAAGTGAGCGTGCCACCCGATATTCGCTTGTATCTTTTATATTATGATCCGGCCACTCACCCACAGCTCAGCCACTCCACGGCACTGAATAAAGGCCGTATTGGGCGGATTAATCTCTTTGGGGATAAGCGTTACGCTAAGCAAAACCTAGTGATTGTGGGACATGAGCTACTGCATACCCTTAATGCCACGGATAAGTATGATCTGAGTACCAATATGCCGATCTATCCTGATGGCTTTGCTGAGCCAGATAGATCACCACGCTATCCACAAGCCTTTGCTGAATTGATGGGCGGGCGCGTGCCCGTTAGCGAGGCTTTGGCCATCATCCCAGATAATCTGAGCCGTACGATCATTGGCGAAAAAACGGCAAGGGAAATTGGCTGGCTGAGGGAGGCGCAAGCGTATTGAAATATTTTTTGCCGAGAAAACTTTACAAAAACTTTCATCAAATGTTGATTTTGATTAAGAAATGTGGCGGGTGTTCGGCATAAAATAGCTCAATAAATGCGAGTTAATCAATTGATATAGCTAGTAGCATGATTTTTAACTCATTGAGCGAGTAGCTAGGCAGCTTGTTTTGTGAAGGGATAACCCTAGCAAGAGCAAGATTTAGCCTAAATAAGAGGTGCCCCATGTTTTCAGAAAAATTTGAACTGCTTGTCTCCTTGGTGGTAGTGGTGGCTTGGTTAGTGATTACTTGCCATTTATTTTCGCCATTGCTCCAGCATCTACTTGGGCAAGGAAGCCGTTATTTTTAGTTTGATGGGCTGGCAATCCTGAGTTAAAAAACATTCTGTAGCAGCTTAATAAGCGCAGTCAGGCTTTATCAAGGATAATCCCCGCGCTTAAAGTGAATGGAATGTGAATCCCCATGCTGATCGAACACCCCGCTTTGAACGGCCTTGCCCCTTACTTTGAGCGCTATCAATTTATGCTTAAGGCGGTAGCCGAGCAGGGCGAGCGCTTTCATGCCAGTGCCCAAGAAAGCTATGCGGCCAAAGTATATGAAAAGCTGGCCGAGCTAGAGCTTGATCTGAGTAATCTGGCCATCGCTAGCGATTTGATCCGAGCGCTAATCCCCTCCGATAGCCTTGAAATTTACCGTTACCATGAAGAAAATTTCATGCTGCGTTTGGCCGCTATCGTAGAAAAATCACAGCGGCTGGTGGGCTTGGCTCTGCTCCTTAAAGCTGAAAAATGTGAAGGGGCTGCCGGTGCGGGATTTGTGATTAGAGCGGTGAAAGATAACTACCCTGATATTGCCCTTAGCCTAGAAAGACTGATGGCACTTGCGGCGAAGCAGCAGAAGTTACGCCATAAATCGCCGTATTTATATCCATCTCTGGCTACGGCTGTTGTTTCCGAGTGGGAGTCAGATGATTTAAGTAAGCAGGCAAGTGTACTTGATGAGCTAGCGGATAAAGCCGCTCAAGAGCTGGATTCATTACTCTTGGCGATGGCCGCGGTGTTTACTTTACTTTGATTTTTAAAGAAAAAAGCAGCAAGCCTAGGGGAGTCATACCCTTAGCTTGCTGCTTTTTTATCAAGGCCCGTTAGGAGCGAGGTCTTTGAGTTTTATACTTTAGATAACTTGATACTGGTGGCTTCAGCAGTTAGATAACCTACAGCGCAACCAAATTTGTTTTTGTAATTGCTATTAACAATAGGGTTAACCAGTGCCTTAGCTGCTGCATCCATAGTGGAGATCCATTCGCCTGGGTGTTGGAAATTGCTCATGATGTAAGTCCAGCCATTTACATCATCTGCAACCACCAAGCCTGTCGCTTCTGCACCGGCAGGCATAGAAATCAGGCGTGAAAGCACTTTAGTGTCGATATTGTAAGCCCATACAAAGTTATTTACGTGCTGGCTACTGTCTTCACCAATAAACAGGGTGCGTAGTTTTTCAGAGAATTTCAGATTATCTGGGTTGGCAATCTTGTCAGGATTTGCTGTGTTGCCCAAAATATCTTTGGTGATATCTTCACCAATAATCAACGCCTTGGTCAGTACGGGTACCCATTCGCTATTAATGGCTGCGCCGCCTAAATCTTTTTGGCCACCCGTTAAGGTATGCGCCATCACGCCGCCCGCACTCAATTTCTTAGCAAGTGAAACATTGTAAGCAGGGTTGTTTGCGGCATCGCCAGCAATCATCGAACCCTGAATGTTTTGCAGTGCAGAGTAGGCAATTTTGTCTTTTACATTCACTGTGGTGCCTTCCATCTTCGTGAAGGCCATGCTGGCGCCCACAAAGCTGGCATAACGGTGAGTTTCAAGGAAGGCTGCTGCTTTTTCCATGCCTGGCTTGATTTTGATCCATTGAGTTTTACCACTTAAAAAAATCTTGGTGTAGCTTGCATCTGCCGGATCTTTTGTTGCAATCGTCATGATATCGCTTGGCTTCAGGGTATCGGCCATTTTTTCGATTTCTGCGCTGGTGGCAGAACCAAGCTTAATCCAAGTCAGTGCGGCACCGGGTGCTGCTGGGTCGATAGAGAAACCGGTTCCAACATTAGCCACGTACAAGCTGCCTGAGGACAGATCTTTTTCTTTATCTGCCACGAAAATAAATAAGCCGCTGTTGCTTGCATCGTCACCCATTAAAGCGGTGCGATTATCTGGCATCACTTGGATCAGCTCGTGCGAGATTCGGCCCAAGCAGTAATGTTTTTTGATCGAGCCCGTGCCATCTGGGTTAACCGTTACTTCTGGCATATGGCCGTAGTGATAAGGGTTTGCTTTGGTTTCATCGCCGAATACATTTTTACTGAAGGCTTTAAATTGTGCATCTGATGAGGCAGTAAACGCATCTGGCTCGTATTCTTCGCTGGAGAGGTGGGTATTCCATGGTGACATGCTGGCACCACAGGTGATCCACAGCATGTGCGCTGCTGAGGTATCTACATTATGGTATTTAACCAGTGTTAGCTTACCTGTGGCTTGATCTTGATCTAGCGTCAGCACGGCGATAGGGGAAGGCAGCTGGCCATACATGCTCTGGCCAGCTTGGTTGTTTGAGGTGTATTCAAACTGAACAACCGCAAACACCGCTTTGCCCTTGATGCCAGAAACCGTTGCTTTATCTAAGTTAATCAATGATGTGCCATCTGCACAATCAGAGAAGAATTGTCTTTCAAGGCCGGCTACAGATGTATCCAGAATAGGTTTGTTGTTGATATCAACATAGCCGCCAGATAGGCTATAGCCGCCTTTACCATCAGGAACGTAATCACCGGTGATAAAGAAAGGCTTGTAAGCCAATTTAAAGTTTTGTGTGGTGCCATCGCTGAGTTTCACATTCAGGGCGGAGCCAACGCTGGTGGTGCCCATTGCGTATGGGTCGCTAATGCTTGGGGCTGCCATGCTGCTAAAGCTAGCTGATTCAAAACTTAATGTGCCCGGTGGTGTTACTGCCGTTGTATCGCTATCCCCACCACAGGCGGTCATGAGCATAGACGCTGCTGATGCACCACTCAGTGGTAAAAGTGGAATACTGGAGAATAATTTTAAGGCTTGACGGCGGGAAGCTTGCATTTCATCTAACAATTTATAACTCCTCAGAATTTCCGGTCACAGAAAGAAAATCGTGCTTGTCAAATGCCTGATTGAGTACTAGTGGCATTTATTGCGCGTAAGTTAACGTGTTTACATGACAAAATCATGACGTATGTCTAAGGTTTTTCCTGTGCTATTCCATCCTTTGAGTTTTAAATAGTTTAGTTTTTCGTAAGTTTATGAATGATTTAAGTTGGTTTTACAATGGTGGAGTGCATTTAACAGTAGGAATGATGAAAGTTTTCTGAGTAAATGGCGCGTGCTACAAAGGTGTGTATTCATGAGACAGCACTTCTGAATCGCACCGGGTTTCGCGGAGGCTCCAATTCTTGAGAGAATGGCGCCATGAAGAAATCAACTCACTTTTCCCCCGAAGTCCGTGAACGAGCAGTTCGCATGGTCATTGAACACCTTGCTGAAT
>JBDKJX010000043.1:0-33983 GCA_039796405.1 Pseudomonadota bacterium
AGCCTGTAATTTTTGACGGTCCATTGTGATGCCTGACATGAAATATCCTCGGGAAGAGGTTAATCGGCCAAAGGCATTTACACAATTTTAGTTACAGGCTCTAATTAAACAATTCTGTAACTTAAAACTTTTAGAATCGCACTAGTTAATGACCCGCAACAGGGTTATCTGTTGTCACAACAATCTGAGAGAATGATTTTATGAAACTAGCCCACCTGATTTTGGTATCCAGTACTTTTGTATTTGCTATGGGCACAGTGAGTGCTGCAGATGCTCCCGCTATTGCCGCATTAACGGGTGATGCACTTGCTGCTGCTGTCAAAGGTAACTTAGATAACGATTTAGTTTTACAAAAATTTAACTTAAAAGTTAAAGGTAAAGATGCCGATGTAACCATTGAAGGCAGCGTTGATGAAGGCGAGCAAATGGCCCTTGCAGGGAATGTGGCTGAAAATGTAAAAGGCGTGCGCTACGTATTCAACAATATTGTTCCAAAAAACTAATTGTTTAAATAAAAAAAGGCAGCTTAGGCTGCCTTTTTTTATGCCTATTAATAGTTAGAGTAGCAATGTTTTAGATAAAAAAATGGCAAGCCTAAGGCTTGCCATTTGCTTTAGGAGAGCAATAATTTAACCAAATTTACCGGTAATATAATCTTCAGTCGCTTTTACTTTAGGTGTAGTGAAAATACTATCTGTTTCACCTACTTCAATCAGCTCGCCTAAATACATATAAGCGGTGATATCAGAAACACGAGCGGCTTGTTGCATATTATGCGTCACGATTGCAATCGTATAATCTTGTTTTAATTCATGCACTAATTCTTCTACGTGCGCTGTAGAAATTGGATCAAGTGCCGAAGTTGGCTCATCTAATAATAATACTTCGGGTTTAACAGCAACCGCGCGTGCAATACAGAGGCGTTGCTGTTGACCGCCAGATAAGCTTAAACCAGATTGCTTGAGTTTATCTTTTGCTTCGTTCCACAGCGCTGCTTTTTGCAAGGCCCATTCAACGCGATCATCCATTTCGGATTTAGGCAGGTTTTCATAGAGCTTTACACCAAAAGCAATATTGTCATAAATAGACATCGGAAATGGCGTTGGTTTTTGAAACACCATACCTACTTTGGCGCGTAGCATATTCAAATCTACATCATTATCTAAAACGTTTTTACCGTTTAAGATGATTTCACCTTCTGCACGTAGTTTTGGATAAAGATCGTACATGCGATTAAATGTGCGTAGCAGGGTAGATTTACCGCAGCCAGATGGGCCAATAAAAGCAGTCACTTTTCCTTCTTGAATATCTAAGTTTACATTCTTTAGGGCATGAAAATTACCGTAATAGAAATTAAGGTTTTTAATAGCGAGCTTTGCTGGGTTTGCTTGATTCTTCATGATTAAACTTATCCGTATTGGTTTGTTAGTTTTGTTTCGGTTCACGCAGCATCACGCGCGCAACAATATTTAAACCGAGCACAAATAGGCCAATTAATAAAGCACCCGTCCAAGCTAATTGATGCCATTCTTCATAAGGGCTCATGGCGAATTGAAAGATCACAACAGGCAAATTAGACATCGGTTGATTCATATTTGAATAGAATTGGTTATTCAGCGCAGTAAATAATAGCGGCGCTGTTTCTCCTAATATACGCGCAATGGCAAGCAAAATACCTGTTGCAACGCCAGCCTTGGCTGCACGTAATGTAACCAAAAGCACCATTTTCCATTGTGGCGCGCCTAGGGCATAGGCGGCTTCACGCATTGCGGTGGGGACTAGGCGTAGCATATTTTCTGTGGTTCTTAATACCACTGGAATTACCAAAATCGCTAAAGCAAATGAGCCGGCCCAGCCAGAAAAATGGTGCACTCGTGCTACATACATTTCAAAAATAAATAAGCCAATAACAATCGATGGTGCAGAAAGTAAAATATCATTAATAAAGCGGGTAGTGGGGGCTAGCCAGCCTTTATTACCAAACTCAGCGAGGTAAGTTCCTGCCAAAATACCAATTGGCGTACCAATCGCAACGCCCACAATAGACATTTGCAAGCTGCCTAAAATGGCATTAGATAAACCACCAGCGCTGCCTGGTGCTGGCGTTGTTTGGGTAAAGGTCGCTAATGTTAAACCTGGTAGGCCATTTTTAAACAGCGTAAACATAATCCAAAATAACCAGAACAAACCAAATGCCATAGCAATAATGGAAAGAGTTAGGCTTAGATAATTGATTGCGCGACGGCGCTTATAAATATTTATGGCCTTACTCATGAGTTGGCGCCCTCATTGCGTTGTAAGCGCAACAATAATAATTTGGAAAGTACAAGAACGATAAAGGTGATAAAGAACAGTAGTAAACCTAATTCAATCAGCGATGAAACATATAGCTCGCCATTGGCCTCGGTAAATTCATTGGCCAGCGTGGCAGATATCGTGGTGGCGGGGTCAAAAAGTGAACTCATTTTTGCTTGGGAATTACCAATCACAAAGGTAATGGCCATGGTTTCACCAAGTGCACGGCCTAAGCCCAGCATTACACCGCCGATAATGCCATTTTTAGTAAATGGCACAACGACATTCCAAACGACTTCCCAAGTTGTCGCGCCTAAGCCATAAGCTGATTCTTTCAGCATTGGCGGAACAACCTCAAATACATCGCGCATAACCGAGGTAACGTATGGGATAACCATAATAGAAAGAATTAAGCTGGCTGTGAACATCCCGATTCCCATCGGAGCACCTACAAATAGCCCACCAATCAATGGCCAATTTTCCGTTGTTTCGGTAAGCCATGGCTGTGCATAGTCAGCAAACAGCGGCGCAAAAACAAATAAGCCCCACATGCCGTAAATAATAGAAGGCACACCGGCAAGTAACTCAATTGCAATCCCAAGAGGGCGGCGTAGCCAAGTGGGAGATAACTCAGTTAGGAAAATGGCAATACCAAAGCTAACCGGAACAGCAATAATCAACGCAATAAATGAGGAGACTAACGTACCGCGAATTGATGGCCATGCGCCAAATTCTTCTGTAACAGGGTTCCAGCTTTCTGAAGTAATAAAGCTAAAGCCAAAATGTTTAATGCTTGGCATTGCACCATAGAGCAATGAAAGGATAATACCGCTTAATAAAGCAAGTACAAAAAAAGCAAAAAAACGTGTACTTCCGACGAATAGCATATCTTGCAATCGCTGCTGTTTCATTCGTTGTGTTTGATTCGGCATTAAAATCTCCATTCCACCGATGCTTCATAACAACACAACAGGAGCTTTATGGCTCCTGTTGTGTGTTTAGACGTATAGCGGTACTGCCGCCACCGTAATGAATAATTACTTCCAGATTGGATTTGCACCATCTGTTAATTGTGCTTTCCAGTTGGCTTTAATCATATTCACTACGTTATCTGGCATAGGGATGTAGTCTAAATCAAGTGCAACTTTATCTGCATCATTGCCATAAGCCCAATCAAAGAATTTCAATACTTCTACTGCTTGTGCTGGTTTATCTTGCTTTTTGTGCATCAAAATGAATGTTGGATTAGCAATAGGCCATGATGTTTTGCCCGCTGAGTTTGTCGTCAGTAAATACATGCCTGGTGCGTTTTTCCAATCCGCGCCAGCAGCAGCAGCAACAAAGGCTTCTTCAGAAGGCTGAACAAAAACACCATCACGGTTTTGCAGTGCAGTGTGAGCTAATTTGTTTTGTTTTGCGTAAGCAAACTCAACGTAGCCAATTGCGCCTTTAATGCGTTGTACATAGTTGGACACGCCTTCGTTACCTTTGCCACCTACACCAACTGGCCATTGCAAGGAAGTATTTGCGCCAACTTTTTCTTTCCATTCTGCGGATACTTTTGACAGGTAGTCAGCAAATACGAATGTAGTGCCTGAGCCGTCTGAGCGGCGAACAACAGTAATGTTTTGGTCTGGCAAACTAACGCCTGCATTAATTGCAACGATGGCTGGGTCATTCCACTTTTTAGTCTTGCCAAGGAAAATGTCAGTCAGAATTTGTGGATTCATTTTTAGCTGGCCAGGCTTAATACCTGGAATATTTACCACCGGCACTACGCCACCGATCACTGTAGGGAATTGCAACAGGCCTTGTTTGTTTAATTCTTCTGGCTTAAGAGGCATGTCGGACGCGCCAAAATCAACTGTTTTAGCTTGGATTTGCTTAATCCCGCCACCAGAACCAATGGATTGATAATTCAGGCCAATACCGGTTTTTGCTTTGTACATTTCAGCCCACTTTGCGTAGAGCGGGTACGGGAAGGTCGCACCTGCACCAGTAATGTCAGCCGCGATAGCATGTGTGAACAGGCCGGCAGTAAGGCCGATGGTAACAATCAGTTTGCGAACAAGTGCCATTACAGATAACTCCGAGGGCTAAAGCGTTTGGATTGAAATGATATTTCGCTATGCTAGCTGCTGATTGTTGCTGAAATATTACAAGTCACTCAGTTTGGGTGAGCTTCTGTTGAAAATCAATAAATTGACGCGTGCTGTTTATGTCAGCAAGCACGCCTCGGTTTGACTGGGGGTAGGGGTGGGAATACAATCTGCAGCTTTTGAAGTGGGTACTTCACGTCGTATGACAAGACAGCTAGTCATTGGTAACTGGAAGATGCATGGCAGCATCGGCAAGGTTCGTTCGGTATTGCCCGAGTTGGCTCGCGCTAAGCTAGGCTCCAACGTGGCGGTATGTATTCCTTATCCTTATGTCATGCTTGCTAAGAGTTTACTGAAAGATAGTCAGGTTCAGGTTGGAGCTCAGGACGTCAGCGAGTATCATGTTGGGGCTTACACAGGCGCAGTTTCTGCATCTATGTTGGCAGACATTGGTTGCGAGCTGGTTATTGTGGGGCACTCAGAACGTCGCCGTTATTTTGGCGAGAGCAGTGAAAATGCCGCGCGTAAGCTACGTGCATGTTTAGATGCAGGGCTTTTCCCCGTGTATTGTGTTGGAGAAGATGCAGATGAGCGCGCAAGTGGCCGGCATAAAGAAATTATTGCTGCAGAATTAGCTGTCTTACGTGGTTTGCCGATTGGGCTTTATGCTGTTGCTTACGAGCCATCATGGGCTGTAGGTACGGGCGTGATAGCCACGTCAGCGCAAATTGCAGAAATGCACGCGTTTATCAAAGAAACTTTAGAGCCTCGCACCCGTGTGTTGTACGGCGGCAGTGTAAAAGGCAGTAATGCTGAAGAGGTTTTGGCTGTAGACGGGGTAGATGGTGTACTTGTTGGCGGAGCAGCCCTTTCGGCTTCCGAGTTTTTAGAAATCTGCATGGCTGCGCGCTAGTCAGGGGATACAAAACCCGCTAGAATGCGCGCCGCATAGAATTGAGAAATAAATGGAACTTATTAAATCACTCGTGCTCATTTTGAACGTGGTTTCAGCGATTGCTACCATCGTTTTGGTGCTGATGCAGCATGGTAAAGGTGCGGATATGGGCGCTGCATTTGGCAGTGGTTCTGCGGGGAGTCTGTTTGGATCGTCTGGTTCGGCTAATTTTTTAAGCCGGACTACGGCGGTGACTGCTACGCTGTTCTTTGCTAGCTGCCTTGCTCTGGTTCTTCTTGTAAGCCCAGCTAAGAAAGCTGATCTGGGTGTAATGGGTACGCAAAAGCCTGCGGTAGAGCAGCCTGCGCAGCCGAGTAAAATTCCTGAATAAGTTTTAATTTTTAGGAAGATTAATTTGTTTTTAATGCCGACATGGTGAAATTGGTAGACACGCTATCTTGAGGGGGTAGTGACTTCGGTTGTGAGAGTTCGAGTCTCTCTGTCGGCACCATATTCAAAACGCCCGCGCAATGTTGGCGAATACAACATATAAAAATATCCTTAACCTTCAATTCTGGGGAGTGCCATGCTCGCTAACTATTTCCCCATCCTGATGTTTCTGGCTGTAGGACTTTTGGTGGGCGTCGCCCCTCTGGTTCTTGGCTGGGGGGTGGGCAAGATTCTCGGGACCAATCGGCCTGATCCTGAAAAACGCTCGCCTTACGAGTGCGGCTTCGAAGCTTTCGAAGACGCGCGCATGCAGTTTGATGTGCGCTACTACCTCGTTGCAATCCTGTTTATTTTGTTCGATCTCGAAGTGGCCTTCCTTGTGCCATGGGCTGTTGTGCTTAAAGAGCTCGGCATGTTCGGCTTCCTTACAATGATGATCTTCCTGACCGTGCTGGTTGTGGGCTTTGTCTTTGAGTGGAAGAAAGGCGCACTGGAATGGGAGTAATGAAATGAATGCTCAAACAAGTTTGCCAACTGCAGACAAGGGATTCGTCACCACATCACTGGATACCGTCATCAACTGGACCCGTACCGGATCCCTATGGCCTATGACCTTTGGTTTGGCCTGTTGTGCGGTAGAAATGATGCATGCTGGCGCTGCTCGCTATGACTTGGATCGTTTTGGTATTGTTTTTCGTCCAAGTCCGCGTCAGTCTGATCTGATGATTGTTGCAGGTACTCTGTGCAATAAAATGGCACCAGCCTTGCGTAAAGTTTACGATCAGATGCCTGAGCCACGCTGGGTGATCTCGATGGGATCCTGTGCCAACGGCGGTGGTTACTACCATTATTCCTATTCTGTGGTTCGTGGTTGTGATCGGATTGTGCCGGTTGATATCTATGTGCCGGGCTGTCCTCCGACAGCTGAAGCTTTGCTTTACGGCATTATTCAGCTACAGAATAAGATTAAGCGTACAAACACTATTGCACGATCAGGTGTTGTAGCAAGTGAGCGAGGGTAATCAGTGGATCGTAAACTTTCTATCCTAATGGACAGCCTGAAGTCTGTTCTAGGTGAGGTGGGGGGGGCTAATCTCTCCAAAATGGTCTGTGCTTTAGACGAAGTTACCATTGAAGTGCCGGTTGCTGGGTGGCTCGCTGTGGCTCTTATGCTGCGTGATAATGCCGCTCTGCACTTCGAATCCTGTCTAGACGTTTGCGGTGTTGATTACAGCACTTACAAAGACGGGGTATGGGAAGGTCATCGTTTTGCAGCGGTTTATCATTTCTTGTCGTATAAACACAATGTTCGCTTACGTGTACGTGTGTTCTGTACTGATGATGATTTCCCTGTTGTGCCATCGGTTGTGACTGTTTGGCCGGGCTTGAACTGGTTTGAGCGCGAAGCGTTTGATTTGTTTGGGATTATGTTCCAAGGCCACCCAGATTTACGCCGCATTCTGACCGATTACGGTTTTGTTGGTCATCCTTTCCGTAAGGATTTCCCGCTTTCAGGTTACGTAGAAATGCGTTACGACCCAGAACAAGGCCGCGTTATCTATCAGCCTGTCACTATCGATCCGCGCGAAACAACTCCGCGTATCATCCGCGAGGAGAACTACGGTGGCTGCTGAAATCCGCAACTACACGCTTAACTTCGGACCACAACACCCCGCCGCACACGGTGTGCTTCGCCTTGTGCTTGAGCTTGATGGTGAAGTGGTTGAACGGGCAGACCCGCATATCGGGCTTTTGCACCGTGGTACTGAAAAATTAGCAGAATCAAAAACCTATATCCAATCGCTGCCTTATATGGACCGTCTCGACTATGTGTCGATGATGTGCAATGAGCATGCTTACTGCATGGCGATTGAAAAAATGACTGGCATTGAAGTGCCTCTGCGTGCCCAGTATATCCGTGTGATGTTCGATGAAATCACCCGTATCCTGAATCACCTGATGTGGATTGGTGCGCACGGTATTGACTGTGGTGCGATGACCATCTTCTTGTATGCCTTCCGTGAACGTGAAGACTTGATGGACTGCTACGAAGCCGTGTCAGGTGCGCGTATGCACGCGGCTTATTATCGCCCAGGTGGTGTTTACCGTGATCTGCCTGATCAAATGCCGCAGTACCAAGCTTCTAAGGTACGTAACGCCGCTGCGATCAAAAAATTAAATGGTAACCGTGAAGGCTCTTTGCTCGATTTTATCGAAGATTTCACTAACCGCTTCCCAACCTATGTTGACGAATACGAAACGCTGCTGACAGATAACCGTATCTGGAAACAACGTACCGTTGGTATCGGCATTATCACCCCTGAACGCGCTCTGGCGCAGGGGCTGACTGGGCCTATGCTGCGCGGCTCGGGTATTGAGTGGGATCTGCGTAAGAAACAGCCCTATGAAGTTTACGGCTCACTTGATTTTGATATTCCAGTGGGTACCAATGGTGATTGTTATGATCGCTATCTGGTTCGCGTGGAAGAAATGCGCCAGTCCAACCGCATTATCAAGCAGTGCGTGGCATGGCTGAAAGCCAATCCTGGCTCTGTGATTGTGGATAATCATAAAGTGACATCGCCTTCACGTGGCGGCATGAAAGCCAATATGGAAGAGCTGATTCACCACTTCAAACTATTTACCGAAGGCATGCACGTTCCAGAGGGCGAAGCTTACGCCGCCGTTGAGCATCCTAAGGGTGAGTTTGGTATCTACATGGTGTCCGATGGGGCGAATAAGCCTTACCGTCTTAAAATTCGCGCACCGGGTTTTGCCCATTTAGCGTCGCTGGATGAAATGGCGCGTGGCCATATGTTGTCCGACGTGGTGGCGATCATTGGAACTCAAGACGTTGTATTCGGGGAGATTGACCGCTGATGTTAACTACTCAATCCCTAGCGTTGATTGATCGTGAAGTAGCAAAGTACCCAGCAGAACAAAAGCGCTCTGCGGTGATGGGGGCTCTGCGTATTGCGCAAACTGAGCATCGCTACTTAAGCAATGAAATGATCGAATTCATCGCTAACTATCTGGGCATTGCCCCGATGATGGCGCTGGAAGTGGCTACTTTCTACAATATGTATGATTTAAAGCCCGTCGGTAAACATAAGATCACGGTATGTACCAATCTGCCCTGTGCTTTGTCCGGCGGCTATACTGCGGCGCATTACATCAAGCAAAAGTTGGGCATAGGTTTTAATGAAACCACGCCTGACGGCAAATTTACACTGAAAGAAGGGGAGTGCATGGGAGCCTGTGGTTATGCGCCAGTTATGCTGGTAAACAACCATTCCATGTGCAGCCATATGACGCCTGAGGCGATCGACAAAAAACTGGCGGAGCTCGAATAATGACCGTCTACGTATCCGGCGTTGTATTTGAAGACGTCAACTTTGAAGATCCAAACTGCTGGAAGCTTGACGAATACGTTAAGCGCGGCGGTTATGCCGCACTGAAAAAAATCCTGAGTGAAAACATTACTCAGGATGAAATCATTGCGCAAATGAAAACTTCTGGCCTGCGTGGCCGTGGCGGTGCAGGTTTTCCGACTGGCTTGAAATGGTCGTTTATGCCGCGCAGCTTTCCAGGGCAAAAATACCTCGTATGTAATACTGACGAGGGTGAGCCGGGCACCTTTAAGGATTTAGACATTATTGTGTCTAATCCACATGCGCTGATCGAAGGCATGATTATTGGTGCTTACGCGATGGGCATTACCGTGGGTTACAACTATATCCACGGTGAAGTGTTTGAAGCTTATGAGCGCTTTGAAGAAGCACTCGAAGAAGCACGCAAAGCGGGTTTCTTGGGCGACAAAATTCTGGGTTCAGAATTTAGCTTTGAGCTACACGCGCATCATGGCTACGGCGCTTATATTTGCGGCGAAGAAACGGCACTGCTGGAATCCTTAGAAGGCAAAAAAGGTCAGCCGCGCTTTAAGCCGCCTTTTCCGGCCAGCTACGGCCTCTACGGCAAGCCAACCACAATTAATAATACGGAGACGTTTGCCTCCGTACCTTACATTATCCGCGAAGGCGGGCAGAAATTCCTTGAGCTAGGTAAACCTAATAACGGTGGCACTAAGTTATTTTCGGTTTCTGGCCATGTAAATCGCCCTGGAAACTACGAAGTGCCGTTGGGCATGCCGTTTTCGGAGCTGCTTGAGCTTTGTGGTGGTATGAAAGATGGCAAAAAACTCAAGGCGGTGATTCCTGGGGGGTCCTCCTCTCCGGTATTGCCTGCTGACATCATGATGCAATGCACCATGGACTACGATTCGATCGCTAAGGCTGGATCGATGCTGGGTTCGGGCGCGGTGATCGTCATGGACGAAACAGTAAGTATGGTGCAGGCGCTAGAGCGTTTGTCTTACTTCTACTTCGAAGAATCGTGTGGCCAATGTACACCGTGTCGTGAAGGCACCGGTTGGTTGTATCGCATTGTTCATCGTATCGCACAGGGCCATGGCGTTCCGGAAGACTTGGAGCTATTGGACAGTGTCGGTAATAACATCGCAGGGCGAACCATTTGTGCCCTCGGCGACGCAGCTGTTTTCCCGGTGCGCGGAATGCTAAAACACTTCCGTAGCGAATTCGAATACCTTATCGAACACAAGACTGCGTTGCAGGCTTGGGTTTGATTCAATAGCCATTGAGTAGAGCATGCTGGAAATTGAAATCGACGGTAAGAAACTGACAGTGCCAGGTGGTAGTACGGTAATGGACGCAGCCAATTCGGTTGGCGTGCATATCCCGCATTTCTGCTATCACAAAAAGCTGTCTATAGCCGCAAACTGCCGTATGTGCCTTGTTCAGGTTGAGAAAGCGCCTAAGCCTTTACCTGCCTGTGCAACCCCCGTCACAGACGGGATGAAAGTCTGGACCCACTCTGATCAGGCCGTGAAGGCGCAGCAGGGGGTGATGGAATTCTTACTGATTAATCACCCGCTCGATTGCCCGATTTGCGATCAAGGTGGCGAATGCCAGCTGCAAGATCTTGCGGTTGGCTACGGTCAGTCTGGCTCGCGTTACACAGAAGAAAAGCGTGTTGTGGTTAATAAAGACCTAGGCCCGTTGATTTCTACTGATATGACGCGTTGTATCCATTGCAGCCGCTGTGTTCGCTTCACCGAAGAAATTGCTGGCTTCCAAGAACTGGGCATGGCTGGTCGCGGTGAGTTTACCGAAGTCATGTCCTTTGTTGGCAAGGCGGTTAAGTCAGAAATTTCCGGTAATGTGATTGATCTTTGCCCAGTTGGCGCGTTGACTAGCAAGCCGTTCCGCTACTCCGCCCGCACATGGGAATTATCGCGCCGTAAATCGGTAAGCCCACATGATGGTTTGGGTTCCAACCTAGTTGTGCAGGTAAAAAACAACAAAGTAATGCGTGTATTGCCGCTGGAAAACGAAGCCATTAATGAATGCTGGCTGAGTGATCGTGATCGTTTCTCTTATGAAGCGCTAAATAGCAGCGAGCGTCTGCAAAAGCCAATGATTAAGCAGGGTGGCGTTTGGCAGGTGACTGATTGGCAAACTGCGCTTGAATACGTAGCTAATGGCCTGAAGCAAGTGGTGTCAGACCACGGTGCGGCCTCTGTTGCTGCGGTGGCAACGCCTAATAGCACAGTTGAAGAGCTGTTTATGCTGCGTAAACTCATGGCAGGTTTGGGTGTAGAAAACGTCGAAACTCGTTTACGTAATGCAGACTTTAGCCTGAATACGACCGGCGCTACTTGGTTAGGCCAATCGATTGTTGATTTGGCTGCTTCTGAAGCGGTACTCGTTATTGGCTCTTCATTACGCCAAGAGCAGCCTTTGCTGGCACAGCGCCTGCGTCAATCAGTGAAGAACGGCATGAAGCTTTCTTTAGTGAATGTGCATAGCGATGATTTGCTGACTAAAGTCGCCGCACAATCTGTCGTTCGCCCTGATCAGCTGGTGGAAGGCGTGTTGGCCGTGATTAAGGCTGCTGTTGAAGCTGACACCAGCAAGAGCGCTCCTGCGAACATCGATTTGGCTGGCGTTGAAGTGACTGAGGCAGCACGCGCGATTGCTGCAACGCTGACTGGTAAATCGGCCGTATTGCTAGGTAATATCGCAACGTACAACCCACGCGCTGCTGAGCTGTATGCTGCAGCTGCTGCATTAGCCGAGCTAACTGGCGCAACGCTAGGTGTGATGAGCGAAGCGGCGAATACCGTGGGCGCTCAGCTGATTGGTGCAACGGTTGGCGGTAATGTCTTCGCTACACCGAAAAAAGCCTATGTGCTTTTAAATGCTGAAACCGAGTTTGATACACACAACGGCCAAGAAGCGCTGGCGGCAGTGAAGTCCGCTGAAATGGTTGTCGTGATGTCAGCATTTAATAGCTGCGCACTGGATTTTGCTGATGTGATTCTGCCGATCTCACCGTTCTCCGAAACATCGGGCACGTTTGTGAATATGGAAGGCAAGCCACAAAGCTTTAACGGTGTGGTGCGTCCGCTTGGCGAAACCCGTCCAGCATGGAAGGTATTCCGCGTTTTAGGCAATGTGCTTGGCTTTAATGGTTTTGATTACGAATCGTCCGAACAGATTCGTTATGAAGCCCTCGCTGGCGATGCAGCTGCGCGCCTAAATAACGCACCAGTTGCTGCTGTTGCCGTTAAGGCGCGCGCTGCAAGTGGCTTGGTTCGCTTAGGCGAAGTGCCTATGTATCAGGCAGACAGTTTGGTTCGCCGTGCGCAAAGCCTACAGGCAAGCACCGCTGCACCTGCTCTGAAAGCCAATGCGGCAACACTCGCTGCATTGGGCTTGGCTGTGAATGATCTAGCCAAAGTAGAGCAGGGCGGTGCGACAGTTTCCTTGTTTGCAGAGCTGGATAATGGCCTCGCCGACAATGTGATTCGTGTGGTAGCTAGCCATTCCGCGACGCGAGAGCTCGCTGGCATGTATAGCAGCCTGTCGGTTTCTAAAGCTTAAAGGGCGCCCAATATGGAAATGTTACAAGGGTTGTTCGGCGCAGAGATCGCGTTTGTCCTCTGGACCTTACTGAAGATCGTTTGCATTGTTGCACCTTTAATGGGCGCGGTGGCTTACCTGACTCTGGCCGAACGTAAAGTCATTGGTTATATGCAGATTCGTATTGGCCCGAATCGGGTCGGTCCGTTTGGTCTGCTGCAGCCGATTGCTGACGGTGTAAAGCTGCTACTGAAAGAAATTATTTCTCCATCAGCGGCGAGTACCGGTCTGTTTTTTCTAGCGCCAATTATGGTTCTGGTACCGGCTCTGGCGGCTTGGGCCGTGGTGCCGTTCTACCCAGGCTATGTGTTAGCGGATGTAAACGTTGGCTTGCTCTACGTGATGGCTATCACTTCGATGGGCGTTTATGGCGTGATTCTGGCTGGCTGGGCATCTAACTCTAAGTATGCCTTTTTGGGTGCGATGCGCGCTGCGGCTCAGGTGATATCTTACGAGCTAGCTATGGGTTTTGCGCTGGTTGGCGTGATGATGGTTTCAGGCAGTTTGAATATGACTGAGATCGTAAATCAGCAGGGCCAAGGCATGGCAGGTGGATCGATCCTGTCGTGGAACTTGATTCCGCTACTGCCTTTGTTTGTGATTTACTTTATTTCTGGTGTGGCTGAAACCAACCGCGCACCGTTTGATGTTACAGAAGGCGAATCAGAAATTGTTGCGGGTCATATGGTCGAATACTCGGGCATGAGCTTTGCGTTGTTCTTCTTGGCCGAATACGCCAATATGATTTTGATTTCAGCCATGACATCGATTATGTTCCTTGGCGGTTGGTTAAGCCCGTTCCCAGCAAGCTGGGGTATTTTGGGCGCGCCATCGGTACTGTGGTGGGTATTAAAAGTAGCCTTTATGCTGTTCTGCTTCTTGTGGTTCCGCGCTACTTTCCCTCGCTATCGTTACGATCAGCTGATGCGTTTGGGTTGGAAGATTTTTATTCCAGTGACCTTGATTTGGATTGTGGTAGTGGGCGCTTGGATGCAGACGCCGCTGTCTCTCTGGAAATAAACAGGACCGACAATGGAAAAGATTGCTTATTTCTTTAAAACGTTCTTGCTCGTGGAATTGGTAAAAGGTCTGATGCTGACCGGTCGCCATATGTTCCAGACTAAGATCACAGTGCAGTTTCCGGAAGAAAAAACACCGTATAGCCCGCGTTTTCGCGGCCTGCACGCGCAACGCCGCTACGCCAATGGCGAAGAGCGTTGCATCGCCTGTAAGCTTTGTGAGGCAGTTTGCCCAGCTCAGGCGATTGTGATTGAGTCTGATAAGCGTGAGGACGGCACACGCCGCACCACACGCTATGACATCGACCTGACCAAGTGCATTTTCTGTGGTTTTTGTGAAGAAGCTTGCCCGGTGGATGCCATCGTAGAAACGCATATTCTTGAGTATCACGGCGAAAAACGGGGCGATCTCTACTACACCAAGCCGATGTTGCTGGCTGTGGGTGATAAGTACGAGAGCGAAATTGCAGAACGCAAAGCGCAAGACGCTAAGTACCGTTAAGGGGTGGACATGACACAAGCTCTATTTAGTTTCTTCGCCTTGGTGCTGCTCTTGTCTGCACTTGGGGTGGTGAGTACCAAAAACCCAGTGCAAGCCGCATTGCTGCTGATTTTGTCCTTTTTTACCGCAGCCATGCTGTGGATGCTGATGAAGGCTGAATTTCTCGCTGTTTCGCTGGTACTGATTTATGTGGGCGCCGTCATGGTGCTGTTCCTCTTTGTGGTGATGATGCTCGATATCAACTTTGAGGAGTTGCGTAAAGGCTTCTGGAAGTTCGCCCCGATTGCAGGTTTGGTAGCTGGAACAATGCTGCTGGAAATGGTCCTAGTGATTACGCATGGCGCAAGCCAGCTGAATGGCGCTGCTATCGTTGATCATCCAGCGGGTTATAGCAATGTGCATGAGCTGGGCCGTTTGATTTACACCCAGTACTTCCTGCCTTTCCAATTGGCTTCGTTTATTTTGCTGGTGGGTATGATTGCCGCCATTGCGCTGACTCTGCGTAAGCGTAAAAGCAGCAAATATATTAATCCGGGTGATCAGGTTCGTGTGAAAGCAAGTGATCGCTTGCGCATCGTTAAGATGGCTACAACAGTAAAAGAGCTGGCAGATGTTCCTGCCAACGACGATAAACCAGTAGCCTAAGGGGAAGATATTTCATGCTTGAGTTGACGCATTATCTTGTACTGGCGGCTTGTTTATTTGCCATCAGTATTTTCGGTATCTTTATGAACCGCAAAAACCTCATCGTGCTGTTAATGGCGATTGAGTTGATGTTGCTTGCGGTGAATATGAATTTCATTGCTTTCTCGCAGTTTTTAGGCGATTCAGCAGGGCAGATTTTCGTGTTCTTTATCTTGACGGTGGCCGCAGCTGAAGCTGCAATCGGGCTGGCGATCCTGATTGTGTTATTCCGCAATCTGCGATCGATCAACGTCGAAGATCTCGACAGCCTGAAGGGTTAAGGGGACAGGATTACAAATGGATATGAAAACGATTTATCTCTTAATCCCGCTGGCGCCTCTTTTCGGTGCGCTGGTTGCTGGGCTATTTGGCTGGGCAATCGGGCGGCGAGCATCGCATATCGTCACGATTGGCGGTGTTGCTGCTTCGTTTCTGATGTCGGCTTATGTTTTAAACCACTTGGTTTCAGGTGGCGATAACTTTAACGGTACGGTTTACACTTGGTTGACCGTTAATGGCGTTGATTTTAATGTTGGTTTCTTGGTCGATAAGCTCACCGCAATGATGATGTGTGTGGTGACCTTTGTATCTTTGATGGTGCATATCTATACCATCGGTTATATGTCGGAAGACCCAGGTTATCAGCGTTTCTTTAGTTATATTTCGCTGTTTACCTTCTCAATGTTGATGCTGGTGATGGCGAATAACTTCGTGCAGCTGTTCTTCGGTTGGGAAGCGGTAGGTCTGGTTTCTTATCTGCTGATCGGTTTCTGGTTCAAAAAGCCAACGGCTACTTTTGCCAATATGAAGGCTTTCTTGATTAACCGTGTGGGTGATTTTGGTTTCCTCTTAGGGATTGGTCTGGTATTGGCTTACTTTGGCTCGCTTGATTACGTGGATGTCTTTGCTAAAGCGCCTGAGCTAAAAGAGGCCACCATCAGCTTGTTCCCGAATGTTACTTGGTCTTTGATGTCGGTGACTTGCATCTTGCTGTTTATCGGCGCGATGGGTAAATCGGCTCAGTTTCCACTGCATGTTTGGTTGCCCGATTCGATGGAAGGCCCAACACCGATTTCCGCGCTGATTCACGCAGCAACCATGGTGACGGCAGGTATCTTTATGGTGGCGCGTATGTCGCCATTGTTTGAGCTATCCGATACTGCGCTGAATTTTGTGATGGTGATTGGTGCAATTACAGCGCTGTTTATGGGGTTCCTAGGGATTATCCAGAACGATATCAAGCGCGTTGTAGCGTATTCAACACTATCGCAGCTGGGTTATATGACAGTTGCCTTAGGTGCGTCGGCTTACTCGGTAGCAGTATTCCACCTGATGACGCACGCATTCTTTAAAGCGCTGTTATTCCTTGCTGCAGGCTCGGTGATTATTGGTATGCATCACGATCAAGACATCCGAAAAATGGGTGGCTTGCGTAAATACATGCCGATTACTTGGATTACTTCTTTGATTGGCTCCTTGGCATTGATTGGCACGCCGTTCTTGTCGGGTTTCTACTCTAAAGATTCGATTATTGAAGCGGTGCACGCTTCTAACTTGCCAGGCGCTGGTTTTGCTTACTTCGCGGTTGTGGCGGGTGTGTTTGTAACGGCTTTCTATTCTTTCCGCATGTATTTTCTCGTGTTCCACGGTGAAGAGCGTTTCGGTAAAGCGCATGATCATGGCCACGATGCGGCGCATGCACATGACGATGATCACGCAGATGAGCACCATCATGGCTTGGCTCCCGGGCAGAAACCGCATGAAACACCTTGGGTTGTGACTTTGCCGCTGGTGATGCTGGCGATTCCATCTTTGGTGATTGGTTACTTTGCGATCGACCCTATGCTTTACGGTGACTTCTTCAAGGGTGTGATTTTTGTAAATCATGAAGCGCATCCGGCAATGGAAGTCATGAAAGAAGAGTTCCATGGTGCGGTTGCAATGGGGATCCACTCACTGACTACCCTACCATTCTGGTTAGCCTTGGCAGGTGTGGTGGTGTCCTGGTACTTCTATTTAGTGAAGCCAAGCATTCCTGCTGCACTCGATCGCTTTTTTACCTCGATCGGCATCAAGAAATTGCTGGACGAGAAGTACTACATGGATCATCTGTATATCAATGGTTTTGCCGCAGGTGGCCGTGTGCTGGGTACTTTGTTCTGGAAAGTAGGCGATACCTTTATCATTGATGGCTTGCTTGTCAATGGCACGGCCAAGTTGGTGGGCTTGTTTTCAGCAGCGGCACGTAAGCTGCAAACGGGTTATATCTACCACTACGCTTTTGCCATGATTATCGGTGCAATTGGCCTGATGACATGGTGGATTGCTGGCCTGCTGGCCTAATTAGATGGCCGGCTTATAGCCGGGGATCGGGGGGGAAGGTCTTGAATAGATCGAATCCCCCTTACGAATTAAATTAACAAGTAGGTTGACTATGACGGGTAATCTTCTAAGCCTCGCGATCTGGCTGCCGATCGTGGCGGGCCTTGTAGTACTCGCGACAGGCGGGGACAAAAATGCGACGGCAGCGCGCTGGCTGGCGTTGATTGGCGCTTTGCTGAGTTTCTTGGTAACCATTCCGCTGTACACGCAGTTTGAATCTTTACATGGCGGTATGCAGTTCGAAGAAATGAAGCCGTGGATCGCTTCATTTAATATCAACTACCACCTTGGTGTTGATGGCATTTCGATGCTGTTTGTGATCTTGAATAGCTTTATTACCTTGATGGTGATTTTGGCTGGTTGGCAGGTGATCGAAAAGCGTGTCGGGCAATATATGGCCGCGTTCTTGATTATGTCGGGTTTGATCAATGGTGCATTCGCCGCCATGGATGCAATTTTATTCTACGTATTCTTTGAAGCCATGCTGATTCCTATGTACCTGATTATCGGTATTTGGGGTGGCCCTCGCCGCGTGTACGCATCGGTTAAGTTTTTCCTCTACACTTTGCTTGGCTCCTTGCTGACACTGGTTGGGTTTATCTACCTATATCAGCAAACTGGCGGTAGTTTTGAAATTGCGGACTTCCAGCGCCTGCCGCTAGGAATGACGGCACAAACCTTAGTGCTGATTGCCTTCTTCTTTGCCTTTGCTGTGAAAGTGCCAATGTGGCCGGTTCACACATGGTTGCCGGATGCCCACGTTGAAGCGCCTACCGGTGGTTCGATGGTGTTGGCGGCGATTACCCTGAAGCTGGGTGCTTACGGCTTCTTGCGATTTGCGCTACCGATTGCCCCTGATGCCGCGCGTGAATACGCATGGGTGTTTGTTGCACTGTCCTTAGTTGCTGTGATTTATATTGGTTTGGTGGCACTTGTGCAAACCGATATGAAAAAACTGGTGGCTTATTCTTCGATCTCGCATATGGGTTTTGTTACGCTGGGCTTCTTTATGTTTGCCGGTGGCACACAGATGAACCAGTACGCGGTAGAAGGCGCATTACTGCAAATGATCTCGCACGGCTTTGTTTCAGCCGCGATGTTCTTTTGCATCGGTGTGATGTACGACCGTGTACACAGCCGCAAGATTGCAGATTACGGCGGTGTGGCTAATAAAATGCCGATCTTCGCCAGCTTTATGATGTTGTTTGCAATGGCCAATTCAGGTCTGCCAGGTACTTCGGGTTTTGCCGGTGAGTTTATGGTGATTCTGGGCGCGGTACAGGTTAACTTCTGGTACGCCTTTGCGGGTGCGAGCACGCTGATTTTTGGCGCAGCTTATACCCTGTGGATGTACAAGCGGGTGCTGTTTGGTGAAGTGGCGAATGCACATGTTGAGCATCTGAAAGATGTTAACAGCCGCGAATTCTTGATTCTGGCTGTGCTGGCTGTTGCTGTGCTTGGCATGGGGCTCTATCCGAAGCCATTTGCAGATGTGATGCATGTGTCAGTGAATGATTTAATCTGGCATGTTTCACAAAGCAAATTGCACTAATGAGCGATAGTCGGAAGCCTGAATGGGCTTCCCGATTTTATCCTGAGGTTTTATACCTTCGGACCACAATACTATTTGATAGGGTTGCATAATGACCTGGACGAGCCTTAATGCTTGGGTGGCAATGCCGGAAATTTTCCTGCTATTTGCTACCTGTGTGGTACTTCTTCTCGATTTATTTGTATCTGATGCAAAGCGGCACATTACTTACGTGCTGACATTGCTGGTGCTGGGCGTTACGGCATTGCTAGTGGTAAATGGCATGCATCCCGTTCCACATTTGGCTTTTAATGGCCTGTTTATTAGTGACCCCATTGCGCAACTTGCCAAGCTTGGCATGATTTTAGGCGTGGCACTGGTGCTGATTTATGGCCGTGATTACGCCATTGTTCGTGGTTTGTTCCGTGGAGAGTTGTTCACGCTCACCTTGTTTGCTTTAGCTGGCATGATGATCATGGCCTCAAGCGTTAATTTCTTAACGCTATATATGGGGCTTGAATTACTTTCATTGTCTTTGTATGCGCTAGTTGCGCTGCAACGCGATTCAATTGCTTCCACAGAAGCGGCAATGAAGTACTTTATTCTGGGCGCTTTGGCGTCTGGGATGCTGCTCTACGGTATGTCGATGATTTATGGCGCAACCGCATCGCTGGATGTGTTTGTCATTGCACATAAAATTGCCAGTGGTGAAGCTAACCGCATGTTGGCCGCTTTTGGGCTGGTGTTCTTGGTAACGGGTATTGCCTTTAAGCTGGGCGCTGTACCGTTCCATATGTGGGTGCCTGATGTGTATGAAGGTGCACCTACGCTGATTACTCAGCTGATTGGCTCAGCACCAAAGCTTGCGGCGTTTGCTTTTGTGATTCGTCTGTTGGCTCAAGGTATGGAAGGTTACGCCTTTGACTGGCGCAGTATGCTGGTTGTGCTGTCGGTATTATCGATGGCGATTGGTAACCTCACTGCGATTGCGCAAACCAGTATGAAACGCATGATGGCTTATTCAACCATCTCACATATGGGCTTTTTGCTCTTAGGTATTTTGGTTGCCAGCCCGATTGGTTACTCCGCATCGTTCTTTTATGCCATGGTTTACGTGATTACCGCAGCGGCTGGTTTTGGCATGGTGATGCTGCTGTCACGTAGCGGTTTTGAAGCCGATAAGATTGATGACTTCAAAGGTCTTGCCGCCCGTAGCCCCTGGTTTGCCTGCATGATGATGTTTGTGATGTTCTCAATGGCTGGTATTCCTGTCTTTGTTGGCTTCTTTGCTAAGTTGTCGGTACTACAAGCTGTAGTTAACTTAGGCTATGTATGGCTGGCAGTGATTGCGGTGATGTTCTCACTGGTGGGTGCGTTTTATTACCTGCGTATCGTTAAGATTATGTACTTTGACGAAGCAACAGATACCGCACCGATTGAAGCAGGCTTTGATACCAAGCTCGTGTTATCAGTAAACTGCTTATTGCTGTTGGTTTTAGGCTTAATGCCTGATCGCTTGATGGCTGTGCTTTCGCAAGCAGTGAGCTCATCGCTAGTAGTTATGTAATGAATAATGTTTACCTGCTCTGCGGATTGGCGATTATTGCCGCCAATCTGCCATTTTTTATAGAGCAAATCTTATTCTGCATCCCTGCTAAGAAGGGGAAAGGCTTTCACTGGCGCTTGTTAGAATTGTTTATCCTCTATATAGCGTTGGGTTTGTTAGCAAGAGTACTAGAGGGACGTCTATCCCCCGTACACGCGCAAAACTGGCCTTTCTTTGCCACGACTTTTGCGATGTTTCTAGTATTTGCTTGGCCTGGATTTGTCTGGCGTTACTTCTGGCGCAAATCAGGTATTTAAAAGAAAAGCCCAACGAATTGTTGGGCTTTTTTGTGTTTAAGGTATGTTTGCTGATTGATAAGAGGTAACTATGCAGAAACTTAGCGCTATCTTACTTATGCTATGCACAACGCTTGCGCTGGCAAATGATCCTTTGGCTGCACTTAAAAAGGAAGTGGGGAGGGCGAGTTGTGAGCAAGACTCACAATGCCGAGTCCTTGCTTTGGGGCTTAAGTCTTGCGGTGGGCCGGAGCTTTACTGGCCTTGGTCTGTGGTAGAAGGTAATGCGGACAAGATTGCCCTTCTCGCTAAGGAATACAAAGAAGTGCGTGCGGAGCAAATTAAAAGCAGTGGTGAGCTGTCTGACTGTAGTTTAGTGAGCCGCCCTGTAGTGGTATGCAGTAAGAAGCAATGCGTATTACAGAGCGAAAGTGCTTATTTGAAATAGCTAAAAAAGCAGATAAAAAAACGGCGAACTTAGGTTCGCCGTTTTGTTTTGCAAGCTTTAGCTTTAGATGTCAGCAGCCACAGCACGTGTTACGGATGTTGCTGTTGGGAGTGGATCATTGGTTTCTACCATTAGCGCGCTATTAGCCTGTGATACGCCATCAATCAGGTAAGCAACGCCGCCAAGATAGCGTTTACCAACCAGCAGATTTTTCCAGCTAAACCCTACAGAAGCAGTACCACCCACGTAGATTTTGCTTGGAGCCAGTGCTTTAAATTCACCACCGGTATCACCTGCGTTAATGATCCAGCTAGATAGTGTATAGCTGGTGCTGCCACCCTTAACGCCATAACCTACTACGCAAGCCTTATAGTTACCGGCAGGTAGATTAAATAGCTGCACTGTTTCGTTGGAGCCATCTGTGCCACTGTAACCCACTTTAACGCCTGCAGAGTTCATGACCAGTAAATCTAAGTCATCTTCAGCACCATGCTGAGTGTCTGAGTTATAGAGTGCGAAACGGCTAACAAGATTGTTGCTTGGAACGCTGAAGCTGTGGACTTTAACGCCATGGCTGCTAATGCCCGCCGCGCATTCCGCCAAGCCATCTTTTGCGCCGTTATCTGTGGAAATTTCACCGCGGCTCACTGTTGCTTCTTTCAGGCCACCTTTAGCCAAAGTCAGTTTGCCATCGCTGCCGGTGGCAATCGTAATGACCTTGCTGCCCGAAGTTTCTTCGCTATTTAACTGTGAAACCGCAGATAAAAGGCTGGCCTTCGCCGTTAGTGGAGAGCGTACGGTATGGGTGCCATCAGACCAAACCAGCGAGCCGTACTGATAAACGTTTTTTGCTGCCGTTGTGCGGCTGAGCGTTACCGTAAAGGGTTTGCTCTCTCCCGGATTTAGGCTCAGTGTTGTTGGAGAGACTGTGGCAGTAAAGCCAGTGATTGCTGCCTGTGCGGTATAGATAGAGGCACGATCGCTGACATTAGTCACCGTCCGAGTAAAAGTAAATTTACCGAGAACATTGGCGGTGGTTAATGAAGGTACGTTCAGATTGTAAGGCTGAATGCTGCCGATCACGCTGCATTTGGCGAGGCTTAGCTGATTTTGTCCGCACAGGTAGCGGTCATAGTCAATAGCACTCACATCGTAGATTAGGCCTGGATCTGCTGCAACACTAGGGTTTACATGCCCAGCACCTTGAGCCCATGGCAATAAACCATTTTGCAGGCCAGGTTGTCCGTCATTTAGCGTGCTGTAGGCGCTAGTCATCAGGGCAGATTTAATTGCCGCAGGCGACCATGTTGGATGCCGCTGATGCAACAGCGCGCCAAGACCTGCAACGTGCGGGCTGGACATCGAAGTACCCTGCATAGATTGCCATTCTGCCGGAGCCACTGCACCATTTGCGATCTGATTGCGTTGCTCTACAGAAAGTAGCGGGCGTGATGCGGCAAGAATATCCACACCAGGTGCTGTCAGATCAGGTTTGAGCACAGTTGCATCCGCACGGTTTGGGCCGCGAGATGAAAAATCTGCCATAACCGGTGCATTGCCTGCAGATGCCGTAACCGATACACCCAATGCCGCTTGAGCCGCATTACCTGAAGCCGCGACATAGGCTTTTGCCGTTATGCCATCGGCAGCACTCAGGTGCACGGTTGGAATCGTATGTGAAAATGCGGTAATGGTTGCTGCACCACCTGTTAGGTTGGTGAGCAGCATACCTACGCCACCAGCGCTTTTTACCGCACCACTTTTGTTGACGAGCGCTGTAGTGCCGCGATCGCACAACACAATTTTGCCTGCGACTTTGGCGGGGTCAAGCTTTGCATCGGCAGGCACTTCATCTGCGTCGCCATAGCAGCGGTCAAGCGCTGTTTTGCTGGCTGGAGACAGGCTGGCGTAGTCGGCCACACCGGCATTTTTAGCAACAATTAAATTTGCTGCTAGCGGGGCAGGGTTAACCGAGCCACCTTTTAGTACTTTCGTGCCAAGCGTGACCGTGCTTTCTTGTACTCGGTCGTGGGTTGATGCCGCAACAGTGGTCAGCCATGGGCCGATATGCGCCACCATATTGGCAGGTCCGCTATTGCCGGCAGATGCAGCAACAAACACTCCCGCATTGGTCGCAGCCAAAAAAGCCAGATCTACTGGATCATTGAGCTGCTCACCGCCGCTAATGGAGTAGTTCAGAATATTTACACCATCGCTAACGGCCGCTTCGATGGCTTTAATACTATCGCCGCCGTAGCAATTGTTTTTCCCTTCAGCCAGAATAGGGTCGTTAGATGTCCAGCATACTTTATAGGTAGCAAGGCGCGCGCGCGGTGCAATCCCCGAAAGGTAACCAATGGATGCGCCGCCAATTTTCCCTGCCACTTTGCCATTCCCACCCGCTGTTGAGGCGGTGTGTGAGCCGTGGCTATCACTGTCACGTGGAGAGTTGTAGTCGCTCCAGTGTGGCACTTTTACTCCGCTGTTAACCAGAGCTTCGTACTGCGCTCTAAATTTTTTTGCACCAATTAGCTTGTTATTACAATGAGCAACAGAAAACCCTTCGCCATTTTCGCAAGAGCCTTTCCACGATGCAGGTGGCGCACCATAAACTTGGCTACCATTAGCATCATGCGTCGCTTCACCGTTGGTATTCACGCGGTCAGCAAAAGAAGGATCTTCTGGCCATACTCCGGTATCAATCACACCAATGATGATGTTTTCACCAGCACTGCCAGCCCCATTGAGCTGTGACCAGAGGCCAGTGCTTGGTTTATCCAAGCCTAAGAATTTCGGTGTGTAGTTTGTTTGGACTGTGCGTGGCTGATCAAGTGTAATTGCCACAACATCCGCGCTGTTTTTTAGCTTTCTTACTTCAGCGTCGGTTAGCATGGCAGAGAAGCCATTGAAAACAACTTGATAATTATGCACAACCGGCGCATTCGCGATGGTGGCAAGCAATTTGTTTTGTTTGGTTTCGATATAGTTGATATAAGCCTGCACATCGTAAGCATTGATATCAAGCCGCTGGCCTGTCGCTGGTTTTGTGGTTTTTAAACCACTGATATCACCGGTGTAGGAAGCCGCAGGTTTGTCAGCGAGTTGAATGATATAGGGCAGTCGTGCTTCATCAGCAAAGGCAAAGTTTGCCGCTCCAGTACCCAGCAAAGCCACCACGGCTAAATTGATAATGCTGCGCTTCATCATGATGCAATCCCTGCAGAATTGTTCTGAGCTTTATTCCGACGGCGGATCAGCATGCTGATACTCGCTAGGCCCATTGCCATTAATAACCATTCTGCAGGCTCAGGAACGGCGGTGACGTTAATATTATCTAGCCCAAATTGAGCTTGGTTATTACTAAAGGGAACGCATTCGCCCGCAGTGGTGGTTAGGCATGCTGCAAAACTGATTTCCTTCAATACACGGTTGCTTGCGGTGTACTTAAAATCACTAAAAGACCATTTTCCATTGCTGTTCTGACCAGGCAGCGTGAAGCTATCGCTAAAGGTTTCCCCGCCAAGCCCTGTCCCATAGACAATCAAATTGGCGACAGTAAAGGGAGTGCTAATCGATATTGGGGATGCAAAGCTGCTAGAAAAACTGCTGAGCTTAAAGCCATACTGGTTAGAAATACTTAGCCCACCATCATTCAGGCCAAGGAAGTAGGGGGTGTTATTGCTAGCTGGGCAATCAAGAACAGCGCATGTGCTACTGGTGGCAATTGCGCCTGCTAGCCCATTGCCCAGCACTTTAAAACTAAACTGCGGATCTGCATTGAATAATTCTCCGCCTTCGAAAATATCGCCTTTTAATGTATCAAAGTTAATTAGTGATGCTTGAGCAGCTGGCAACGCTAAGCCCATGGCTGCTGCAAGCAGTGCCATTTTGAGTAATTTCTTCATATAACTCCCTGTGTGTCTCTTGGATTGGAATGAACAGCGTGCGTGCTCAAAACTCAGACATAAAAAACATTCCTAAAGGTATGGTTTTTTGCCTGATTATTTTTTTAAGGAGAGACGTGTTTGAAACGACTTACATTGCTTTTTTATTTAGTAAGTTGTGTGAATAATAACAAAAAATGCCGACGCGTCTAGATGTTGTGAGCATAAGTTATTAATTTGTCTCTCTTTTGCAGCAGTCTTATCGAGTACTTGCCGATAGAACGGCATATTTACAGAGCCAATTGAGCAGGTGTAATTATTTGAAATAATGTAATAATTTTAAACTGGAGCGTTTTTGTGAGATGGCTTACTGAGGTTGTATGTTGTGTGACGGGCTATCGTTGTTTTAAGTGGGCGTGGATGTGGCGGCTAAAATCATTTAATTTTCGCTTGTGTGGCGCACAAAATTAATCTAGAATCCGGTCTCTCTGATCTTGCTGAACAAGCAAATCAGTTGAAAGTGCTAGGGTTGTAGCTCAGTTGGTTAGAGCGTTTGGTCGACATCCAAGAGGTCGTGAGTTCGAATCTCACCAACCCTACCAAAAAATTTATAAGGCATGATTTGTAGTGTTCAAGTCATACCTGCATAAGATGGAGTTAACCCCCATGAATCGAACTAGCTCCACTGCAGAATAACTCTGGCGGCGTGTGCGTGGGGCTTGATTTATAAAAAGTGCGGCGTAAGCCGCACTTTTTTTTCGTTCATTTTTTACGGCTTCTGTTACTCTTTTAGAAAGTATTTCAACCCCTATCTTAACGCGCAGCACAGGACAAACTATGCCTATCGTGACCCTGCCAGACGGCTCTGAACGACAATTCGACGCCCCGCTTACCGTGGGTGATGTAGCTGCTAGTATCGGTGCGGGTCTTGCGCGCGCCGCTTTGGCAGGGAAGGTGGATGGCACCTTGGTCGATATCAGTTACTTGATCGATAAAGACGTTCAGCTCGCTATCATTACTGATAAAGATGGCGATGGCTTAGAGGTGATTCGTCACTCTACAGCGCACTTGCTGGCTCATACGGTAAAGCTGCTGTTCCCTGATGCTCAAGTCACAATCGGCCCTGTGATTGAAAACGGCTTCTATTACGACTTTGCTTATAAGCGCCCATTCACTCCAGAAGATTTGCTTGCCATCGAAAAGAAAATGAGCGAATTGGCCAAGAAAGATATTCCTGTTGAGCGTTATGAGTTATCTCGTGATGAGGCAGTGGCTTACTTTAAGTCCATAGGTGAGGCTTATAAGGCTGAAATTATCGAGTCAATTCCTGCCGATCAAGCGCTGAGCTTGTATCGTGAAGGAGATTTTACTGATCTTTGCCGTGGCCCTCATGTGCCATCTACGGGCAAGTTGAAAGTATTTAAATTAATGAAAGTGGCTGGCGCTTACTGGCGCGGCGATAGCAAAAATGAAATGCTGACTCGCATTTATGGCACTGCTTGGGCTAAAAAAGACGAGTTAGAACAGTACTTGCATATGTTGGAAGAGTCAGAAAAGCGTGATCACCGTAAAATTGGTAAGCAGCTTGATTTATTTCATATGCAAGAAGAAGCTCCCGGCATGGTGTTTTGGCATCCTAAGGGTTGGGCACTGTGGCAGACGATTGAACAATATATGCGTAAGAAGCTTGATCAGCACGGCTATCAGGAGATTCGCACCCCGATGGTGATGGATCGTTCCTTGTGGGAGAAATCCGGCCACTGGGAGAACTATCACGATGCAATGTTTACTACCGAGTCGGAAAAACGCGATTACGCGGTAAAACCGATGAATTGTCCTGGGCATATTCAAGTCTTTAATCAAGGCTTGCGCTCTTACCGCGATTTGCCTCTGCGTTTCTCTGAATTTGGCTCTTGCCATCGCAATGAGCCATCAGGTTCATTACACGGTATTATGCGGGTGCGTGGCTTTGTGCAAGATGATGCGCATATTTTCTGTACAGAAGACCAAGTTCAGTCGGAAGCCGCATCATTTATTGATTTGCTGCAAGAGGTGTATGCGGACTTTGGCTTTAATGAAATTTTGGTGAAGCTTTCCACTCGTCCGGAAAAACGTGTTGGCACAGAAGAAAGCTGGGATCATGCCGAGGCTGCATTGGCCGCTGCACTGGATTCTAAAGGCTTGGCTTTTGAGTACCAGCCAGGCGAAGGCGCATTTTATGGCCCTAAAATTGAATTTTCATTAAAAGATTGTCTCGGTCGAGTGTGGCAATGTGGTACTTTACAGATCGATCCAAATTTACCGGAGCGTTTAGGCGCTGAGTATGTTGGGATTGATAACGCAAAACATCACCCTTTGATGCTGCACCGCGCAGTATTGGGCTCGATGGAGCGTTTTATTGGTATTCTGATTGAAAATCACGCCGGTGCATTCCCTGTTTGGCTCGCGCCAACCCAGCTTGTAGTCCTAAATATTTCGGATTCACAGCGTGAATATGCCGTAGAAGTGACCGAAAAACTCAAGTCACTTGGTTTTAGAGCTCAAGCGGACTTGAGAAATGAGAAGATTACCTATAAAATTCGGGAACATAGTCTGCAACGTCTACCTTATCAGCTAATTATTGGCGATAAAGAGAAAGAGGCAGGCCTAGTGGCCGTGCGGAGCCGTTCTGGTGAAGACTTGGGGCAGTTAACGATTGAAGCGCTGGTTGAGCGCCTAAAATCAGAAATGCCACAGCTTTAACCCATGGCCGTCGCACGGTTTTGATTTTGAACGACTTGGAGAATCACAATAGCTTCTCAGGATAAAGAACCACGGATTAACGGTGAAATCACCGCCCGTGAGTTACGTTTGCAGGGTGTGGATGGCGAGCAGCTTGGTATCGTCAGCCTTTCCGAGGCTTTGGCTTTGGCCGAAGAGGCCAATGTTGATCTGGTGGAAATCGCACCTACAGCACAGCCGCCAGTTTGCCGCATTATGGATTACGGCAAATTTAAATATCAGGACTCGAAAAAGAAACACGCCGCCAAGCAGAACCAGAAGCAGGTCCAGGTCAAGGAAATTAAATTCCGTCCAGGCACGGACGAGAACGATTACCAGATCAAACTGCGTAATCTGACTCGATTCCTTGCCGATGGTGATAAAGCGAAGATTACTTTGCGTTTCCGTGGTCGTGAAATGGCTCACCAAGAAATCGGTATGGCTCAGCTGAAACGTGTTGAAGCTGATCTGGGCGATTTGGTTGTGGTTGAGCAGTATCCGCGTCTGGAAGGGCGTCAGATGGTGATGATGTTGGCTCCTAAAAAGAAAGCCATCTAACTATTTGCAAAAATGACCGGGCTAGCGGCTGCGTCTGGCAAGGTTGATTGTTTGTTTAAAGTCAGCCAGCAGCCGTAATAAAAACGTGGTGGCAGGTATTAAGTGCAAAGCGGGCAACCGCTATGGCGCCTGTCGCCCTATCTAACTCAGTAGTAGGAGTTCATCATGCCTAAGATGAAGACCAAGAGCGGCGCTAAAAAGCGCTTCAAGGTTCTCGGTGGTGGTGGCGTTAAGCGTAGTCACGCTTTCAAGCGTCACATCTTGACCAAGAAAACCACTAAGACTAAGCGCCAGCTGCGCGGTACAAGCATGGTCGATCCGTCGAACATGCCTTCTGTCCGTGCAATGTTGCCCTACGCATAACTAAAGGAAAAGACTCATGCCTCGCGTTAAACGTGGTGTTACAGCTCGTGCCCGTCATAAGAAAATCATCGCTCTGGCCAAAGGCTATCGTGGTCGTCGTAAAAATGTCTATCGTGTAGCCAAACAGGCTGTCATGAAGGCAGGTCAATACGCTTACCGTGACCGTCGTCAGAAAAAGCGTCAGTTCCGTCGCCTATGGATTGCGCGTATTAACGCTGCATCCCGTGAGTGCGGCCTGGCCTACAGCCGTTTCATGAACGGTCTGAAGAAAGCTGGTATTGAAGTTGACCGTAAGGTTCTCGCTGATATGGCTATTTTTGACAAACCGGCTTTTGCCCAGTTTGTTGAAGTAGCTAAGGCGAAACTAGCCGCCTAATCGGCTGGTCGACAAGAGGGGGAGGCTTCTGGCCTCCCTTTTTTATTCCTTTGGTTTAACCAAGGGGCTGCTTTTTCCTGATCGCTTTATTTAAGTTATTAGGTTGAGCAAAACAATTTGCCTGAGATTGCCGCAAGATCATGGTTGATAACGTACAAGCGATTCTGGAAAAAGGCCTGGCTGCATTAAATGCAACCAATGACCCGAACGAACTTGAAAATGCCAAGGCGCAATTTATTGGCAAGCAGGGCGAGATTTCTGCGCTCCTAAAACAGTTAGCCACCTTGCCGCCCGAAGAAAAAAAATCTTTTGGTGCAATCGTTAATCAGGCTAAGCAAGCATTTGAAGCCTCGCTTAATGCCCGCAGAGAATCCATTGCTCAAGATAAGCTGGCTAAGCAACTAGCGGCTGAAGTGCTGGATATCACCTTGCCAGGTCGTGGGCTGGCTGCTGGTGGATTGCACCCAGTAACACTGGTGCGTCAGCGTATTGAAACGCTATTTCATTCTATGGGTTTCGCTGTGGCCGATGGCCCCGAAATCGAAACAGATTTTTATAATTTTGAAGCCTTGAATCTGCCGCCGGATCATCCTGCCCGCGGTATGCAAGATACCTTCTATGTAGAAGGTGGCGAAGTATTGCGAACACATACTTCCCCGATTCAAGCGCGTTACATGGAAAGCCATGAGCCGCCGATTAAAATTATCGCACCAGGCCGTGTTTACCGTGTTGATTCAGACGCAACGCACTCACCGATGTTCCATCAAATGGAAGGTTTGTGGGTTGATCAAGACGTTTCATTTGCCGATTTAAAAAGTGTGATTGTCAGCTTTCTGCGTCAGTTCTTTGAGCGCGATGATTTGGAAGTGCGCTTTCGCCCCTCTTTCTTTCCTTTTACGGAGCCTTCGGCTGAGATCGACGTAAAGTGGTCAAAAGGCTGGATGGAAGTGGGTGGTTGCGGCATGGTGCACCCTAATGTGCTGAAGAATGTGGGCATCGATAGCGAGAAATTCACAGGCTTTGCTTTTGGTATTGGCCTAGATCGTTTTGCAATGCTGTATTACGGCGTAAATGACTTGCGCCTTTTCTTCGAGAACGATATTTCCTTCCTCGAGCAGTTCAAGTAATTGGCACGTGCTGTTTAAAAAAGGAGTGCGGCTAAAGCGTAAAGTTTGCTTTAGCTGACTTGGCTTTTTCTAGCGGATGTTTAATTCTCCGCGTGTTCGTAGGTGCGAGTGATGAAATTTTCTGAACAGTGGTTGCGTAGCTGGGTTAACCCAGCACTAAATTCTGAACAACTGGCACATTTATTAACAATGGCCGGTTTAGAAGTAGAAGAAAATGACCCTGCAGCGCCTGAGTTTACTCAAGTGTTTGTGGCAGAGGTGCTGTCTGTTACTAAGCATGAAAATGCAGACAAACTGAATGTTTGCAGCGTGAATGTTGGTGAGGCTGAGCCGCTGCAAATTGTATGTGGCGCACCTAATGTGGCCCCAGGTATTAAAGTACCTTGCGCCCGCGTTGGCGCAGCTTTACCTGGCGATTTTAATATCAAAAAAGCCAAGGTTCGCGGCGTTGAATCCTTCGGCATGCTGTGCTCTGGTGATGAATTAGGCATGCCAAGCGATGTAGATGGCTTGATGATTTTGCCTAGTGATGCGCCTATTGGCATGTCAATTCGCGAATATTTACAGCTTGATGATCGCTTGCTGACTTTAAAGCTCACGCCAAACCGCACTGATTGCCTTTCGATTAAGGGGATTGCGCGTGAAGTGGCTGCTTTAACGGATGCCGTGCTTAATCCGGTTGAAATTAAAGCCGTCGTACCGACGTGTGACGATGTGATGGCCGTATCGCTGAACGCGGGCGCTGCATGCCCACGTTACGCTGGACGTGTGATCAAGAATGTAAATCAAGCTGTCGCAACTCCAGATTGGATGAAGCAACGCTTAGAGCGTTCGGGCTTACGCTCGATCTCGGCGATTGTTGATGTAACCAATTATGTGTTGTTAGAGCTGGGCCAGCCTATGCATGCTTTTGATGCTGAGAAGCTAGAAGGTGGCATTCAGGCTCGTTTTGCTCAGTCAGGCGAAAAGATTACGCTGCTAAATGAAAAAGAGCTAACGCTTGAAGCGGACATGCTGGTGATTGCAGATAGCGTGAAGCCTTTAGCACTGGCAGGCATTATGGGTGGTTTAGAATCTGCTGTGGTGGCGGGTACGCGCCATATCTTTTTAGAGTCAGCCTTCTTTGCACCTAGTGTAATTACTGGGCGCTCACGCCGTGTTGGTTTTAGCTCAGATAGCTCGCATCGTTTTGAGCGTGGTATTGATTTTGCCAATGTGCTGAATGCGCTTGAGCGTGCCAGCCAGTTGATTATTGAAATTTGCGGCGGTGAAGCCGGCCCAGTTACAGAAGCTGTGGAGGAGCTGCCGGCGCGCCCTGCTGTGGGATTGCGCATATCACGCGTGGCCAAGGTGTTGGGTATCTCTTTATCCGCGGACGAAATTCTCGCGCTATTGGCTCGTTTGGGTTTGCCAACGTCCGTTGCAGGCGATGTCATTACCGTGACCCCGCCATCGTTCCGTTTCGATATTGTGATTGAAGAAGATTTAATCGAAGAAATTGCTCGTCTATTTGGCTACGACAATATTCCAGTTGCACCATCTGCATCACGTCAAGTGATGTTGCCGCAGCAGGGTAATGTTCGGTCAGCTTCTGTTTTGAAAACTTTAATGGTTTCTCGCGATTATTTCGAAGCAATTAGCTACGCCTTTGTTGAAGAAAAATGGGAAGCAGATTTTGCGGGTAATACCAGCCCGATTAAATTGCAAAACCCAATTTCTAGTCAAATGAGTGTGATGCGCTCTAGCCTATTTGGCGGCTTAATCTCAGCCTTGCAAGGCAATATTAAGCGCAAGCAAGAGCGTGTGCGCCTGTTTGAAATGGCTCGTGTATTTCACGGCAAGGATGCAAGCGCCCAGCCAGAAAAACTAGCTGGCTTAGCTTGGGGGCATCGCACTGCCGAGCAGTGGGCTAGCGCTAAGCAGCAGATTGATTTTTATGATGTAAAGGCCGACGTAGAAGCATTGTTTGCTCCGCGCCAAGCAGAGTTCCGCCGAGCCGATCATCCAGCCCTACATCCTGGCCGCGCTGCCGAAGTTTTATTAAACGGTGTCGTGGTTGGTGTAATTGGCGAGCTGCATCCTAAATGGGTGCAATCGTACGATTTAGGCACAGCGCCAGTCTTGTTTGAATTGGATGTAGCTGCGCTTATAAGCGTTGAACCGCTTATAGCAAAGCCTGTATCCAAGCTACAAGTCGTTCGCCGTGACCTTGCCTTACTGGCAGATGAAAGCTTGACGGTGGCAACACTACAAGCTGCATTCGCCAATCTGAAAAACCCGCTCCTTATAGCATCAGAAGTGTTTGATGTCTACCGTGGAAAAGGCGTTCCAGAAGGTAAAAAAAGCCTTGCTTTCAAGATGTTAATGCAAGATACTCACAAAACTCTTACTGATGAGGAAGTCGACGCCGTCGTCGCGGATATGATCCGTGCGGCCGAAGTAAACGGTGCGACGTTGAGAGTCTAATGCTAATGCAGTACACCCCCCCCACTATGATGACGCTTACTAAAGCTGACTTGGCTGATATGTTGTTCGACAAGGTTGGCTTGAATAAGCGTGAAGCGAAAGACATGGTCGAAGCCTTCTTCGAGGAAATCCGCACGTCCCTCTCTGAGGGCGATTCGGTAAAACTCTCCGGCTTTGGCAATTTTCAGCTCAGAGACAAGCCACAACGTCCTGGGCGTAATCCTAAAACAGGCGAAGAAATCCCCATCTCCGCACGACGCGTGGTTACTTTCCACGCCAGTCAAAAGCTGAAGGGAATGGTCGAAAGTCACTATGCAAAGCACCAGCCTCGTCATACCGACCAGTGATTTACCCTCTATCCCAGCTAAACGCTACTTCACCATCGGTGAGGTTAGCGAGCTGTGTGGTGTAAAACCACATGTGCTGCGTTACTGGGAACAGGAATTCACGCAATTAAAGCCCGTAAAGCGGCGCGGCAATCGGCGTTACTATCAGCATCATGAAGTGCTCTTGGTACGCCGTATCCGCTCTTTGCTGTACGAACAAGGCTTTACTATCAGCGGGGCCCGCAATCAACTATCCGTCCTTCGAGGAGAAGCGGAAGGTACAGGTGAGGGCACAACTGTGACAGAATTGCGTCATGAGTTAGAATCCTTACTTGCATGGCTGGATACCTAGTCAAGCAAGGTGTAGTTATTATATAATACGACTTCCGCGGAATGTGGCGCAGCCCGGTAGCGCACTTGCATGGGGTGCAAGGGGTCGGAGGTTCGAATCCTCTCATTCCGACCAATAGAATCAAAGACTTAGCCTCGCTTATGCGAGGCTTTTTCTTTATCTGTACCGGATTTTGTACGGCAGAGGTTAATCTTCTTTGCCGGATCTAAGTAAACCACAGCCTTTCATTAAGCGTTTGTATTAATCTGATTTCTTAGTCACTTCATTGATGCGAAATCTTAGACGACTTATCTACTCAGTTGCATCGAGTATTTGCACTATCCGCGCTTATATAAAATTACCTGATTGTGTCTCTTTTGCTGTGGAGCCCTTGATTTAGAGACCTGTACGGCATATTGCCAACTTCAGATGACTTAATTGGTTTTGACGTGGAGCGGCTTTATTCCACACGTACCTTATTCAAGCCGGATCAAGCGCGTGTGGAGACATAATCAGGTAAAATTAAATTACCTCCGGCAAAGCCGGAGGTTTATTGCAGGGGCGCCTCGAAGGCGCTGGTAAATCAGGAGCCGCCTAAAGGCGGCTAGAGGCCTAGCTTCATTTGATCGTAACGATCATCCTCT